>JAUXAC010000013.1 GCA_030615035.1 Dehalococcoidia bacterium | reverse complement strand
TACTGCTCGACCAATTCTCTGGTGAGGCAAGCTATGCTATCAGTGACGATGGCTACCTTTCGCGTCAGAAACCTCCCCTACATCGCCATTTACGCTGGCGGTCAATAACTGGTGCCCGGTGCCGCTCTTGAACCTTTGCCCACTACTTCTTATCCGTCGTTCCGGCAGGGCTGTAATTAAGAAAAGCCCCCACATCGCCAGGATTAGAACCAAAAAAGCGGGTAAGCTGAGCCTACCATCAGTGTAATAAGCAAGGATTCTTAACTTGGCCCTTGCATAATGAACGGTGTTTGCTTTCTTGGTTTATGCTGTCCATTTTCCTAAACAGATACTAACACTACATAGTTAAGCAATCAAATTATAGAACGATTTTCTATGAGGTCACAAAATAAGCTTTTGTGCAATGGTAAACAATAATGACTTTTGTTCAAAGGAGGACAGAACAAGCAAAGGTAGAATCAGACAACTGTCTCCTGCCCGCTTAGAATAGGGGGCTAGAAAAGCCGAGAAAATTAAGGCTGTGCGGCGGCATTCAAGTCAATTTTCTGGCACCAATGCCTCTGTTACTCACTGTTTAGCCCTTGGTCGGTTTGACATGGCGGGTATGGTGTGGGATACTTAAATTTGCTCCAGGTAATTAGAGCAGTGGTGATGGACCACAGAAGTAGTGACCGAGTAAGTCACCCGAAAGGGAGCGTAAGCAACTGAGTAGGACCCAATTGAAAGGAAGCTACTAAGTGGAATATCCGGGATGCAAAGGTTACCTGGGGCGCTTTCTTTCTAGCGGCTGTCCGGTTAATCTTTCTGATGAGGTTTTTCGAGTTCGGGTACGGCAATGAAGGGAAGATTCCGGTACTCCTCCTCGTAATCCAACCCGTAGCCAACCACAAACTGGTCTCGCACTTCGAACCCCACATAGTCAAGAGGAACATCTGCTATCCGGCGCAGGCGTTTGTCTAACAGAGTGCATACCGCTAAACCGGCGGGCTTTCTCGACCGCAGGTGGTTCAAAATGGAAATGAGTGTCATGCCAGTATCCACCACACCTTCCACCACAATAACGTGCCTATCGGCGATGTTCAGGTCCAAATCCTTTGTAATCTTGAAGGTGGAGTGATTCTTGCCGCTATAGTAAGATATCGTTATGAAGTCCACGTCAAGAGGAATGGTTATGTGCCGAATTAAGTCTGCCATGAAGCAGAGGAAGCCTCGTTGCACGCCTACCATGACTGGATGACGCCCAGCATAGTCCTTGGAAATTTGCTCAGCTAGCACCTGCACCTTTTCCTCAATTTGAGCTGCCGAATACAGCACCCGGCTGATGCCACCAGTGCGAGCATGTGCTAAGGGTCCACAACTATACCTTGCTAGGAACTGGTCATACTCACTTTTGTGAAGTAACATTATCTTGACCTCAGGGTATAGCTGCTTGAGAAGGCGAAGCTTGCGGTTCTTCTTCGTGACCAAACTTTGTTTGAGGGTTGTAATTTCAATGTAGAGGTCCAAGCCGGGTAGATAGAAGTCAGGAGTAAACATCTCGGTAACCCTGTCGTCCTCCCATTTCAATGGAAAAGAGCAAGGTTCGTAGACCCACTCTATATTGTAAAAGTCCAGTATTCGTGCAAACTCCCCCTCACTGGGATTAGCAAAGGTCACCGACTGTGCTCGACGCAAGGGGGCTGTACTGGCTTCCTTCTCTCGAGTTTGCAGACTGTGGCTGATAGCAATAGAAGCCAGATTTGCCATAGTGACCACGAAGCTTATGTCTTGATTGGTAAATTCGTAGTACTCTTTGGTATAGACCCTAATGCTACCTACAGCGGAACCATCCGACATTACCGGTACGCCGAGCATAGAAACAATTCCCGCTCGCATAGCTATTTCGGGATACTGAACACGACTATCTTTAGTCACATCGGTTATGACTATCGGCTGTCCAACAAGAACCTCGGACAGGCTCCTATTGGCATCCAAGGCACCCTTGCGCAGGTAGAATTGAGGTAATCCCCACGAAGAGGTGTGAATCAGTTTCTTCCTGGCGGAATCCAGCAACACTAATGAGGCACCAGCTGCTAAAGACCTCGCCGTACCTCTAACGATGGTACCAAGCTTTTCTTTCAAAGTGGTCGTAGAGTTAACCGCTGCTACCGCCCGACGAATCGCCTTATAGTAGGCTTTTTCTTTAGATAAAGCCAATCTTACTCTCCTGCTCCAATTCTAAGGGGATAGGATTTGCCTGTCAATCATAGCGGCAGGCAACGCTCCATTGAGAGCCATTCGTCGCTTGCCACCAATCCGAGCGAGCTACGCTACCTCAACGTGAATAGAAACGTGAACAGATGTAAAGCAGTGTCATATTCTCTCAGAAGTCACAATCTGGACAATTGTAAAGGTCAACCAAAAAGTATAATCAAAAAGCGGGATGCCACTTGCCCGATTACGGCTGAGGTTCCACACGGGAGGGGGTGGCGCGTTACTACTCCAGTTTCCCCTGGCAGAGCCCGCCTTCTATATTTTAACTTAGACAAGAGTCCAAGGCTTACGCCACAGTCCACTCCTCCTCAATTCTTTCATGGATTAAAATTTCCCTTTTCGCCAATTCAGCAAAGAATTCTTCAGGGTCAAAGACAAGTTCCGGAGCAACAACACCAGTTCCTTTACTCCTACCTGCAATTATCAATTGAGTTCCTATAGACATGGGAATGCCCACGGACTTTGTATAAGCTCGCAGACCTGCCCACTCTGGAATAGAGCCATCCGAAGTGGGATGACTACTTGTTAAAATATGCCGAACCTTCCTTTTGCCTTTCGTTCCGGTGACTTCAACATGTAGAGAATAACCATACAAATCGGTTTGCCTTCCTTCAGGAGAACTCAGCCAATGAGCTGCAATTGCATCCAGCGTACCAACTTCAACTGGATTCCCATGAATATCTTTTACTTTAACCGTATCATTACGCAACAGACCCCACTCATATAAAGCTCTTAATAACGCCATATTCTTTTGGGGCCAGGTTCCCCTTACCTCAATCAACCTTACTCCCTTGCCCTTCAGTGACTTAGGTAAAGTAATAGTTTCTGGATGAGGAATAATATATTCCTCACTTGGTCCAAATGGCTCCGGCAAATCAATCATTTTGGGTCTCCCAAATGGGGGAACTTGTTTAAATTCCCCATCCTCAAAAACGGTACGGCTCTTAAGATCAGGGTCATATTCAAATCTAGTCGTCTCCCTTATGGCCGGTGAATAAGCAATAGGCCTATATGCTCCGTGACTAATACAAATAGTGTCTACAGTATCCAGCTGATTGCAAGCAAACATTGCCATAATATTTGTTGTCCCCGGGGTCATACCAAAGCCTGGAATAAAAATCTTGCCACAATCTTTAAATTCCTGGTCAAGTTCCCAACCCGTAGTCCCATTTAAGTTCATCCCATGAATTTTTGCCCTAATAGCACAGGACATTACTTGAGCATTCAGCTCAATTGTTGTTCCATCCAGAACAAAATCACATTGCTTCATAAGCTCAATCATTTCATCTGATTTATTGACATCGACTCTCTTAAAATCAACCCGAGGGTCATCCAGAAGCCTAACTACTTCATTTCCTGCTTCTTCATTGGAGTCCGTAACAATTATTTTAGAAACCTCATTAGCAGTTGTAGTCGTCACAAGATCTATTATAGTTTCCCTGCATATCTTACCCCCTCCTCCTACAAACAAAACCTTCATCTTAACTAACTCCTTTCTATTATTTGGAAAATTGAAGCATCTTACCATCACCTAAACTAGCTCAACTTCGCTCACCCCCTTTGAGTTTTCTCCCTCACTACTCTGAGTTAATACACCATACCACGCTCAACTTCGCTTAGGCACTCATCTATAATATTAATGGCATCATCCATCTCTTTTCTACTTATAGTCAATGCTGGAGTGAGAACTAATACATTTCCCATCGCCACCTTAAAGCTCAGACCCTTCTCCATCGCCTTATACATTACTGCTTCTGCCTCTTCACGCGCCCGTTCTCTTGTTTCTCTATCCTTCACCAATTCCACACCAAACAATAGACCTTTACCTCGAACATCTCCTATAAGCCGGTGTATACCCTTCATTTCATTAAACTTACTCAGGGCATAATCACCCTGTATCCTAGCGTTCTCCGCCAATTTATTCTCTTCTACAAACTCAATAGTTGCCAGAGCAGCAGCACAACAAACAGGATTCTTTTCATGGGTATAATGACCTATGGCACGATTGCCCATTACATCCAATCTCTCCCTAGCGATGATACCCGCAAATGGTAAAATACCCCCTCCCAATGTCTTCCCCATGACAACGATATCCGGAACAATGTCATAGTTCTGGAAAGAGAACATTTCGCCAGTTCTAGCCGGGAAATTAGTGATTTCATCCAGTACCAACAGCGCACCATTATCATCACAGGCTTTCCTGATTTCTTTCCAGTATTCTTTAGGGGGTATGTAAGGAATACTTCGCGTTGTCTCGGATATTACTGCAGCTATATCCCCCTCCTTTTCAAGAACATACCTGACCATTTTAGCGCACTCCAAATGACATTTATCAGGGCCGGAATACCCGAAAGGACAGTGATAGCAGTCAGGAGGTGGAACGTGCTCCGTTCCAGCCAGAAAAGGCCCGCTATCCCCCCGGAATATTTCCTCCCCACCCACACTTATGGAACCAAATGAGGCGCCATGAAAAGAATCCCACATTGATATCGTCTTGAACCTTTTAGTAGCACCTCTGGCGAGTTTTATTGCCATTTCTATAGCGTCGGTTCCACCGGGACAAAATAGACACTTACTAAGGTCCCCCGGAGCTATCTCAGCTAATTTCTCAGCCAATTTGATTGCAGGAATGTTGGTATACCGACGTGTACAGAATGGTAGCTCCTCCATTTGTGCTTTGATGGCATCAATCACCTTGCGATTCCTAAAACCAACACTATGCAAGTCATTGCCGTGGAAATCCAGATAACGTTTCCCCGTTATATCCTGAATATATGGCCCCTCACACCTGGCCATCACATTCAAGCAGGGTGTTGACAAACTCTGATGTATGAAGTATTTCTCATCTTCAGCTAACCACTTTCTGGCTTCTTCTGATACATTTCTCTCTGCCCATATTTTTCGTTGTGGCGATATACTTAGATCGCCCTCTGCAACATCATACTTTTGTTTTTCCATCTCGCTCTCCTTTCCGAGAATTTGGTTTTCTGCTTTGCCGCCTATTTGTCTACTACTCTTTTAACACATGAACGTTTCGAGAAATGGTGACTATAACTTTGTCACCCATCCTGCGCATACCATGAGTGGTAGGATCGTATTCATCTATGGTTAGGTCTTTACCGTCAATGTCAACTACATATTTGACCGTGGAACCTGCATACGTGACACTTGCTACAGTGCCCTTAAATCCATTTATCCCTATTGCCTCCCCAGGTGAGCCTATGTGTACAGTTTCAGGCCTGATAACGAGATAAACTTCCCCGCCCGCCTTGATATCTTCCTCGCTACTCAAAATTTCCAGATCACCTAACTCCGTTGAGACAATAGTAGGTTCCGCATCCTTTCCTATACTCTTAACCTCTCCCTTTAAAATATTAACATAGCCAATAAAACCGGCTATAAATCCATTATTCGGCTTTTGGTAAATTTCAACCGGAGTGCCAACTTGCTCTACTACCCCATAGTTCATAACGACAAGCCTGTCTGAAATAGTCATCGCCTCAACCTGGTCATGAGTGACAAAAATGGTACTTACATTTATTCGCCTCTGAATCTCCCGAAGTGTGGCTCGCATCTGCACCCGAAGGTTGGCGTCCAAATTGGAAAGGGGTTCGTCTAACAGGATGACTTTTGGTTCTAGAGCCAAAGCTCTAGCAAGAGCTACCCGTTGCTGTTGCCCACCGCTTAGTTCGTCAATGTGCCGACCTCCCAGTCCATCTAAGCGAACCAGGTGAAGCAACTCCTCCACGCGCTCTTTTATCCGTTCTTTCTTCCATTTATGAACCTCCAGCCCGTAACTGATATTGCGTGCTACGGTAAGGTGAGGAAATAAGGCGTAACCTTGAAAACACATTTGGATGCCTCTCTTATCAGGAGTGACATCGTTAATTAGCTGCCCATCCAGAATTACCTTCCCCGAATCAGGCTTAGTCAGCCCACTGATGATTCGTAACAAAGTGGTCTTACCACAACCGCTCGGCCCCAGAAAGGTAACCAACTCTCCCTCCTTGATATCAGCCGAGACACCCCTTAATGCTTTAACCTCACCAAAGGATTTATGAACATCATCTAAAACTAACATCGATTTTCTTTCATCACCCATTTTAACCCCTCCTTGTTATGCTCAATCCCGTCCATCTGCTTATGTATTGGATAATCGCCACACAAATAGCTACAATTACAATCACTTTCACCGTCGTGGCAGATGCTAATCCTATGTATCCATAGTTTGCCCACTGGAAGATAAAAACCGAAGCCAGGGGAGACCCTGGGGAAGTAAGAAAAACCACAGCGCTTAAGGATACCATTGTGGTCATAAAGACATATATAAACCCATACATAGCTGCGGGGAAGATGATAGGCAAAACTATTCTCCTGAATGTGGTAATAGTGCTAGCTCCTAAGTTTAAGGATGCCTCTTCAACCTCAATGCTAAGCTGCTGTAGTTTAATAATTCCCGCCTCCATACCTACCGCGGCAAAACGGAACAAGCAGTTAATAACCAGAATCATCATTGTTCCAGTAAGGAGCAAAGGTGGACTATTAAAAGTGAGTAGATAGCCAACTCCCAGAACGGTCCCGGGTAGAGCAAAACCTGCCAAATATAACCCCTCAAGAGAAGTTCGACCTCTAAATTTCCCCCGTATGACTACATAGGCTATAATAACGCCTAATATCGCGCCAAGTAGACCGGCAAGTAGAGAAACTCTTAGACTATTAATAAGAGCATCGTTAGCCCGCCAATCCAGAATATGGCTGAGGGTAAATGTATTATCAATGCCCACAATCTTGGTAAATCCGCCGAGTCCAACTACTCCAAAAGAAAGTAAAATGAGGCCACAGGCGATAAGAGAGATGACAATCATCGGTATTAAGATATGTTTACCTATATGTCTGGGTTCCGCAGAAATGGGCTTGCCTGTAACCGTTATATAAGCTTTGCCTTTGATAAGGTGGTTTTGTATCAAGAAAATAATGGCAACAGGGAGGACTAAAAACATAGATAAAACACCAGCCAAATTAAAATTTACTTCAACTCCTGTAATCACAGTATAAATATCCGGCGCCAGGAATGCAGTTCTGCCACTCAAAATTGCCACATTGCCAAACTCGGCCACTGCCATGACATAAACTATAAGAATAGCCTTCAGAAAGCTCGGAGTTAATAGAGGAATGATGATGCTGCGTAAAATCTTTGTTTCGGAAGCGCCTAGATTGGCAGCACTATCCTCCAAGCTCGGGGCAAGGGAGCTAAGAGCATTCTCAAGCATCAGATAAGCCAAAGGAAGAAACGCCAGCGTCTGGGCTAAAACGACACCTGAAAAGCCATAGATATTCCACCCGAGACCAAAAGCCTGGGTTATAAATCCACTTCGTCCAAAAAGTATTATTAGTGAAAGAGCAAATATATAGGGTGGTGCTATCAGCGGCAATAATGTAATCAATTTCAAAGGGGTACGAAGAAACATAGGTCCCCGGGTAGTCATATAAGCAATACAAAAACCGGCAATTATACACACCGATGTGGTCAGAACGCCGAGAAGCAGGGTATTCAAAAAAGATTGATAGTAATAAGCAGTAAAAAATTTCTGATAAAACTCTAAGGTAAATCCCTCTGGACCAAATACACCCTTTACCAGTATTACGATGATAGGCCAAACCAAAAATGCGGCAAGAAGCAGGAGCAATAATCCCCCGGTAACGTCAATCGTACGAGCACTGAGGAAATCCTTTACCCCCTGCCAGACAGAGCCGGGACGAATTAATGCTCTTGCTTCTGCCATTCTCTCCCACTCTAAACCTACTCCGCCGGCACCCTGCCGATTCTCGTTATCCACTCATCAGAAAGCCTTTCCTTGTTCTCTATAGCCCAGGCGAGATTGATGTTAGGTATGAACTCGGGGGACCTTTCTGCATAAAGCGCAGCAGCCGCTTCCGGCTCCTTTGTTGTATAACCAGCTACACTCGCCAAAAAGATACTAAACTCCGCGGTTCCCATCAGGTCTACGACCTTCTGGCAGGTATACAACTTCTCAGTCCCGGCAAGAATATTGGCACCCTGCATACCATATCCAATTCCCTCCTCAGGAACCACAAAATCAATAGGATAACCTTCCTTGAGCCTCGGGTAAACCTGCTCATCCGAAGTGATTCCCAACATAAATTCTCCCCTGGCGACAAGGTCGGTGGGAACATTACCACCTCTGGTATAATGGGCTACGTTTTTGTCCAACGCTTCTAGGTATTCCCATCCTCCTTCTTCTCCTTTATCCACATTGAACCCATAAAGCGTCATAAAACTATATACCATCATATAAGCAGTACCAGAGGTTAAAGGAGAGGGCATAACAATCTCACCTTTCCACTTGGGATCGAGAAGGTCCTGCCAACTCTTGGGCACATCGTAACCTGCTTTAGCCAGCAGGTCCTTATTGTACACCAAAACAAATGCCCACCTTGAGTTGATCCAATAATGCCCGTCAGGATCTGCCCAGTCGGGAGCCGCTCCAACCCATGTCGGGGACTGATAGGGTACAGACCATCCTTCCTCCTTAGCCTCCATAAGCATTGGAACACCGGCATTGGAGGTCATGTCCGCGCCAAAACGAGGAGCTTCAGCCTTTATCCTGGAGTGGATTACTCCGTGGGACAAGGCTTCAAATTTGACCTCGACACCCAGCTTTTCTTTAATGTATTTAACGATTTCTCCAGCTACTTCTGCTGAACCGGTACCCTCGTACAGCGTTATAAATGAAGCAAGCTCTTCAGGTGGCGGTGCTGGAGCTGGCGCCGGGGCTGGAGCTGGTGCTGGAGCAGGTGCAGGTGCTGGTGCTGGACAGCCGGTAGCAACCAAGCTCACGGTCAACAACAATCCCAGCGTGCTTAACAGTATTTTCTTTTTCATCGATTAAAACTCCTTTCCTTAGATTTTGGTCGGATAAAATTGCTCTACTACTGAAAGCTATCACCCCCTTCAGGGTCTCAAGGACCCTATCTTATTCTTCACAATCGCCTCGGCTTTCCTGAGCCGCTTTTTATCTATGTTAATTGGCAGGTGGGATGCCACTTGCCCGATTATTCTTTTTTCAAGCTATCTCACATCAAGTAAGCTAATTATAGTCCTATTTGTGTGATTGTCAATATGACCTGCCCCTACAAAGGATGCCACCCTTTAAGTCAGAGTTACCGGTATTCTAGCAAAATAATATATCTTATTTGCTTCGAAATGCTCGGGTGATTGTTATTCTAAATAAGCTTCTCGATGCCTATCATGAACATCGGCAACTTCTTGATATCCCCTCTGAGCCGATAGGTTATCGACTAGATGTTTCTTTTAATATATTTTAGCGTCCAGGGACACACCGCGATACATATCCCACAGATGATCTTCTGTATTCCTGCTCTTCTTGATGCGAGTTTTAGGGCCGTTTCTCGACAAGCGAATGGATCAAAGAATAAATCACGATGGAGGCCAACTTGCCAACTCATTCCTGACGGTGCATGACCGGGGCAAACGTCAACACAAGCAGTGCACTTCCCACAGTAGGGAGTTTTTATAAGCCTTCCTGTAGGCAGTTTAGCGTCTGTCAACACTGTTGTTAGTCGAACAGCTGATCCAAATGTTGCAGTAACAAGTAAGGCACATTTACCAATCCAGCCGAGTCCAGCAAGAGTTGCAGTAGTCTTGTGTGGCAGAGGTGCAGATAGAGTCTCAGGATCATAACCAACACCGGTTGCAGCTAACCATTTTGCCTTGTGCCCATATTTCTCAAAGAAGTGGACGGCGAGATAGCCAAGCTTATCTAGGAGGCGATTGGCTCGTTCATACTCCTTATAGTAATCTCCCGTTGGACCATCTTTGATCTTCGATATGATATGTGGGTTCAGAGCCACAGCGATTGACACGCCGAATGGTAAGCTATCACGAGCATCTGATGATATGTCCTGCAAATTAGCGAAACCAACTAAATCTGCACCGCTAGAAAGTAGAAATCCTCTTATTTCGTCTGAGATAATCATTCCACCCGCGAAGTAACTTATCCTCTCTATACGAATTATATCACAATCCAACACCTGTTCTTAGTAAATAATATTTCTTATCTTTCGGTATGACAAAAGAACAAAACGTCAGATTGTTGAGTGTGGAAAAAGGAATGATTTTTAGGGGGCCAGGTGAAAAATTTAAAAAATTTTATTAAAATTGAGTAATATTAAAAAATAAAAGGTTGACAAACACAATATTTTATGTTATGTATATATTATATGGCAAAAATTTGCGAAATCAACCAACATCTACTATGTCCAGAATGCTTGGGCAATAGACTTGTAAAGGTGGGTCATGTCTGGAGTGGAAGGCAACATAAGCAGCAATTTCGTTGCAATAATTGTGGCCGACTCACGATAAAACCCATCTCCGTTAAGGAGCTGGACGAACGAAAACAACCGGTTTCCTAGAAAACAAGAAGCCAACCCAATCTGTCTGTCTTGTTAAAGGAGGATGAAGTGGAAACAAGTAAACTATCCAATTTGAATGTAATAGACACACTCACCATTTTCAAGACAGCGGCAATTTGGGCAAGAGTTTCCACGCATGACCAAGCTGAAACTTCGTTACCTAGCCAAATCGACCGCTGCAACGAGAAGCTACAAGAAGCTGGTTACACGGTTCTTTACACCCTACAAATTGACTGGACTAGCATGGATTTGTTCTCCTGTCCTCAGTTTCAAGAACTACGCCGGCTAATCAATAATCATGAGATTCAGGCATTGGCCGTTTTTGACCGTGACCGTCTCCAGGCCAAAGGATTGCAGCGCCTTGTATTCCTATCGGAATGTAAAGATGCCAAGGTAGAATTGATTATCTGCCAAGGACCGCCAATTATAGACGAGCCGGAAGGCCAATTGGTCGAGCTTGCTCTGGCTATCGGTAAAGAACGTCAAATCTTGAGGGCAAGGCAAGGCAGCAGGGACGGGCTGCATGACCGGGCCACCAAGCGGCGATTACCCATAACATATCACAAAATCTACGGCTACAAGTGGGACAGGGAAAATAACCGCCTATTGCGGGATGAAAATGCCCCAACGACGGACCTGATTTTTAAAATGTTGCTTGATGGGATCAGCTATGATCCCATCATTAAGGAGCTAAAGCAACGGGGAATATTAAGCCCGGCAGGGCATCCTGAGTGGAACAAGGCGACCTTGTCAGCTATTGTTCATAACCCGGTATACGCCGGACGCTATTACGCCTTGAAAAAGCAAGCCGTTGAACCTAGAAAACGGCGGGGTGATACATACGGTAACTCATCATGTAGAAAGCTACCACTTGATGAAGCACACTATCTCCCTGAAATCGAAGTTGTTGAGCCTTATATTACTTGGGAGCAGAGACAGCAAATTCTGGATCAGTTAGCCAAGCACCAGAAGCTGGCACAGCGCAATGCTCAACGTGACTATTTACTGCGAGGCATGATTTTCTGCGAAACACATAGGGGTAAAAAGGGAGAACCGAGACGGTACCATGGCCAGCCACATGGCAAGAAGGGTGGATGGCGATATGTATGCCCTGTCGGTGGCTGCACTCGGCCCTACCTTTCTGGCCCTGAAATTGAACAATACGTCAAGAAGGTGATAATTGGTCTCGTAATAGACCAGCCAGATGAGTACTATCTGCCACTCTATCAGCAGTTTAGCCATAATTTCACAAAAGACACACTACACCGGGAGTTACATTTGCTAAGGAAGAAATACGCCAAAAACATCGATGATGAGGTGAAGTTGGAAGAGCGTATTCTCGAGGGAAAAGTACACCCAGAGGCTGAGAAGGTACTTAAGGACAAACTGAAGGCCCAGCGTGAATGGATAGGGAAGGAAGAGGCAACCAAGATCAATCAGCTTGCTATATTGGTCAAGGAGGATGCGGCGAAAAAAAGCTTGGATGAAATGAGACAGAAGTACGATGAGAGAATAAAGAATAACCGACTCACGCAGGAAGATTGGCGTAAAATTTTCAGTGTTTTGAACTTATCCATCCATGTGCCAAGTGAACAGGACAAGCGAGACTATGTAGACGAGTTGATTACATTTCTGCGTTCCAAAGGCCAAGTGATAGAAGGTAACGCTGTTAAGGAAATGACCGATGCAGTTTTAAAGCGTCGCAAATATTTGTATTTTACTGACATATCAATCGATATTGGTATACCTATTACAACGGAGGAGATAGTTACGAAATTGGGCAAGATTGTGTTAAGCGAACCTGAGCCCGGCTGATAGTTATTACCTTGTCTTCTAGAGGTTGGCGCAATATCTCAAGTAATGAATGTCCAAACTCGGGAAGCTCGTCGAGGAAGAGAACCCCCCGATGACTGAGGCTTATTTCACCAGGCTTTGGCCAATGTCCGCCACCAACCAGACCGGCATTGGAAATGGTGTAATGGGGGGAACGGAAGGGTCTTTGCCTGACCAGGGGAGTATCCGGTGGAAGCAGACCGCTGACACTATATATTTTGGTAACCTCCAGGGCTTCCTCGGTAGTCATTGGTGGCAATATGGAGGGAATTGAACGCGCCAGTAGTGTTTTGCCGATCCCTGGTGGGCCACACATTATTAGATTATGCCTGCCAGCTGCGGTAACCTCTAAGGCTCGCTTAACATGTTCTTGCCCTTTAATATAAGCCAGGTCAGTAGTCGGGAAGGGGAGTGAGAAATAATCCCCAACTTTATCAGACTTATATTCCGGGGCCGGTATTTCTCCGCGAAAATAGCTAACTAACTGGGATAGTGAGGTAATAGGGATGATTTTAATGCCTTCTATTAAAGATGCCTCTCTGGCATCAACTTCAGGCACAATAATAGTAGCTATTTTTTCATCCTTAGCCAGGGCAACCATAGGTAAGATACCATTGGTATGACGTAAGCTGCCATCCAGGGATAGCTCACCGAGGAAGATAGTCTGGGAAGCATCAACATTTACCTGCTCCGAACTGAGAAGGATACCAACTGCAATCGGCAAATCATAAGACGGCCCAGCCTTCTTGAGGTCAGCCGGGGCAAGGTTAACCACGGTGCGTTTCATCGGGAAAGTGTAGCCCGAATTTCGTATGGCAGCGCGGACTCGTTCTCTTGCTTCCTGAACGGCAGCATCCGGCAAGCCAACGATAGTCATTGCCGGTAAGCCGCTTGAAATATCAACCTCGACATCAACCAGATGACCTTCAAGGCCTACCACGGCGGCAGTTTTTACCTTGGCTAACATAGCTCTCCTGCCACTATGTTACTGCGGGACTTTATGTGTGTCAAAGTTATTTATACTAAAGAGGTGTGATGGACCCAATCAGACCAAAGAGGTGGAACACCACCACTACAATTAGAGCCGCCAGAAAGGCGCCGGCAGCTACTTGAGCTATTGAGTGATGTTCCAGCTCTATCCTTGCCCAGGCTATTGGTGGGAGTAGCACTGCTGTTACCGCCCCAGTGGAGCCATGTAAGATAGTCAATACTGTTACTGAACTGGCGACAAAGGCAGCATGAACACTTATCTTCCACAAGAGGTTTATGCACATAAATAGGAGTACTACGGAAAGTCCAGCCACAAATGCCGCCACCAGTGCTAGCGGTGCTCCCGAATAAAGAAGAATGATGCAGCCCAGAACGGCACAAATACTTGCCAGCAGATAAATCTTGTTCCTTTGTCGGCGAGCATTGATGAACATATTTTCCAGCCTTTCGTTGCGGACAAGGTAGACTATAATCAAGAAAACTGGCAGTATGCTAACCGCTATTGAGATCAAAGACCATTTAATGGCATCAGATGTAGTAGTTGTTGACCCAAATGAAAGCAATATGATTATAGCAAGACTCACCAAGAAGGGATTCAGGATATTGGATGTCAGGTTAGCTAGCTGTCTTCTCATCTGTATTTTCCTAGAGTTACTCCCAAGTCAATCTAACCATTATACTATACTAACCTACACTCTGCCTAATTAGGATATTTGATGACCTCACCCCCTGTGTCCCCCTCTCCTTGATAAGGAGAGGGGGAGATTTTGAAAAGAGGGACTGACGCTCCTCTTAAACATCCTCACATTATTAACCCAGAACAAGGGGAGAGATATAAAAAGAGAGAAATGCTCAAGAAGAGTCAAAGAGAGGCGAAGCCTCTCTTACATATCCCTTCCCCCTTCCCCTTGCCAAGGGGAAGGGGGATAAAGGGGAATGGGGTTACTAGATAAAACCTAAAGAGAGTGAGGTCAATAAATAATCTTACCTTAGGTGACCTTCTTTGAGCGCTAGCTAGGGCTGTGATATAATACGAATGAGGTAGTGGAGTTATGCTGGACAGATTGGAAAGAATAGGGAAGCGTTATCAGGAACTGGGTGAGCAGATGGCTGCGCCTGAGGTAGCCTCTGACCTAAAGCAATTGCAGGTCTTGGCTCAGGAGAGAGCCAGTATTGAGGACGTGGTAACAAAGTATCGGGAATATAAAGCAACCGCAAAGTCGCTGGAAGAAACAAGAGCGATGCTAGGCGGTGGACTGGATGAAGATATGGTAGCTCTGGTCAAGCAAGAGGTAGAAAGCCTTGAGACACAATTAGACCATCTGCTTCGGGAACTCAAGCTCGCTCTCTTACCCAAAGACCCTAATGAGGAAAGAGACATCATTATGGAAATCCGGGCCGGGGCTGGTGGTGATGAAGCCGGCCTGTTTTCAGCCGACCTCTTTCGCATGTATAGTCGCTATGCTCAGGCCAAAGGTTGGGGAATAGACATTATTAATCTTAATGAAAGCGGCATCGGTGGCTTTAAGGAAATCATATTTGAAATAGAAGGTAAGGGAGCTTTCAGTCGACTGAAGTATGAAAGTGGAGTTCATCGGGTACAGCGAGTGCCTACTACCGAATCTTCGGGTAGAATCCATACCTCAACAGCTACGGTAGCCGTTCTGCCCAAGGCTCAGGAAGTAGATATAGCTATCAATCCTGATGACCTGAAAATTGACATCTTCCACAGTGGTGGCGCCGGGGGACAGAATGTAAATAAGGTAGCCACCGCTGTCCGCATTACCCACTTGCCTACAGGCGTAGTAACCACCTGTCAAGATGAGCGCTCACAATTACAGAACAAGATAAAGGCGATGTCAGTGCTGCGAAGCCGACTCCTGGATATGGAGCGGCGCCAGCAGGAAGAGAAAATAACCAGGGAGCGGCGCTCCCAGGTAGGCACTGGTGACCGTGCCGAAAAGATACGAACTTACAATTTCCCTCAGGACCGTGTTTCTGACCACCGCATCGGTCTGACCCTTCGGAACCTACCTCGAATCCTGGAAGGAGAACTTGACGAACTTATTGATGCTCTAGCCACTAGTTACCAGGCGAAACAACTAGAGGAACAGATGGCGTGACCCTGAAACAGGCTCTTAGTCAGGCTCGAGGGCTCCTTGCAGCTAATAACATTGAGGATACTTCTCTAGAGAGTGAGCTGCTGCTAAGGTATGCGCTGAAGATAAGCCGAGTTCAGCTATACCTGGATCTCAGCTGTGAGCTAAACCCGAAGCAAGAGGAAACCTTCTGGCGTCTGGTTAAACGCCGTCTAAAAGGTGAGCCTACCGCCTACATAACCGGGCATCGTGAGTTTTATGGCTTTGATTTCTATGTTGCCCCCAATGTTCTCGTCCCCCGACCGGAAAGCGAGCTACTGGTGGAAAAGGTTCTCAACTTGGCTCACCAGCGTGCTATATCTATAATTGCTGAAATTGGCACTGGTTGTGGAGCTATTGCCATCAGCCTGGCACTAAACCTTCCCGAAGCTAAAATTTATGCTACCGATATATCAGCCCCGGCGCTCAAAGTCGCCTTATTTAACTGTCAGAAGCACGGCGTAGCCAACAGAATTTGTCTTCTACAGGGCGATATGCTTGACCCTCTGCCTGAGCCCGTTGACCTTATAGTCGCCAACCTGCCTTATGTCAGAGAATCAGAATTACCCCCAACTGGTCCGGTTAGTTTCGAGCCAATATTAGCACTAAATGGTGGCCCAGAAGGACTGGAAAAAATACACCAGTTATGCCAGCAGGCAGGCAGCAAGCTTAGTCCCCAGGGCTGCTTACTTCTGGAGATCGGGCAGGGGCAGGGGAAAACAGTAACCAGCTCTTTGTATAGCCTTTTCCCCTCGGCTAGAATTGAGGTCGCCTCGGACCTGAGTGGTATGGAACGGGTGGTAGGCTTATGCTTGACCTAAAACTAGCATGATGATAAATTAAATCAACTGAATTTTACCTGAGATTGTTTATTGACCTCACCCCCTTTATCCCCCTCTCCTTGAAAGGAGAGGGGGAAGAGATTTTTAGAGAGGGGCTTAGCTCCTCTCTTCCCCACACTCCCCCTTCTCTTAATAAGGGAAGGGAGTCAGGGGGATAGGTTATTAAAAAATCTCAGGTAGAGGTATTGACAGAGGTGATACTGTATGGTAGTATATAGTATTTTCCAGGGTGTGATGTGAGCCATTGAATTTAAATATTGAATTGTGGTATTATTAGCGGTTGTATGTTAAGCTCAAAAAAGTTTTGGCGAGGTGACGAAACAATGAAAACAGTGAGAATAATCTGCCTTTTGCTAGTGAGTCTAATGGCTATTTACCCGCTCGGTGCTGTCTTGGCCCAGGAGGAAGAAGAGTCCTTATATTCTCTGACCATCACCCCCGCTTTGGGACGCTATAACACTGAAGCCAGAGCCGGCACCGGTAAACACTTTCCGGTAGATGTAGAAAATTTGGGCACAGCCTCTGTTGATAATATTACCTTCTCTGCAGACCTCCCTTATGGTTGGGCAGTCAAGTTTTCGCCGGAGAAAGTGGATTTGCTGGGGGCTTTGGATAGGGAAACCATAGATGTGACCATAGCGTCGCCGTCAGTAACTGAAGTTGGGGATTATATGGTTACCCTCAGAGCCTCGGGAGCGCAGGCTTCTGCAGAGGAGATTGATATCCGGGTTACCGTGACGGCTCCTGTCTTTGAGGAAAAGATTGGGGTGATGGCTGTCTATTCCAAGTTAGAGGCTATTGCTGGAGGGGAGTTTGCGTTTGAAGTAGAGTACAGGTTCATCGGTGCGGGCGGGGTAACAGGTGAATCCCGTGACTTTGAGCTGCGAGCCACGGTGCCACAAGGTTGGGAAGCATACATGACTCCACGCTATGAAAAGGAAAAAAAGATATCAGCTATCAGCCTTAAGCCGGGAGTTGCCTACGGCGAAAGGACAAGGGTCGTCGTTAGTGCCCCCTTCTGGCCCTTGCCTGAGCCTGGAGAATACAAGATAACCTTTGAAGTGGCCTCCGGTGAACTGAAGGACTCCGTTGAGCTTAAGGCGGTAATAACTGCCAGGTATTTTCTGGCTTTGGTCCCATCTGAAGAGAGATATGACACTAAAGCTGAAGCCGGCAGGGATAACTACTTCTCGGTGGAAGTAGGGAACCTGGGCACGGCAGCTATTGATAATATCAATTTCTCTTCGGATAAGCCTCAGGGTTGGACAATCGAGTTCACGCCGGAGAAGGCAGATTTACTGGAGGCTTTCGATACTCAAACAATAGATGTTAATATAAAGCCACCACCGGAAACTATAGCTGGAGATTACATGGTTACCCTCAGAGCTTCGGGAGCGCAAATTGCATCCGAGAAGCTCGCTCTCAGGGTTACCGTAGAAACCCCGACCATCTGGGGATGGGTTGGAGTAGCAATCATATTGGTAGTCATTGTTGGCCTGGTCGTTATCTTTATGCGATTTAGTCGGCGGTAGTCAATGAGTGAAGAATTTGCCATAGAGACACAAGACCTGACTAAAAGGTATGACGGAGTTACCGTAGTTGATAGCCTCAATCTGCACATTAAAGAGAGCGAGGTATTTGGCTTGCTTGGTCCCAATGGCGCCGGTAAAACCACTACCATCCTTATGCTGCTGGGACTAACTGAGCCGGCATCCGGTACTGCCCGAGTCTTCGGATTTAACCCAACCAGAGAGCCACTTAAGGTAAAGCGCCTGGTAGGTTATCTTCCCGAAAAGGTAGGCTTCTATGATAACCTCACTGCCAGGGAAAATCTGGCGTTTATTGCTGAGCTAAATAATATTAGCTATGCCGAGGCTAATAGTAGAGCCGACGAGGCGCTGGAGGCAGTAGGTCTTAGTAAGGAAGCCGACCTGACCGTGGGCAAATTCTCCCGCGGAATGAAACAGCGCCTGGGAATAGCTGATGTATTAATCAAAAAGCCAAAGGTAGTCTTTCTTGATGAGCCGACGGCTGGACTTGACCCGAAGGGGATTAACCAACTCCTTGACCTAGTAGCCAATCTACCGAAGATGGGGACAACCGTAGTGTTGTCTTCGCACCAGTTATACCAGGTGCAGATGGTGTGCCACAGCATCGGCATACTATCTAAAGGCAAAATGGTAATTGAGGGTTCTATAGATGAACTTGGCAGAGAGGCTTTGGCCGGGGGGCGCTATATAATAGAGCTTGAAACCGTCCAACCAACTCCTCAGCTCATAAATGCTATCAAAGGAATTAAGGGAGTAAAAAAAGTAGAAGCCAAGGACAATATACTTCAAATAGGCACTGCTTCCGACTTGCGGGCGGCAATATCTAAAGCAGTGGTGCAAAACGATTTCCCACTAATTCAAATGAAAGTTCAAGAATTCTCGTTAGACGACATATATATGAAGTATTTTCGTGAAGGTTGATATATGAGAGCTATCTTGCGTAAAGAACTGGCTGACTATTTTACCAGTATCAGATTTATCATATTATTTGTATTGATATTGTTTGCTAGCGCTGCGGGACTTGTCGCTGCCTCCCAAGGCATTCGTGGGGCAAACCTGCCAGAAGGGTTTGTCTTCCTGGGACTCTTTACTACTTCGGGAAACGTAATCCCGTCACTTGTTACCCTCATTATCCTGCTGGTTCCCATAATCGGCATAGCCTTGGGCTTTGATGCTATAAACAGCGAGCGCACCAGTGGCACTCTAAGCCGCATTCTATCTCAACCTGTCTTCAGGGATAGTCTCATCAACGGGAAATTCCTGGCGGGTATAGTTGCTTTGTCTATCATGGTAGGCACCATGCTACTGCTGGTTTCGGGCTATGGTCTGAGCATGATTGGTGTGCCACCAACCGCTGAAGAAATCATCAGGCTCTTTATCTATCTCTTTCTCACCATTATTTTCGGAGCCTTCTGGATGGGGCTAGCTATACTTTTCTCCGTATTACTCCGGAGAATAGCTGCCTCTCTGTTGATTTCGCTCGCTTTATGGCTATTCTTTAGCATATTTATCCTGTTGATAGCTCCGGCGATAGCTAATGCTCTGGTTCCTGCTGCTGATGGCTCTGAAGCAGAAATAATTCGCAACATTGAATTACGCCAAATGCTGATGCGGTTTTCACCGAACACGCTGTTTTCTGAGGCGACTACTGCGCTGCTCCTTCCAGTAACAGTGGGAAGCTTAGGGTTAATAACCCAAAGTCAGGCGGCCTATATGTTGCCCAACCCCCTCTCTCTGGGGCAGAGTCTCCTCCTCATCTGGCCTCACATTACCAGTTTGGTAAGTCTGAGCGCTATCTGCTTTGCTATCAGTTATCTACTGTTTATGAAACAGGAAATAAGAGCTACCTAATTATAGATTATTTATTGACCTCACCCCCTTTATCCCCCTCTCCTTGAAAGGAAAGGGGGAAAATTTTTAGAGAGGGGCGAAGCCCCTCTCTTACCTGCACTCCCCCCTTCCCTTATTAAGGGAAGGGGGTTAGGGGGATAGGTTGTTAAACAATCTTACATAATAGACTATAGACTAGACCTTCTCGGCCTGTCTCTCAGCAATAATCTTCTGTGTGAGGTGAGCCGGCACCTCTTCATAGTGGCTAAACTCCAGCGTATGACCCCCTCTTCCTTGGGTCATTGACTTCAGGTCAATTGCATAGCGCAGAACCTCAGCCAGTGGCACTTGAGCCTCAATAACATTGGTATCACCCACGGGGTTCATCCCCGCCACCCGAGCTCGCTTGGTATTAAGGTCGCCAATAATATCCCCAGTGAGGTCACCGGGAACGGTTATCTTTATGTTCATTATCGGTTCCAATAGAATCGGCTGGGCTTGTGATAATCCCTTCTTCAGCGCCTGTGCCCCGGCAATCTTGAAGCATATTTCTGAAGAATCAACAGGGTGAAAGCTCCCATCATACAATGTTGTCTTTATGTCCACCACCGGGTAGTGAGCCAGCACCCCATCTTGAATCGCCTCATTGACCCCCTTTTCTACTGCCGGTATATAATTTTTGGGTATGGCACCACCTACTATCTTTTTGGCAAACTCATGGCCGCTACCATGTGGCAAAGGCTCCAACTTCAGGAAAACATGACCGTACTGACCATGTCCTCCGGTTTGCTTTTTGTGCTTATACTCAGCTTGAGCCGACGCAGTGATGGTCTCTTTATACGGAACCTTGGGGGTTTCCAACTTCACACCCACGCCAAATTTACGCTGCATCTTGTCTGCCGCCACTTCAACATGGGTCTCACCAAGTCCATATAGAATGGTCTCACCGGTATCAGCCTCCCTGTGCACCCGAAGAGTAGGGTCTTCCTCAGCTGACCTGGATAATGCTTCTCCCAGCTTGTCTAAATCAGCCTTGGTTTTGGGATAAACCGCCTCGCCAAAAATAGGCTCAGGAAACAGAATAGGGGCAATTTTCAATGGATTGTCCTGACGGCATAATGTATCACCGGTGCTGGTTAGGCTCAATTTGGCTACGGCTCCTATGTCTCCGGCTCTGATTTGAGACACTGGTTCCTGAGCCTTGCCCCTCAGCATAAATAGCTGACCTATCCGCTCTGTCCCACCTCGTGTCGCATTCCATACATGAGAATTGGTATCAATAGCGCCGTTGTAAACCCGGAAGTAGGTAAGTTTACCGACATACGGGTCAGCACTGGTCTTAAACACCAGGGCAGCTAAAGGAGCCTCCTGGCTTGGCTCAATCCTCTGCTCGGCTGAATCAGTAGTAATAATTACTTCCCGCTCCTTAGCTGATGGTAGATAGTCATAAACCGCATCCAGCAGCCAGTTAATCCCTACATTTTGCAGTGCCGAGCCGGCTAAGACGGGTACAATACTGCCACTTACTGTTGCCTGCCGTAAGCCTGTCTTAAGCTCCTCCAGGCTGAGTTCCTCACCACCCAGATACTTCTCAATGAGCCTATCATCAACTTCAGCCACTGCCTCCACCAGCTTCTCCCGGAAAGAATCGACCTGAGTTTGTAGGGATGATGGTATCTCTGACTCCTTCGCCGGAGAACCGATATAGCTTTTCATTGTCAACAGGTCAATTATCCCTTGGAAATTATTGTGGGCACCTATAGGTAACTGCACCGGCAGGCATCTACGACCAAACTTAGACTGGACTTCTTCCATAGTTCGGTAGAAATCGGCATTTTCGCGGTCCATCTTATTAACGAAGATAAGGCGAGGCAACTTAGCCTCCTCGCAGTACCCCCATACCTGTTCGGTACCCACTTCAACACTGGAGGCAGCACAGATCACAATTATTGCTCCCTCGCTAACCCGTATCGCTGCTCTAACCTCACCGACGAAATCAGAATAACCGGGGGTATCAATAAGGTTGAACTTAGTCTCCCGCCATTGGCAGGGAAGGAGAGACAGGTTAATACTAATCTTCCGCTTTACTTCATCAGGGTCATAATCCGAGGTACTAGAACCATCATCAACCTTACCAAATCGGTTGATTGCTTTAGCAGTAAACAAAATTGCTTCCGTGGCTGATGTCTTGCCGGCACCAGCATGGGACAATAAAACGGTATTCCTGATATTCTCCAGTCCATATTGCTGCATATAAATTACCTACTCTCTAGAGATTATTCGGCACTATTATACTCACAGTTAAGTGGACACGGCAAGTTGGTTGGGTTTAGCGGGCACGCCTTCTTCTAAACAGGGACATAAACCATAGTAGACCAATTATGCCAAAGAATGGAAATGGGCGGGATGAGCTGCCCCCACCAGTTTTGGTAACTGCAGTTACAGGCGCGGTGGTTTTTTTGGCTGGGGCTATGGCCTCTTCGGATATTTCGTAGGCAGCTAGCTTGACATTAATGAACTCTTTAGGTACCCACCCAAATGGGTTGTTTTTACCTGTTGCCTCAGCCCAGACCCAGCCTGACTCACCCCCCAGCTCAAAAACTGAAGCCTTTTTATACTCGGGTAGGTAAACCATGGCAGCGGTATGACCCTCGCCGACTATTATAGATGAACGGTACCCGGCACCTTTATACATAACGGCTAGTAATACAGCACTATCTTCACAATCACCATGCGCAACTCCATTCTGTTGGATAGTAGTCGCTAACTCATCGGCATTTTGGGCGAACTCATCATGCTTAAACTGGTCTATATCTGCGGTATAGTTTACTCTATCCCGCACAAAGTAAAATATCTTCTCGGCTCTTTGTAGTTGGTCCGGGTATTTATCAGCCATCTGCTTACCCAAACTGTAGGCCAAGTTGACCTCTTCTCCCAGGCTCTCAAAGGTTATAACCGGCCGGAACCCTGTCCTGGATATCTGGTAAAAGCCGTCTTCGCCGGCGGCTCTGGTTCTACTTATTCCCCAGTCATCAAATATGTCACCATTTACCTCGCGGAAACCTTCCGATGGAGTTGCCGAAGCATAACCAGTAGCCGTTAACCCGGCTAGCAATACCAGTATCAAGCTTACTACAACCTTAGCCGTCTTCATGGAAATACCTCACAGGGAGCGCCTATCAGGAACTATCCCTTTCTTTCTCATTTTCGGAGACCGTAGGAAGTCTAGGAAGAGCATTAGGCCTCTCTTTTCTTTTTATTTCCTTCTCCTTTTGAAAACCAATATTTACCAGGTGTTTAAGAGGGGCGTTAGCCCCTCTTTCTTTATTTCCTCCCCCTCTCCTTTTAAGGAGAGAGATATTAAGGGAGAGTTAAAGAGAGGCGAAGTCTCTCTTCTACTATTCTTCCCCCTCTCCTTTTTAAGGAGAGGGGGACAAAGGGGGTGAGGTTAATATAATAACCCAATATTTCATAATGGTGTAGTTAGTGCCGCATGGAGTATCAAGCCAAAGAAAACGAGATAGCCAAAGACATGAATACCCACCGCCACCGGAGCCTGATCAATGCTGGCAAAGGGTATTTTGGGTGTTAGCTTATCAAGAAAGTAGAAAAGGGCTATCCCTACAAGCATACTTACTAGGAAACTTATTGCTAGCAGCCCTAGCCTTCTAAAATCAAAAAAGTATCCGAGTAGTGGGCCGCCAACCACAGTTGGTGCGGTAATAGCCCCGTGGATGACAAGACCGACTAGGATAAAAAAACCAGCAATGAATAGCCCGGTGGCAACCGGACTCTCTCCTATGCGCTGGCGGTGAGGAATATGCGGGGTAAGAGCATCCAGCGCCCTAACTCCAAGCCAGGCAAAAATAGTACAGATAAGGACCAGCCATACGGTTCTGGCCATCCATATTAGCACCATCAGCCAGAAGGGAACCGCTAAACCTAGCTCGTTCATAGAATATCCTCCTTCATATTAGGTTAGAAACAATGGCGTAACATATGTCTCAATGATAGCTGCTGGCAGAAGCAAGGTGCAGGCTATCAGGAGATACCTTAAATTCTGTTTCAGGCCGGCCAGTAGTAAATCCTTCTTATTCTTTGAGACTAGGGCTACTATTGTTAGTGCACCGAAGCTAAGAGCTGCTGCCTCACCCATGATTAGAGCCGGGAGTTCAAAAATGCCGTGAGGTAGTAAACCAGCCAATAAAACACCGAGTGATTCTTCCTGCACTACAGCTACCGAGATGAAGGAGATAAGCCAGCCATTGGCAGTTAAAGCCAAGATAGGTACCAGGCAAAGAATTGGACTGAATACGAAGCTTATCAGCAGGGCGGAAACATTCTTAAGAAAGATAAATATGGCAGTGGTTATTTGGAACGGGCCTAAGATAGCCGCCAGCTCTCTAATGGCAGCCAAGTCTTCACTAAAAAGTTCGGCGGTGCTAACCGGCGTCACCAAACCTGAGGCAATACCGACACCAAATAAACCAATAGCAACGAATATCCACCTTTTATAGCTCATATAAGTAGCCTCTCCTGATTAGCGCCCGTATTTATCATAAAAGACAATTTCAGCAAGTTCTTTTCTTGGTCTCGGGTTACGTACCTGGTCGGGGTAACCAAGGGGAGTTATCTCCACTACACAATAACCCTCAGGTACCTCTAAAATGTTGGCCGCTTTTTTGGCATCAAAATCCCCGACATGCACTGTGGCCAACCCCAGCGAGTGGGCAGCTAATACCAGGTTTTGCATGGCTAACGCCACATCAAACATAAACCAGTCACCCTTATCCGTGGCTGGCACTCCATTATCGTAACCTGATTTACCCAGCTCAGCGCAGGCTGCAATTACCACTGGCGCATTTCTAATGGCATCCATGGCTGGATTAGTGGCACTTAAGGTGTTGGCAAGTCTACTTTTTATGTCGCCATCCCGCACCACGATAAATCGCCAGCATTGGGTATTAGCCCAGGACGGTGCCCAACGGGCAGCTTCCAGAACCGTCTCTAAAGTTTTGTCATCTATCGGGTCAGTCTTATACTTACGAATACTTCTCCTGGTTCTAATTACTTCCAGAACTTCCAATATTATCTCCTTATACCCAGACTTTTTATTCTTCCCAGGCATTCTTGCCGATAAGGGAGACAAAGCGGCAGCCACCTAAATTCTGAACTTTATTCTTCTTTTTATGTTTGGTGATTTTACATAATTCCTGCAAGTAGCGGGACCCCACCGGAATTATCATCCGTCCACCAATGGCTAATTGAGCTAGAAGGTCAGGCGGCACCCTTGGCGCACCAGCGGTAACCATTATGGCATCATAGGGTGCCCCCCCCAGCCACCCCAGGGTTTCCTCAGCAAGGTGTATCTCAATATTACTGTAGCCCAGGCTTTTCAGTACGTGCTTGGCTGCCTTAGCCAAAGGGGCCAAACGCTCTACTGTAATCACTAACCCGGCTAACTCAGCAAGAATAGCTGCCTGATAGCCACTGCCGGTGCCTATTTCCAGCACTTTTTCACTGCCAGTAAGTTCCAGTGCCTCGGTCATAAGAGCAATAATAAAAGGTTGTGAAATTGTCTGCTCCAACCCGATAGGCAGTGGAATATCTTCATAGGCCAAGTGCCGACTTTCTGGTGGCACGAAACGTTCCCGGGGTATATGGGCCATAACGGCTAATACCCGCTTATCTTTAATCTCGGCACTAAGGTGCTCAATTAACCTGGCTCTTGCTGCTTCGAAGTCCATAATGGACACTCCTTGCCAGGACAAGGTTAGGATAAAACCAAGACTAGCACCACAAGAATAGCCAACATTACCCCGGCTAGAATACCGATTCTTCGTAACTCAGTAAGTATGTAGGGATGCCGAACAGCAGTCAGCACCGGCATTGGAGTTGGTGCACTTGCCGAAGGAGCAGCCACCTTGGGAGGGGCAACAGGCTCATAGGTTTGAGTAGCTGCTTGCTGCTGGGAAACTATAACCGGAGGGCTTCGCCTGCTTTTCTTCTTTTTACCTTTGGAAGAACGCTTCCTTCTGCTGCGTTGTGATTTACTAGGCATCTGGAACCTCTATATTGGAGTTTTTACAAACCTCACCCATACTACTTAGCCCTTGGGTGGGACCTTTCATAGGTGCGCCGAACATGTTCAGTAGTAAGATGAGTATAAACTTGGGTAGTAGAGATATTGGCGTGACCCAGTAGTTCCTGAACCGACCTCAGGTCAGCCCCACCGTTTAGCATATGAGTAGCAAAGCTATGTCTCAGGGTGTGAGGCGTAATCTCTTTATCCAACCCGGCTGATTTAGCATAACCTTTTAATATTTGCCAAAGGCCTTGCCTGGTTAGTCTGTCACCACGGCGATTAAGGAACAAAGCCTGCTCAGCATCGTTATGTGATAGATGAGGACGAGCTTCTTTTACATATTCTTCTACCGCCAAAGCAGCTTGTTTATAAATAGGGATAAGCCGCTCTTTATGTCCTTTACCAAAGCAGCGCACATAATTACCTTCTGTATCTATATCACCCAGGTTCAAGGATACTAACTCGCTCACCCTCATGCCACTGGCATACAGTAACTCCAGCATTGCCCTATCCCTCTTTGCTTCCAGTGTAGACAGCTTGGTCGGTTGTTCTAACAAACGGCGAACCTGGCTAATTGAGATAGGCCTAGGTAATGACTTCCCCACCCTAGGTGAAGTCACATTCAGTGTCGGGTTATCCTTTATATTGCCCTCAGCCACCATAAAGCTGAAGAAAGACTTGGCAGCAGCCACTTTGCGAGCCGCCGTAGTAGCCGCATAGTTCATCTCCTTGAGATTAAGCAGATAGCTTAGCATCCCTTGCCGACCAAAACTAGTCCACAAAGGAATAAAGCCACGCTTAGTAGCCTCTTCCTCAACAAAGCTAGCTAACTGATATAAGTCATTATGATAAGCAGCTACCGTGTTCTCAGAAAAGCCCTTCTCCACAGTCAGATAGTTTAAAAAACTATTAATAGCCTCTCTCAGCATGTCTCCTCACTACTAGATAATCTATGATTTATTTTAACATAACTAAAAATAAATTTCAGCCCAGCAAAACAAATATGCTTGCGTGAGAGAAATTATCCGCCCCAGAAAAGGGCTGGGATTTAGTTAAAAAAAGTTCTCCCTGTGTTTGACAGAGGGAGGGGTAGTGTTGTAATCTTTTTGCGAAGCGGGCTGAAAAATAGCCAACTTTTGGAGTGCTTTATGGTTTCTTTGGTTTAATTAGGGTGGCTGAGGTGGCTGGTACCTCAAGTATTCTCTTCTCAGTATTTAACCAAGTATTTAGTTCCGTGTGAGAATGCGAAAGGGGAGTGATAAGTTGGTATCAGTAGTTTAAGTCCTGCCCAGATTCTAGTGGCTTGCTTTAATCAGAGTAGCGATTAAAAAGCGTAGGTGGCAGGACCTTTAGGTCTATCGGTTTTGTTAATTAAGCAATCAATGGAGGCAGAAAATGGCAGAGATTAAGGTTGCGGGTGTAGTAGCTAAGGTTTTAAAAGAAGAGGGGGTGGAATGGTATGCCGGTGTTCATGGTGGTCATGTCTGGCAGCTTATGGTAGCCATTGATAGGGCTGGAATAAAATGCTATCACATGCGGCATGAGCAGTCAGGTGTCTATATGGCTGATGGCTGGGCCAGAGCTAGTGGTAAACCAGGAGTGGCTATGGGCACAGCCGGACCTGGCTTTGGCAATATGATATCCGCTATGTATCAGGCCTATCTAGCTAGGAGCCCGGTTATTTGTCTTCTAGGGCAGCACGACACTTCAGAAGACGGCTGGGGTCCCTTCCAAGAGGCGTATGCCGAACCGTTATCTGGCTATTTTACCAAGTGGACCAAGCGCCTGGTTGACCCTTCTATGGTTGCCTACCTTATGCAGAAGGCTTTCCGGGATGCCACAACCTATCCACCAGGACCAGTAGCTATTGAATTCCCGATTAACATTCTAGGCGCAATAGCCGGGGATGAAGATTCCTTACGAGGCTACTTGCCAAAAGGGCGCTGTGCTGACCCGGCTCGGCCGGCTGGTGACCCACAAATGGTGGAAAAATCGGTGCGCATGTTGCTTGAAGCGAAAAAACCGGTAGTCATTGGTGGTGATGGTATTTACTGGTCTAAGGCGTCAGAAGAACTAAAGGAATTTGTTGAGCTGCTTGGCATTCCGGTGTACACCAGAAGAATGGGTAGGGGTGCTGTTCCTGAGGACCATCCGTTAGCCTTCGGTGCCGGCTTCCGGAGACCCATCCAGATGCAGGCTGATGTGATCGCTATCTTCGGCTTGAGAATGAATATGCTTGAGGGCTTTGGCATGCCACCGAGATATCCAGCAGAGAATGTCAGATACATTCAGGTATCTGAAGATATGGAGGAGCTAACCACCAGACTGCCCACCGAGGTATCAATCTTTGGCAGTCCCAAGCAGGTTTTGCGGCAGATGATTGACTGCGCCAAGGACATAATGAAGGGTAAGCCAGATAGAAGTGAGTGGCTGGATATAGTCAACAAACTCAGGGAGGCTGACAGGGCTAAGACAAAGGAAGCAGTAGACAAGGTGCGCAATAACAAGGCCATTCATCCCGACTTTCTAGCGGCTGAGCTTGTTGATTTTCTAGATAAGGATGCCACTATTATTCTGGACTCTTTCAGCATGGCCGGCTTCTTAACAGCCAAGATAAAGACTTCCTTCGCCGGACAGATGCTGGACGGCGCCACCTGGAGTGGTGTTGGCCACGGTATAGGTATTGCCATGGGTGCTCAATTAGCCAGACCCGGTAAGCAGGTTGTTGACCTCTTGGGCGATGGTGGCATGGGGATTGCCGGTTGGGATATTGAGACCGCAGCCCACTATAAAATCCCGGCATGCTATTTACTTTACAATAACAGCAGCTGGATGGGCGATGCAGCACAACATTTAGTCCTGCCACCGGACGTAAAGAATTGTGACTGGAGTATGCTGCCCGACATCAGGTATGACAAGATATTTGCCGAGATGGGCTGCCATACTGAATTTGTTACTGAGCCACAGCAGCTTAAGCCGGCACTTGAGAGAGCCTTTAACTCAGGGAAGACATCAGTGATTAATGTTATTCCTGATAAAACTGTTGTGGCACCTCAGGTTGCTGGCAGGATGGAGTACTATAAGAAACTTTTTGGTTGAGGAGAAATAATGAGAATAGACCCTGAACTATGTTCATCCTGTGGTATTTGTCTGATTTATTGCCCGCTAGGTGCCATTCATATGAATGATATCGCCGAAGTTGACCAGGAGACATGTGTTGAGTGTGGTGACTGCCTACGGGCCGAGGCTTGCCCGACTGATGCCTTTATCTATGAA
>JAUXAC010000092.1 GCA_030615035.1 Dehalococcoidia bacterium | reverse complement strand
GTTAGGCACGGCAAGGTGAGGGATTTGATGCAGTATGAATAAACCAGTCGGATACCTGATGAATCACCCGGGAGGAATCTCTGGGGAAAGAGGTATTTACTACGACTATATCTTTGCCTCCAACGGGATATTCATCGAGGCTGAAAGTCCGCTTATTACAGCGAGAATACCGGTTGCCGAGTGTGAAATCAGGGGCCTGGCACCTATTGAGACGAAGATATCCCTGACCTACGGGAGCATCCCGCAGCGGTTCTTCGACCTGGCACTCAATCTATTTCTGGCGGACAGCTCCTCCGAGCACTACGTGGCGGTAACCGGGGTTGCTGGATACCACTTTTACATACCTGTGCAGGACAAGTCTGCCGGCGGCGTTACATATGAGGTGGGGGCTTCTGTGGTCCTTGAAATGCACTCACACGGGCACATGGGGGCGCGGTTCAGCTCAACAGATAATGTGGATGAAACGGGATTGAAACTATACGGGGTAGTGGGGAAATTAGCCGCTACGCCTATAGTGAAACTCAGGATAGGAGTTTATGGCTACTTCAGGGATCTATTTTGGAGTGAGGTCTTTGACGGCTCCCTGGCTGGAGCATTGGAATACGAAAAAGAGGAGGTGATAAGCGAAGATGGCCTACAGGATCTCGCTGAGGCACATGGCCGAGGACAAAAGGATCCTGGTCGTTGGCTGTGGTGGTACCGGAAGCTTCGTCGCTGAAGGCTTATGCCGGCTGCTTATTAACAGCGATATCCCCCTGATACTGGTAGATCCCGACCGCGTGGAGCCCCACAACCTGGTAAGGCAGCAATTCTTCTCCGGAGACGTGGGCAAGTTTAAAAGCCAGGTTCTTGCGGAACGCTTATCCCGCCAGTACGGGCGAGCTATCGCATACAGCGTCTATCCCTTTATGCCCGACCTTATACATAAAGACTGGGGGGGTGGGCTACATACGATGGCAGCTCAAGGCCTGGTCATAGGCTGCGTGGATAACGCAGATGCCCGGCGTTCAATTGCTGGGACACTGGACTTCGGTAACTGGTGGCTCGATGCCGGCAATGGGTATTCTTCCGGCCAGGTCCTTATTGGCAATACTAATAAGATGTCATACCTCGAAGGGAGTTTCGACAAGGATAGCGAGGAAGTGTATGCCTTGCCACACCCAGCGCTCCAGCTTCCAGCCCTTCTATCTCCGCCGACAAAGCGGGTTATTGTTGACCCGGACTGTGCTGAAGCTGTGGCGGCCGAGGACCAGAGCCCCGTAATCAACCAGGCCATGGCTGTATTAGTGCTGGAATTTGTGCACCGCTTTCTCCAGGGGAGGCTGAGCTGGATGGGGGCATACCTTGATTTTGAAGCCGGCACTCTGCAAACAGTGCCGGCAGAACCAGAGATAGTGGCCAGAATGCTAGGGGTGAAGGTTGACACCCTCTTGAGACAAAATTCAAAAGAAAGGAGGTGAAAACATGGCTGAAAAAGAGCAAGCCGCGGAAGTCGCCGAGACGGAAGAGAAGCAGGAAGAGCAGTCACAAGAGAGTGAGAAAGCGAAGCCGTCGAATGAGCTCAAGGTAGTTATTATCCTCAAGGACGACAGGGTAATGCTTGGAGTTCAATCGCCGGATTGCGACCCGGTGTATACGACTCTCAAGGGCACCCTGGCTGCCGCTTTGAAGCGAGTCCCAAAACTCGTCAATGAAGCGAAGCAGAAGTGGAGTACTAATCCTAAGAATCCTGAGGCGAATCTGCCTAAACCGAAACCCGTTTCGACTCCTGCCAGAACTTCAACAGCTCCGAAGGCAAAACCTGCCCAACCGAGCTTCTTCTAACATCACCGGCGTGCATCGGTCGTTGGCCCACCGGTGTGTAAATTTATGGCCAGAAAGGAGGTGATAAAAATGGATATCCAAGTAGCCAGATTCAGGCAGACGCTGGAATTGCTAAAACCCGCAGTAGCCCGCAAGTCCAAAATAACGAGCATCGAGCATATATTACTCAAGGATGGGAAAGCTGCTGCTACCGACCTCGAAACTTTCGTAGTAACTCCAGTACCCGAAGTTGACCTCACAACCCTGGTTCCCTTTAATGATGTGGTCAAGGTGCTGAAGTTCACCCCTGGTAGAGAATTACTGACTATAAAAAGCAGCTCTGGCAAGCTGTCTCTATCATGGGCAGATGGCAGCGCAACCTTCCCCGTAGAGGATGCGGGGACATTCCCGGACGTGCCGGAGTTCGTTCCTGAAACCGAGGGGTCTATCAACACCGATGTCCTCATTCCCGCTTTAGTCAGGGTTCTACCTTACGCCGCTACCGATTCCGAAAGAGCCGTCCTTGCGGGCGTAACTCTTATTCTCGGAGACCCGGTCGAAGTGGCAGCGGGAGATGGTTACCGAATGGCGGACCAGGTGCTACCTCTTTCTTTTCCCAAGCACAAAATAGTAATCCTTCCGTCCAGTTCTGTGAGGGTTCTCAAACATCTGTGGGAGAAGACACCCCGCACCCCACCTCAAACCGAGGAGTTGGTTCCGGCCCTGCTGGCCAAGAAATACGTCATGGTGGGTTACGATGGCAAGCTGGGACTGAGGTTCCAGTTTGATAATGATACTACCGCTATCGTCAAACTGGTCGACGGCCAGCCACCCGATTGGCTAAAACTAATTCCAAAGGGAGAGCCGATCCTGAAAGCCCATTTCTTGGCGCCGCAACTTGAGGTGGCCGTTCGCCGAGTCGCAGTAGTAGCCCTGGACGGGAAGGGTGTTGTTCGTATCGCTTTTAAGGGCGATAAGGCGACTGTATCTGCCAAGAGCGATGGCCATAAGGTTGAGTCCTCGTTCCAAACCATGGAGAGCGCGGAAACCCCGCAGAAATTCGGACTCAACGTGAATTATCTCCTCG
>JAUXAC010000157.1 GCA_030615035.1 Dehalococcoidia bacterium | reverse complement strand
TGTGGTAATCTCTGTCTTGACCTCTGCGACCTTGACTTCAAAGCCCTTCTCAATTGCCTCCTTTATGTCCTTCTTATTGGCCTTCCTGCTCACCATGAAAACCAGCTTGTTCTCAAGCTCCACCATGTTCATGCTCTTCTCGGCTAAATGGGGATAGAGCAGAATCCCCCAGGGGTTGTATTCGCCCATAACCGGAGGCGCTGGGGTTTCTGGCTTTTTCTCAGCCGGCTTTTCCTCCCCGGGCCTCTCCTCTTTGGGCTTCTCTGCCGGGGAAGGATGCTTCTTCATCTCCTCCCTCTCACTTCTAATCTTTTCCTCCTCCTTGTCCAGGAGCTTGTCCAGCTCCTTGTCTGAAGGCTCTTTTCCTGACATAGATTCTCCTAACAATGCTCATACCCTAATAACCAGTTGCCCATCAACCGGTTTTTATCGGGCATAAACGCATTGAATAGTTAATTAATATGGTATGGTTTTATAAAGGTTTTTGTCACTCCGTTAGGTCAAACATTTTTTCAGGGCCCTCGTAGCCTATTACCTTTCCGCAGAGGATTCCGATATCTGCTTTGGTAGGCCTCCTGGCCCTCTTTTCATTCCCTATAAGTGTCCTGGTCTTGAGCGCATGCCATGGGGAGAGCAAGCCCTTGACAGTGGGGAATTTCACCCGGAATGGGAGTGCCTTAGAATCCTGGTATGACCTTTCGGTTATTTTTTCCAGCACCCCCCAGAAGTGCCTGCAGTGAGTGTGCTCAGGGTTGGCATACTTGAAGAATGTTTTTGCTTCACTGTCCTGCTTAAGCCTTGACTGAGCGCCTTTGAAGAAGTGGTCCTCGCACCCGCATGTGGATTCTGTCATAAGCCATTCAAAGAGGTAGTCATCGTTCTTCTCTGTAACCGGAAGGACCCTTACCTCTATTATATATTTCCTTCTCGGCCTGCTCAGTGAGGGAACAGTCACGTAGCAGTCAGCATGTTGGAAGCCCACCTCCATCTCCTCGCCATAGAAGTCCTTGAACTTATGGGCCTCAGCAAAGACATCAAAAGGCGTTATCCTGTGAGTCCTCTTCTTGGGGTCCCACCAGCCCACTCCCCTGTAGCTTCCCTCCAGAAGGTCATCCATGACATCGGAGTCCTCTAGCTTCTGCCTGAACGCCTTCCTGGGGGTCAGGGCCTGCTCCTTTATCTTCCTGACGCTTGTAGTGGATTTTGTCACATTAACCTCAGGGCCGTACTTCTTGAACCTGAGGGAGCTGTTAATCGTTATGCTCCTGCCTCCCTTCCTAAAGACCCTGTCCCTTTCCCATATGGCATATTCCCTGGGTATGTACAGGGCCTTCCCGCTTGTTCCTGCCTTTAAAATGGCATCAACAATATTGCTGTGCGTAAGGCCACCATACTGATTAAGGTCTATAAATCTCCTGCCGTATTTCTCCCTTATCTTACTGACCCTTGGAAGGTCTGGGTCAAAGAATTCCTCGTATCCCATAATAAGAAATAGGGGAAAAGGAATTTAAGGTTATTTCCCCAGGCTCTCTACAGCGGATTTGCTCCAGACACAGAGCCTTCCCGGGTCTGCTCCCGGGGCCAGGTCCCGGGCCTGCAGTTCCTTTACAGAAACAACATCAATACCGGGTATGTTCCGGCCTGCCTTCCCGATGCCCCTGTCCTCTGAAACAATTATTAATGGGC
>JAUXAC010000162.1 GCA_030615035.1 Dehalococcoidia bacterium | reverse complement strand
TAATCCCTTTTTAGCTAAATTAGATGATTCAGCGGTTATGGACTTTAGTGGAAAGCTGGCTTTCACTACCGACAGCTACGTGGTGAGTCCTATCTTCTTCCCCGGTGGAGACATTGGGAAGCTCGCCGTTTATGGCACAGTGAATGATTTAGCCATGTCCGGTGCCAAACCGCTTTATCTAAGCCTTTCTTTCATCATTGAAGAGGGTCTTCCCCAAGACGAACTGAACGAAATTGTAGATTCTGTCCAGAAGGCAGCTCAAGGAGCCGGGGTGGAAATTGTCACCGGAGACACCAAGGTGGTACATCGGGGTAGTGCCGATAAGCTCTTTATCAACACTGCCGGTGTAGGTATAATACCGGAGGGGGTCGATATCTCCGGCAGCAAGGCAAGACCAGGAGATAGGGTGATTCTAAGCGGGACTATAGGTGACCATGGTATTGCTGTGCTCAGCCAACGTGAAGAGTTGAGCTTTTCTACACAGCTTTTGAGTGATTGTGCCCCACTGGGGAGCTTAGTGGCTGAAATGTTAGGAGCCAGCTCAAATATCCATTGCTTACGAGACCCCACCAGGGGAGGTTTGGCTACTACCTTGAACGAATTGGCAAAGCAATCAAAAGTAAGTATAAGAATTGAAGAGGAAAAGATTCCAGTGCGGGAAGAAGTTCTGGCTGCTTGCGAGATGTTAGGCTTTGACCCCCTTTATGTAGCCAACGAAGGCAAGCTGGTGGCTATAGTCACAGCTAAAGATGTCGATAGGATTCTCAAAGCAATGCGGGAAAATCACTATGGAACCAGCGCAGCTATCATCGGTGAGGTGAAGGCAGAGCATCCCGGCCGGGTGGTAATGAAAACCTGTCTGGGAGCTTCCCGAATAGTTGACATGTTAGTTGGAGATTTACTGCCCAGGATTTGTTAAAAATGCATGAGCTTACTATCACTCAAAGTATGTTCGATCTTGTCCTGGAACAGGCCAAGAAGGCTGGAGCTAAGAAAGTGGGGAAAATCAACCTGGTTATCGGAGAAATGACCGGGGTTGTTGGCGACTGCGTGCAGTTTTACTTTGATTTTATCAGCCAGGGAACCCTGGCCGAGGGGGCGGCTCTTTCTTTTGTGATGGTTCCTCCAACGGCTCAGTGTCGGGGCTGTGATAAGACTTTTGAACTTAGAGAATTTGATTGGGTTTGTCCTTATTGTCAGGGTAACAATATGGAGATTATCGCCGGTAAAGAGTTATTTGTAGAAAGCATTGAGGTGGAATAGATGGAAATAAAGGTTCTTAAAGACATTCTTAGCGCTAATGAACAGATAGCGGAGAGGAACCGACAGTTACTTGATAGCAAAGGAGTATTTGCTGTGAACCTGATGTCCTCGCCGGGCGCGGGCAAAACCAGCCTTATTTTGGAGACAATAAAGAGGCTGAAAGGGAAGACCAGAATTGGTGTTATTGAAGGTGATGTGAGTTCAAGTTTGGATGCTGAGACAATAGGCAAAGAGAGCATACCTGTAATCCAGATAAATACGGGTGGAGCATGTCATCTTGATGCTAATATGCTTTCTAATGCTCTTAGTAACCTTCCTTTGCAGGATATCCAGATACTATTTATCGAAAATGTGGGTAATCTGATATGCCCTGCAGGATTTGCTCTCGGTGAGCATAAAAAG
>JAUXAC010000094.1 GCA_030615035.1 Dehalococcoidia bacterium | reverse complement strand
TTCCTGTAGGTCTATGCATTCATCTATCGCGGCAACCACTTCTTCCTCTGTGCCTTCACCAATATCATCGAGTACCTTCATATTCAGGATATTACACTGAGGCGCCACAGCGAGAGCAACTGCGCAGACACCAGTTCCATGTGAGAACCCATCCCTCATAGAGCTTGAGGTGAAGTTCTTCCTCCAGATAACACGGCCCATGATCTTCTCGTGTGTTTCTCTTATGCCGGAATCGATTATGGCAAGGTTCATTCCAGACCCATACAAGAGAGGACTCATCATGGACCTGAGGTCTTCTAGCCCTGTATCATAAAGTAGCTGTTCTGGACTGTATGTAGGCGCAGCTGCCACGGGTGCTGGTGGCGTTACTGCCGCCTTGACTTTACCCACACTGCTAACTTGGCATCCAGAAGCTCTTAGCTTGGATACCTGCTCCGAGGTAAGGACAGCAAAGACAATCCTGCTGTGGCGGGCTTCCTTGATGCCTGTTCCACCAACGGCCTTGACCTGTTGGACTGTAGTACCAGTGATAGAATACCTCATTCAGCATTCCTCCCTTACCAAATTAGTGGCAGTAGCATTATTAAGTTGGGGACAGTTTGCTATTAAGCCCGTTTTGTAATGCATTTCTGTTGCATTGTAGTACAATTTTATTGTCAGCTAAAAGTGGGTTTAGCACTATAAATATGTAATTGCCTGCAGCAGGCACTCCTCCATTCATGTCTGCGTTCCCGCCCTCTCTCTAACGAATTCCTTGACCCGGGGCCTAGGGTCTTCTCTACAGTCATATGCAAGGCAAGCCTTCGGACAATTGGGGTATACGATGCACTTATGAGATGTACGGTCAAAATAGCAACAGCATCCGTCCTCGAACTTCAAGACAGCCACGCACTGTATCTGTGGAGCCTGCTCCTTGAGCCAGTCTTCTGGTGGCAAGAGGTCAAAGGGGAACTTCATAGAGAGGAACTCATCGAGAGTTAGGATGGGTCTCAGGAACTCTTGGCAGCAGGGCGCAGAGCAGCCTTCACACATTGATTCCTTTCTCCCGCCCTGCTCTATGGTGGCAACCTTCACGATGCCTCCACCAACCAGGTCGACATCCGCGATTCGGACCTGGTACTGTATCTTTGCCCTACTTTGCATTGCGATCATTCCTCCATGGTCTAGTATGTCTTACACCAGTAATCTCATCTAAAGCATCATAGACATGATCCCTGTTGTCCTTGAAGTAGTCCGCTGGTATTTCAACAACACCGTATTCATTAGCCTCAGACGGTATGTTATATTCCTGGTCAAGCCGAGTACTTATTTCTTGGGCAACCCGTTGGCGTTCCTGCCAAGGGGCGTCTTGGAGCTTCTTGTCGCCGAACTTTTCATACAGCCAAGGATATATGGCAGACGGCTCCTGTTCGGCAACACTGGCCGCCCAGTCTTTTGGATTCGTTGATGTCCGTCTCCCAATCCATGATGCTCTCTCCTCATCTGTCCACGGACCATGCTTGCCAACCCTTGCGACCATGATCGCAGCCTCCTCGACAGTGTACCTGTGCTCCTCTATGGGGCTAAACATCTGAAAGCCTTCGTGAGTGAGATGCTGTCCAGTTTGAGGTTCCCAGATGTAGCCGGTGGGCAGTTCAACCCAGGCATGCTTGACTCTCGCACCTTCTTCAGTGAGCTGTACTGAGCCGTGGACGAGGTAACCTTCGTCCTGCTTGATGAGGTAGCGCCATGCATCTACATAGCAAGTGCCGTATTGTGCAGGGCTTGGGTTCCCGCCCTCCAGCCTGGTTGCCCGAATGACATCCACAAGCAGTTCTTGCTCAGAGGTCGGGATGGCCATGATGACGTCGCTAGTCTTGACAAGGAACGGTGTCACACTTCCTCTTTCCTCTGCAAAACCTCTCCACACAGTCGTGCTTATTATGCCTCTTTCAGGGATATAGCCACCCCTAAACACCAAAATCTCGTCTCCAAAGTGCTTGCGCAGGATGTCTTGGATAGACTCCCTCACCTCTGGGTTCTTGCTGACGTAAGATACGATTTCCTGCAAAGTTGCTTGCTCCCCGGGAGCAATCCACTCCTTAACAAGTGCGTCCAGCCCTGGGTAGGCCACAATTACATCGTCTATCTCCCCCAAAACCTCAGCAGTGAACAACTTGGGCTGAGCTTCCGCAGAACTAGAACTACTTCCTTTCAGCTTCCTCCTGTGCTCCACCTCTGCTTCAAGTTCTCTTATCAGCCTGCCAGCTTCACCAAACGACTTAACACGCTCCTCATACGGTATAGTTATCCCCAAACGCTGGCAAAGGCTAGCGATGTAATGAAGCTGTCCGCCAGTAGGTGAGTCCGTGTCCCTGGGGTCCGCTAGCAAACCAGCAGAGTGGGGAAGGTCATTGATGATGAACTTCGTCATAAGAACTGCTAGCATACCATTGAACAATGGCTGTATCACTTACACATCTCCATATATCTCTCGCCAGTCAATTTCCCCCACTTCAAGCATGCCAAGAATCCTATGTACTGCCATTTGTGCATCATAGTCCTCTGGACCTATACCAAAAGGTAAAGGTAAAGGTGTATCCCCACCCGAATGGGTTACCATGTAATGTACTGTACCAGTGAAAGAGCCAACAAGTATTACCTTATCCGCTCTAGTTTTAGCTTCACGGCAATCTTTCTCAACTGTTTTAAGACGAGGCATATTTAGCTTATATGACTCTGCTCTATATTCATCGAGCTCCGCGGGGTCTAGGTCTTCATATAGCTGCAGAAGTCTTGAGCCCTCTAGGCAAGCTACACTGAATGCTTCCTCTAT
>JAUXAC010000016.1 GCA_030615035.1 Dehalococcoidia bacterium | reverse complement strand
TATCACCTACGCAACTATTGAAGGCACCGATGGTTTGATTAAGATTGGCGGCTGTGGCACTGGATTTCTCTTGGTCAAGAGAGAAGTCTTCGAAAAGATTCCTTCCCCCTGGTTTTCCTTTGAAAAGGGCGGCGAGGATTTATATTTTTCTGATAAGGCAAGGGAAAACGGCTTTGAAATCTGGTGTGATATGTCCGTCCTCCTCGGTCACCTGCGGCTGGACCCGGTGGGAGCCAGCCAGTTTCTTACTCAATATCAAAATACCACCGAGGCTAATGAGTTCCTGGGCGAAGAGCCTATTGCTCGCGATCTGGCCAAGTTCCTTCACAAGACTCCCGCTTACATTAAACGGAAGATGAGGGATAGTCCCGTCCTCGAGTCAGCTAAAAGATGGCAGGAAAAAAATCCTCAAACTCTGGATGAAGTCAGACAGTATTACTCCGAAAACACCGAATACCTCTTTGAGCTGGCGCAATGGAATGCTTCGGATACCTTCAAGCAGATTATTAACTACCTTCCCAATATAGAAGGACTGAGGGTACTTGACTTTGGTGGTGGTATCGGCAGCCTGTCTCTGCTACTACATAAGCGAGGCGCCGATGTTGACTACCTCGATTTACCGGGCATAGTTTCTGACTTTGCCAACTTCAGGAGCAATGGAAGGATAAGCTTCATAGATTCACTTTCCGATAAAAGAGAAATTTACGACCTCATAGCGGCGATAGATGTATTTGAACACCTGCCTGACTTGCCTGAGCACCTAATTATGCTGGCTCAAGCACTAAAACCAGATGGGGTCCTATTCTTTCACAATAATTTTGAGCAGCTGGCTCTCTTCCCTCAGCACATAGACTGGAGCCAAAAGTGGCCCGAGCTTTTAGCTGGAGCAGGGCTAACTGAGGAGATATCTGGGACAACAGCAAGGAGAATATTATGAACTCGCTAGTTTGTCTCCAGGTTGAAACGACCAACCTCTGTAATGGGCATTGTGTTTTCTGCCCTCACTCCACGTTTACCGAGTTCGGCACAATGGTTGATGAGCTTTATCAGAGGATAGTTCGCCAGGCAGCAGAACTACCCAATCTTCAGCTCTTCATTCCAATGCTCACTGGAGAGCCATTCTGCGATAAAAACTTCATGGGGAGGTTAAGGTTTGCTCGTGAAATCCTGTCACCATCAGTAAAAATTCTGATTTACACTAATGGCGGCCTGCTTACTGAGGGAATCATAAGGGAGCTGGGGAAAATACCCAATCTCCAGATTGATGTATCACTGAATGCGACCACTCCCGATACACGGAAAAAGGTCATGGGATTAGATGATTTTCACCATGTTGTTCGTGCCATCAAATATATGGAGGAGGCTGGGGTCTCCTGCCAAATGTCAATGGTAGGGTGCCCGGAAATTAGCAGCGAGGAAGCCAGAGATTTTATTAAAGCAGGAGGAGCAGTAATTCAGTATCAGTCTTGGTGTGGAGAGCAATACCCGTATATGCGGCAAGGACAGACATCGTGTATAAGGGCTAAAAGCTATATGACGGTAAGGTATGACGGAAGGGTAAATCTGTGCTGCTTTGACCCTTTTGCCAAGGTCGTATTCGGAGACCTGAATAATAATACCATTGAGGAAGTCTGGCAATCAGATAAACACCGGGAATATCAGGCTTTGCACAATGAGGGGCGAGGGGCACAATTACCCCTCTGTTGTTCCTGCACCGAGGGTCATTTTACCGATAATTTTTTGGAACTAAAGGAGCTATGTGGTGCAGCGAGATAAGCCTACCTACACTCCTGGCTTTATGCAATGTAAAACCAGAGGAGGTTAAATCATGATTACTGAAGCAACGGTCAAGCTGGTTAAATACCCGCCAGAGCTAATTCCCGATAGCTGGTTCGGCGATGTCCCTCTCAATGCCGAGGTTTCACCACCAATTCTTGAACTGATAAGGTTTAAGCCGTATATTGTTACCCTTACCAATATCCAGACCACGCAGCCAACAGGCTATGCCAATGTGGTATTAAGACTGTTTTATGATGATGTCAGAGTAGAGGAAAATGTGGCGGCATTGCTGCCGTCCCTGGTTGGTGCTTGGAGAACCCTTGCCAAGGAAAGAACCCGCTATAACTTTTTGGGACTGGCCCTGGTATCTGACTACACCACCCATTTCGGGCTGTGGGCTTTCCCGCCGACAATCGCCCAAAAATTGCTCTACGGCATAACCCTTTCTAATAGCGAGAAGGCAATCTGTGAGGAATTGGGCATCAGGAATACGGTGGAGAAGGGGATTCTACCCCTACCCATCAGCCAGCAGATTGAGAGGGAGTACCATGTATTAGGTGAGGAAACACACTCAAGGTCAGTTAATATTGCCGTTGCCGACACCGTCTATACCTTAGAAAGCATCTACCCCAAGACAAATGAATTTATTGTACTCACCAGGTTGGCAGCAGCTCCAGGCACTACCCCAGCAGACAACATTCGTCTAATCGTTGATAGGGATGATGCTGGCTATGCCCAACTTAAGACTTATGCCCTCAGCCTAGCAGCCGGCGGCGAAGTAGAGTGTTTCATTCCCGCTCTACGAGAAATAAGATTGACCACAATCTCGGCTGGCACCCCAGGTATACACCTCTTCCGTTATACCTTTCAAAGGATAAAATTAACCAATCTATTGAGGGTTCGCTTTGGCTTGGTATCTGAGGATGAGGTGCCTGGGGAGCTCATAAAAAAGGTCCAAGGGGGTATCCTCTGATGGTTCAAGAACAAAACGCTGTAGGACTAGGGCAAGCCCCACCACCCCCAGCTGCTCCCCCGGATGTAAAGCTGGATTATATAATTCAGCAACTCCAGAGGCTGGTTGAGATTGGCGAGCAGATTATCGGCGAGGTGCCGATAGTTATAGAGCCTAAGATAGTCCCTGGTTTGGTCTCAGTTCCCCTTGACCCTGCAATATTAAATAGGGCAATACAGGCGATGAGGCTAAAAGGCAAGGCTTGGTTTCCAACAACCAGCTTTGCCTGGCTCTGCGCGGCAGGAGCACCAACGGATTATACTATTACCCTACCTGAAGGTCTTCTTAGCACTGAGAGAGAGGGCCTTCTCTCATCCGATTTCTATGATCCCAATATACTCGTTAATGTCTATGCTGACGATGAGCGAATAACACCATACCCTATTCAATTAACCAGGGAAATTCCAATGGATTTTGGTGAGTATTTTTTAAAGCGTAGGTCGGTTAGATTTGAAACGATAAATGGAACAGCTACCGATGCTTTGCTTACATGGGTAAAGGTGTCAACCATTATTGAAAAGAGTTTCTATGATGAGTTCTACCAGCCAATCATAGAGTATATGTATAAGGCCTTGGAGGGTGTAGCTCATGGTTAAATGGGTATGCAAAACTCACGGTGTTGCTCTAGTTATAAAAGACACCAGACGAACATTTATAAATCCTCCCGGTAGCTATGCTGGTATGCCTTGCTGTCAGCTCCACCTTATGCCCCAGCCAACCGAGGGAAAGCATGGCGAATGTGAAATCGTCAAGGAGAAGTGATGGTTAGCGGGATAGGGATTAAAAATATACAGCAGATTCTGGGAGCTGCCTACCAGGTTCTAGTTGATTCAGGAACCACAACCGGTGGCTCTAATACTACCCTAGAAGATACTACTAAAAGCTGGGTTGCCAATGAATTTACCCTTGACCGGGTGGACTTCACCATAGCCACGATTCCCTACCATCGCATAATTACTTCAAACACTGACACCAAGCTTACCTTCGCCGCTCTGCCAGCAGGGGTTACTGTGCCCGCAGGTATCACTTACGAGATATGGCGATATGTTGGAGTTTCTGATGTGACCGACAGGGCAGCCAGGCTACTCGGCATTGTAACCGTCCAGGACTTCGCCAAACTCATTCCCATAGCCAAGGCTGCCATCTTCAATACTGCTCTACCTGATGCCGAGGCTAACTGGCTTGGTGACGATATCGAGCCCACCAATAGCCCCAGCTACCTGAGAATCTATGCCTGTGTTAGTGTGACTGGAATTTTGAGGGTAGCTAGAACTGTTGGTGGAGTACCCATTACTGAGGACTTAAATTCTGGGACCGCTCTTGTTGCTGATGCTGCCTATATGTTCACCGTGCCCTGGAGAACGGGAGACAGCATAAATATCAAGTATTCGGTAAAAAACACCGGCACAATCAAGAGGCTTCTAATTGACGAGATTGGAGGCGCTGAGTAATGCCATATCCGCCACAAGGAGCAGCCGCCGGTATAACCAAACTCTCTCAGCTTGAGATAGACACCGACAAGGACTGGGGAACGAAGAGGATACAAACTCTCGGCCCGCCAGATACAGGCAACGATGCCGCCAGGGATGACACCATAGATGGCAAGATAGTTGCCCATGAAGGGGATGCCTCAGCCCACCATCCCAGATACACCGACGCTGAGGCAGACGCTAGAGCAGACGCTAAAGTAGCTACCCATGAGACTGGGGCAAAGCACCGCTGGACATTAAACAAGCTCCGCAAAGGTGCAGGTGCTGGTGCTGACCCAACTGAGATAGACGTGCCTTCGGCAGTAACTTTTACAGAACTTGCTGGTGGTGAAGACCACCTTAACCCAGGTATAGGCTGGGGAGATTGGGACTTAAGCGGTATTATCGGCGCTGGTGCTGTGTGTGTCTTACTCGCTATGCAAAATAAAGAGCCTTCTATAAAAGGTGGGGGGGCAAGGAAGAATGGAAGTGCTCTAGCTCGTTTTGACGTGCTCCCTCCTTACTTTGATAATGTGGATGAAAGATTTTCATTCTCTATAATCTGTGAATGTGATGCCAACCGTGTGATTGAAATATACGGAGGAGGTAGTAATGAAATCTACTTTCAGGTTTTAGGGTATTGGAGTTAAAATGAGAACTAAAATAGAAATTGACAATGACTACATTAACCAAGCGAATACTCTGGAAGCCGAATTTTTCGATGTAATCGACCTAAATAAACCGACACAGCATCGTGTCTTAAAAGTCGGTAAATCGTTAGACGAGTTTGACCAAAGGCACAGCACAATTTGGGAAAATCACATAGCTGAACTTAGACAAAGGGGCTTTTTGAAACCACCACCCGAACCTGTGGTACGCAGGGATTTGTATGCTGAGATAGATGACTTGAAGGCAAGAATAGAAAAGCTGGAGACTGGATAAAATGCCAGAGGAAGAAAGAAAGGTAAAACCAGAGCTTGTTCTAGCAGGTGTAGCTGGGGTATTTGGCTTGGGCATGCTCGGCTACGGCATCTATGTCTTGACCCGACCAGAAGCACCTCCTACGCCGCCGCCAGGTTTAGCTAATCTATATGGTATGGTAACCGATGCTAAAACTGGGCAACCTATCCCTATGGTCATAGTTGAGACAGCCTTTGCTGTAACCCAAACCGACTCCAGTGGACACTATGAGTTTACTAACTTAGAGATAGGAGACTACAGCATAGAGTTCAGAAAACAAGGCTATTACACTGTCCTCAAAGTTGTAACCCTGACTGAAGGTAATAACAAGTTGGATGTGAAACTGGAACCGGTAGAGGTACCCGGGGTAGCTACCCTCCAGGGACAAGTTTTAGATGCTGTAACCAAAGAACCTATCACAGGAGTAAAGATTCAGGTTCTTGATAAAGTAGCCTACACAAATGCGCTCGGCGAATATTATATCGGTGACATCCCACCTTATCCAGAAGGTACCATCGCAGTGTTCATTACAAAGAGTGGTTATTTTGACGAAGTCCGCCATGCCGGGCTACCTGAGGGAGAGCATATCCTTAATGTGCAGCTACTTTCTAAGACTATTACCGGCATGCCCACTGATGAAGAGATCGACGCAACCAAGGCTCTGGCCCGCCGGGGGTTAAATGCTCTTGATTGGAACCCCTGCGGAGATATTCACTACACATCGGAAATGACTAATTTGATAAACCAAGTGCTTGAACCAATCAACACACTACAAAAAAGGATAATGGATGAGCGGCAAAGACAATATGATGAATGCTTGGCTAATAATAACATAGCTGAGTCATTGGAGCAGAAGGCAGAGATAGACCACATCGGCGAAGTAATGGGAGTTATTACTGGACTGTGGCTACGGTATCAAAAAGGAGTAACTGCCGGTATAGATAGTGCCGGGGCTTGCTACCGTCCTGCCCCCTGCCCACCTGGTTCAGGATATGCGATGTGCTCTTGGGCTGGCTCTGGTTACTATGATGCCGAGCACGGTTTCATGGGCTATATTCCTGACTTACTTAGCGAGGAGCAAAGAGAAATCTGGTATGAATGGGATTACTACTGGTATTCTCCCGACTCCAAGATTATCTCAGTAAAGCTCTACTATGCTAATGAGGGGATAAATAACGCTCTAATGGCAATCAGGGAAAGATGCTATAACGAGGTTGCATGGATTACACGGAAGGCAGCCGAGCTTGATTACGCATACTGGTATTGCGGCTATCCGTTGGGGTATTGAAAATTGAAAGAGCTAAATCCACCTAAGTTTTTAATATACGCAGTCTTTCGGGCGGTGAGGCACCCCAGGACGCCGATTTTATATTACTATTGCCCTAAGTGCAGGATTCGCTTCCCAGCTTCGGCAAATGAGTGCCCGAAGTGCCACGATAAGGTAGAAAGTAGTCCGGACCCCAGGCAGGAGTCGCAAATTCCCTGGTGGGGCGCAGTCTTATGCATTCTCATTGGTATCGGAGCCTGGGTTGGCGGTGCTTGTCTGGAAATCCCCGGGCTTGATGAAGCAGGCAGGGCACTTGTTTACATACCTTTAGGCTCACTCTTTGGAATGAGTCTCCAACGGTAACGACAGTGGGCTCAAGCCTTACTGCGTAATCGCTCCTCTATCCTATCGTGCTCCCGCGGACAGCCAGCCAGGTCATTAACATCAGCGCCGGTCATGTGCTCCCTGGTGGCAAATTCAAAATTCCATTCGTGATGCCCAGTATAATGGCCATCGCTCCAAAGACGGAGGTGGTACTGCTTAGGACCAACAAGCCGGCGGCAACTGAAAATCTGCCCCGGGTAAACATGACAGTAAGGGAATGTGACCGACTGATAGCCCAGTGGGATAAGTGCCTGATAAAACTCCCTGGCCGTCATCCCCCTAGGCAATCTAAAAGCGGTGTGCTCCTGGTGGCGTCGTATCCTGAGCCAGATACACAGCTGGCGGTAATATCTGATTAGCTTCCACATGGGTTTCTACCCTCCTATTCAAATACTAAGGCAAGCCTTCTTTGCCTGGGGTCACCCGGCACCGAGGTTCCCTTTTTCCGGTTGCACTCTCTACAGAGAGTCTGGAGATTGTCCATCTTGGTCTCACCTCCCCTGGCCAGGGGAATAATGTGGTCGCACTCCAGTTGAGATATATCTGGCAGCCAGGGTCTATCCTCCCTCATTTGGTGGAAGCCACACTTTTGGCAGGTAAAATTATCCTTGATGAAGGTGGCTCTAACATAAGCCGGCCGCGAGCACCACCAGTTAAGGAAATAAATCGCACACGGAGAGGTATTATAATAGTGGAGCTCTTCAGGGGTTGGTCGGCAGTACTTGGTAGCCTTACCGGTAAGCGGCTTGTTGCACCACTGGCAGTGTCCCTCCTCCACAAAGAGGGGAGCCCTGCTCGGTATCGTTACGCGGTCTGCTTCAAGGTATCGTATTGACATCTTATTCTGGCAGCCTCCACAGGATTCGGCTACTGTGTCTGGCTTATCATCATAGCCTTATCCAAAAGGTTGTACAATTTCTTCAGACCATTGACTACCTTCTGGTTCTCCCAGTTGACGGTATCAGCCTCAAGCATAACTATCACTTGGTTTATATAAAAGGTTTGGTGCATACCTCCAGCTTTGATATTATATTGCGCTTCATCGTCGGACAGCTCTTTACCGGCAAGGTGTGCTGTTGTCCTTTTCAACACCCGAGGTTCCATTTTATAAGTGGCAAACCTTTGGGCCTTCATTTCGCCTATTCGTTCGAGAGTCATATTTAACATGGACGAGATAACCTCAGGCTCAAGCTTCAGTACCTCTGCCTTGGCAATGCACCTTGCCCGGTCGTAGCTTGAAAGTTGCCTACCGTGGTTAGCATTGAGGCGAACTGCCTCACAAAACATCTCAGCCTCATCCTTATAATCTCTAAGCTCAAGTGGGATTTCGGCGTCCGGCCCATGAAGCTTCTGGTAAGCTTTGACTCTATGAAAGCCATCAATAACTCTTAGACTCTTTCGGTCAACAATGATTGGCGGCAACTCCCGACCGGCTGTTAATGCCTCGATCATCTGATTAACATTAAATGGCTCAATTCGCTCCCTAGGATATAAATCGTAGTCCAGTATTAATTCAGATACCTTCAATTTAGTCTCCTTTCTATTTCCTTGCCTTGCCTCACCTTACCTGGCCTCACCTGACCCCGCCGAGCCACACCTTAGGCTACTTAAGATTAAAATTTATCCCTTGCCTTGCCTCACCAAGCCCTACCTGACCGGACCTGGCCAGACCCCACCTTGCCATACCCCACCGCATAATAATTTGTTAAGTTAATTAACCTTGCCGTGCCTTGCCTGACCTCACCATACCGGACCACACGACACCTTGCCCTACCCTACCTCGCCACAAACTACTCACTCCAAATATCAGTAAGCTCAAATCTGCCAAACCAACCGCTTCTCTCAGGACGGTAGTCCAGCAAGCCTACAGCTTGCCCAGCAGTCTCAAGTGCTGTCTTTACCTGCTCAAGGTTGGCTAGTTGGCTATTAAAGCCGAAGATACATTCTACTTCCCAAGGTAGGTCAATCTTGGGTCGGGCACGCATCACCCCCTGGCGTTGGACCACTGCTCTTCTAATCTCAATCGAATAGTCACTACCCGCTATCGGTTTCCCATCCCTAAGGATTGGAAACACTTCATCGGTTAAAATAACTGCTGCTGAAAGGATTTCCCTTGCTGGTCTTCTCCCTATGCGATAGCCCCTTGCCCCAAGTAGCATCGAGGACCTGACAGCTATTCCTGGGACATAGAAATGGCCATCAGGTAATAGATACCGCTTTGAGGCTGCTTCCTCCTCGGGTGAGGGGATAACTTTGCGGGTCAAGGCTTCACCTTCAGCTCTAACCATGCTTATCGGGTTATTCATCAGCAAAGGTGATGCGCCCTTTAGTTTTATGTGCAGTATTTCCATTTCTACTCCCTGTCATAGCCGCACATCTTCACCAGCCGGATCTCGTTGGCTGATTTCAGGTTCTCCAGCTCCTCGGTCGTTGACTCAGCTACCTCGATAGATATATTGTCTGACGTGCCCAGGACTTCATTGCCGGCCATTATTATCCGTGGCCCGAGATCCACTTTAACGTTGGTTACCTTATCCGCCGGACCCGTGATATCGTTATTCACCTTGTTCTCCCTCCTGGGGGGCTTTAAGCCTCTCCCACCGCTGAGGCTCCACATAGATAAAGGGCAATCCCCACTTCTTCTGTGCGTATTGCTGCAGGTCCCAGGGGTCTAAGTCTCGCTCCTCACCACCAGCCTCTTTATACAGCCGTGCCAGCCCCTCATCGGTGTAGTCCAATATTACTGCCCCTTTGTCGTTAAGGCCGGTGACCCTTACTATCCCCTCGGAGATTGCCCAGGGGACGCCAAAGGGAATCTGCTTGACCTCGGTAACCACTGCCGGCGCCGCTGGCACCGGTATCTTGATAGTCACCACTGGCACAGGATTATCGGGAATCTCTAAATCTACCTGGAAGACATACTCTAAGGGACTTGCCGAGGGGCTCTTCCTCACCCTACACTCCCCGGTCTGGCTATTAACGATTAGGAAAATTGTCAGCTTCATTTTTCACCGCCTTTTGGTCCTTTAACTTTCTTGAGATAGTCGTAGGCTTTCTGAACCCTCTTAAATCTCTGGGGGTCACCACCCTTATCGGGATGGGCGAACTGAACCTTGACCTTGTATACCCTATCAATCTCCTCCCAGGACGTTTCAGGCTCGACACCGATAATGGCGCAAGCCTCGTCAAAGGACTCCCTCGCTCCCATCTTGGTAGTGACCAGGTCACCGCCCATAAAGGCAGTCCCTTTAACCACCCCACCGACCCCTCTCGCTTCCCACCGAAACATATTGTCAATGACCTGAAAGCAAACCCTTAAATTCATCGCCTTGGTTGGCTGGTAATAGGAGCTAATCTCTGTCCAGTTTCTGTTTCTAAAGTAGCGCACGCTGTACCCGGGTCCCTTCTCCACCGGTATCGGCTCCCAGTCCTCTACCTCCCATTTGACGAATAGCCGGCGTAAATCAGCCAATGTCTGGCTGACTGTTTTGGCTGTTTTGATAAAAGATGGCTCAGGCATATCTTCACCCCCTTTCTGCTAGCTATAGACCTTCCACCCAAATAAACCTATAGCCGCACTCTGGCAACGCCTCGATGTCAGCTGGCATAACGGGAAATAATCGGCACATTTCAGGCCGGTCTGGATAGATTTCACATATGCCCTTGCCCTCCTCGTAGCGGAAGTGGGGGCAGGGTTTGAGCTTGATAAGTGCCACAATGCCCCTATGTCGATAGACTTGCATCCTCTCAGGCAAGGTAGATGAGTCGCAGCATTTCCCACACTGGTTACACTCACCAACTCTTACTAACTTAGCCAGCTTTAACTACCCCTTTTCCAAGACTTTTAACCTTCCCTTCTCGATGAGGTGCATCAGGTAGCCAGCTACGGTCAACCTGCTCCCAGCCCAGTCACAAGCCCAGACCTTTCTCACAGCTTTCTCCGGAGATGAGGCAAACAAGGGCCGCAGCTCCTCATCTCTGAGGCAGCCTTTACCAAGCCACTTGCACCGTTGCCGAGCATACGGACATACCTTCATCAATCTCTCTCCCAAGGCTCTCGATACTCTAGTCCGAGCGCCTCAAAGATACTACGCTCACTATCCCCCGCGATCCTGCTGCCGTTCTCGTTAAACAGCCCATCGCCTGACGCAGCAAGGTGCCATCCCCTTTTCTTAGCCAGGGTGGCCAGGCGGATATTATTCTCAGCGGAGCCGGTGCGGATAAGGAGCAGGGTTGCAAAGGTTTCCTCACTAGCGACGTAGATATCGACTTGGGTGCTGCCGACCATAACCCGCATGATCTTGTTGCCGCTCATCCTGACCTGACCCATGCCCATAATTTCATGATGCAGGTTCCAGAGGTCAGAGGGGATGAGCACGAAGTCTATGTCAGCCACCGTCGGCTTTCTCCTGCGGACAGAGCCAGCTACCTCTATTCGTTGACAGTAGGGGGAGAGGCGTTTAACAACCGCCGCAGCTATTTTCTCAGCTCTTTCCAGCGCTATCTTTCCTTCCATTGCTCCCCTCTTTGAAAAAGCTAAAATCCTTTGCCCCCTCTATACAGGCTGGCCTATCGTTGCAGTATCTGATATTCTGGTCACCGCAAACCTGACCGTTGATGACGAGAGGTTTGGTGACTACGGATATCTTGTCGTCCGGCCTTTCTTCACCACAAATATGGCATTTCCAAGTAAGGAAAGCGGTAACCATCAGTTTCCCTCCACTTCATCGGGAAAAGGCTCCCTGGTAATCACATGGCCCTGCTTATCGGTACACCTGATCATCCCTCCTGGCAGGATCTCCTTTGTCACACCCGCCTCTTCCTCAATTACTTTCTTAATCGCCACCAACTGCTTCCAAACATCATAAAGAGCCCCGTGTGCGTCCTCATTGGCCTGCATAATTAGCCCCATCAGGACACCACCTTCAAAGCCATTCACGTGGATGGTCTTTTCTGCCCACGAGGGGTAAAGCTCAACCCAGTACTGCCGCTCCGGCTCTGGTACCGTCAGCTCAAAGTTGTTGGTCACCATGACCTCAACGGTCTGGAATCCGCCACCACCGTTAGCCAGATTGAAGAGCTTATCCCGGGCACCAACCTTGATGAAATACCGAATCATTTCTCCCACCTCCTTCAACGCTTTAATTGGTCAGGATTCCCCTGAACCACCACCTTCTAATCAGGTAGGCGACAATGCAGCCGATGACTGCGCCACCGGCCAGGGATAGTGCTGCCCCAATCAAGATACCTGGCTTTATTACTAGGCCAACAATGGCTACCCAGCCACAAACAGAGGTGAGTATAATCCCCATTACTGTTGCTGCACTTTTCCCCTTTATCATCTTTATCATCTTTATCATCTTCCCTCCTCCAGCTCAATAATCGTACCTGGGGAGCGGCGCCGGTCTATCAGGATATTGATACTACCCATGACTAGGTGCTCCGGAGTATCGTCAGGTATCAACTGAGCTTGAACCAGGGCGTCCTGCCCAGGCTTGAACATGGCTCTCAAGTTATCCTCATCCCGCTCCCGGAACTGGGGAAAGATGAAAGTGAGGGTTAGCCGTGCTTTGGTGAACGGCGGAAAGCCCGGGCGCCAGGGTAACCTCTCCAGCGTATTCCTCACGTCAACACACTCATAAAAGACCGCTTCTTGGTATGCCTTGGCTGCCTTGTACCGCTGCGACCAGTGCCCTCTCCAGTTGGGCGAGCACTCTTCCGGCGGCAGCTGGCTAACTTCAATCCTCATTTCTCATTCCTCCAGATTCCCTATCTCATCCAGCCAGCGGCGGACCCGTTTGCCCCCCAGCTCACTAATGCGGCGGGCTACGTCCACGCTTCTCCATCTCCTCATCGATGATAGTCTGGATATACTTCCAGCTTTTATGCTTGCCGCCTTTGTAGCGCACCCCCTTAGCAAATGCTCTAGCCACAACTTCGAGGGGGTAATCCTTTAGTGCCCCTCTGGCGCCCTCAAATATTCGAGTTGGTATGTCCTCGCCAACGCCATCCTTCCAGCACTTCTCGAGTACCTGGATACCCCAACTCATCCTCACTTTGGCTTCTGTCTCAGGCGACAGCTTATCTGGTCCACCTTCAGCTTCAAGAGCCCGCGCCCGCCCGGCGGATATATATTTAGTCAAAGTCGTCAATAAAAAGTCAGTCAAGTCCTTTTCTGAAACTAGAAATTTCGCGAAGTCCTCCTGAACTGCACTGACCTGACCTATACTACCCTTACCTTGACTTGACTGACCTAGGGCGGAGGCTTTCGGGTGTTCCTCTGGAGAAGCTCTAGAGAATATCGGGAGACTCTCTGGAGGGGGTGGCGGTAGCTGTGATTTTGAAGGATGGGAAGGCCTATTTGTTACATTCCAGTTGGGGAAAAAGATGTACTCCTCATCTGAACTTTGATAGAGAACCATGTGGTAAGGATGGGTAGGTGGCCAAGTTGACATTTCGCTGAGGCATTTATCTCTTAATTCTTGAACCGCCGTGTTATCCAGGTCTTCGTCATACTTAAATATCATTGCCTTAAGATAGGCTGGGTCGGCTTCCAATCGGCCTTCATCATCGGCGTGGCCTACACAGCCTATAACGAGGCTACGCTCATCTCTAGATAGCCTAGCAAGCTTGCGGTCGTTCCAAAAGAAGGGGTCTATCATTCTACGCCGTGGCATAGTGTCCCCCCGCCAGCGGTATATTTTGCGCAACAGCTCGTCTCATAACTGCTTCTATTCTTTCTTTGGCTGCTTCAGATTCTTAATAGTCAAGAAGGCATCCCAGGCTTTAATAGTCATGTCGGCCCGGGAGCTGACTCCGAGCTCTTTGTAGAGCTCAGCTGGCTGCATCTTACACAGGTTCCAGATAACCGGCTCCAGGGAAGGGTAGTCCGGGACCATGTCCTCGGTGATCTTCTCCCACTCCTCCAGGGGCTTGATCTGAGACTTGGCCGCTGCCTTGCCCTTCTTTGTCTCCTGGGGGAGCAGCTGGCCCTTGCCGGTGGCTCTCAGAAACCGGGCAATACACTTGGCGGCGTAAGCGGCTGGTATACACAGGGACAGGGCGTTACGCTGACACTTGCTGAGTCCCTTCTGAAAACAGTACGCGTCGTCCTCGAAGTGGTAACCGGTTACCTCGCCGGTATCCTTGTCGACGTCGTTGACCTTCATCTTTCGCGGCTGCTGGCAGCCGCCAAAGACGGTAAAGTTCCGGGTCAGGTCCGTCGCCTTGACCATGATCCGGATAGTGGTGTCCAGGTCGGTGACCACCGGCTCGGTGAGGACGATGTTACCGCGGCTCCTGGCGACCTCCTTGGTGCCGGCCCAGGATAACCGGGCAAGCCGGACCGCCTTTTTACGTTTCCGGTCGTAAACCTCGACGGTGTAGATCATCTCCTCGATCAGCTCACCGGCCAGCTCGGCCAAAACCTGGGCTTCGTCCTTCTGCTCGATCTCGGCGATCTGCTTTAACATTATTTTGTCAATATCGTCCGGCATTTTGCCACCTCCTCGGTCGTTGTTATTTCTTGACCGGGAACATCCTCTCGAGTAGCTGCGTTGTATCTAAAGAGATAAACCCGAGACTAAGGGCTAGCTGTTTGATAGCACACGTGGCCTGAGTTTCAACCCACCAGGCGCAATCAGCTTTGACGCAATCAGCTATCGGTATTGTATGGCTTCCGTCGTGGGCTCTCTGCGCTAACATAAGTAGTGGACACTTCATAGTCTTTTCTCCTTTCTATTCATCCCCTGCCTGACCGCAGTAAGGGCAGTAATTCCAGTAGGGGTATACTCGGTTATTACAATTGGCGCAGTAGGCGCCATCATAGGGTACCTGGCGCTCTTGGATTGGGGCACTACAGATATGGCAAAATTTCACTTTGCGGTCGTCCTCGGGCGATAAGTCCGGTATTGGTTGATGCCCCTTGGGGCAATAGCGCTCAGTTGTCGTCCCTTTTTCCACCTTGAACATACTTTAGCCTCCACGGTATTTCACTACTGTTAATTTCAATCTAGCCCCGGCCTGGAAGTCTCATCCGACGACCCTGAGCCGCTTCTTCTCCTAACGCCAATATGCCAGCTCTCGAGGGTCAGCGTGGGATGGTCCGGAGCTCTCACTTCTCCCTTGACCCTTGGCGCTCCATAGGTGGTATTTATCAGTCCTTTATGGACGACCATGCTGCCGATGTGCCTAGTCTGGACTCCATTGTAAATGAGGTGGACATCGTGATATAAGATGTTGGTTTCGAGACCCGGGTCCGAGCCGACTACTCGCATGGTGCCACCGTTTTGGCGTGTTAGTGGGTCGTTCTTGTCCAGGATGAAAAACCAGTCGCCCTGGCGCTTTACTTCCTTGCCCAGAATATAAGCCTCTCTGACGAGTTTAGGAACTAGCCAATCGAAGGCATCCTGGACAGTGATTACACGGCGCGCTATCATCGTGGCAAATGGGTGCCCATCATCCTTGCCTATGAGAAAGTTTCGGCCGGCTATTCCTGTTTTGAGGCTCACTAGGAAAGCGTGGGCACCAACGTCGATTAGCTCTATGCTCTGGCGGTGATTGTGTCCCTTGGTGCTCCGCCTCATCCCACACTCCCCCTCCCAGAAGATGACGGTGTCACCCTGAACCTGGGGGTACTTTACGCGGGGGCAGAGCCATTTATGCGGCATAGGGACTACCTTGATTTCTTCCTCAGGTAGAAACCGACGGCACCGGTGGCACCACGGCCTGACAATCTGTCTTTCCCAATCCCAAGCGTCGAAGACATCGCCATCACCACAGACCGTGTGCAGTCGGCGATTAGTCTCCCTTCGAGATCCCCACCAGGGCCGAATATCAATGGGGATCCCGAGCTCGTCGGCCGCTAGGCGTAGACGAACAAGAGGATGCTCTAATACCTCCTCAATTACTCCTGGCTCTTTCACTTGTGTCACCATTTGTTTATCCCTCCTTTAAGATTTTTCCTCCTGGTAGCGGGGGTTGGATTCGAACCAACGACCTCCGGCTTATGGAGCCGGTGAGCTGACCACTGCTCTACCCCGCGACACCGCTACCTTTCTACAATTCTGTTAATTTTTATGGCTATATTTCTATATTTCTATATTGATAAATTGATAGCCATTTACAAATCTGTTAATTCCCTCCTTCTGCACTATGCGACTACTGTTGGATATTAACCAGGCGTAAAGCTATACGCCTCAAAGTCCGGATATTTCTGTGGCCACACCAGTGGGTGCTTTAGTCTATTCACTATCTCCTTCCTCACTTCAAATAGAAATTGAGCTCTGTCCGGATGCCAGTGGTCATGAGCCACATTCTCATCACCGATGGCGAGCAGGAGATATAACACCTGGTTGCGGCCCTCCTGTATTAGTCTTGCTCTTTCTTCGTTAGTCATAACAATCCTCCATGGTATGCGACTACTGTTTAGTTTGTCTTTCAAACACATTTGGTATGGGCTTTTTAATGGGTGGTAGTTCGTCCACCCCAACCTTCTTGGGAAAAGACATCCCTGGGCATATATGCTCACCTGTTACTAGCTTACCGAATTTGAATAATTTGCCGTTGACCGTATCTCCTAGATATTCCCCACAATCGTCACAATAACTTATCATTTCAGCCTCCACAGTATAAGACTACTATTTATTTAATCATTCCTGTAGGAATACTTATGCTTCTATCGCCTCCAGACATATAGATCGCAGTCGTCTTCATTCCGAATAATCCTGGTATGAATCCTGACGTCGATATAAGAGTGAAAATTGGTGAGTAGGCTTCTCATTTTCTTTTGAGCTGCCACATGGGTAATATACTTCTTTTTTATAGCCACATAAGGAGGTAAGGCAAGAATCTCAGCCACCATCGGGTCTTTCGTGCCAGGTCCCCCGTGCTTTGGGATATCTTCAACGGCTACTTTTTCAAATACTTCAGACATACTACCCTCCGAGTATTCTCTTAGGAATACCTCGACAGTATAAGACTACTGTTTATCTCTTAATTGGTTTGCCTTCTCGGCTCTTTTGAGCATACGCAGGCAGGTCTTACAAGTGACCTCCTCGACTTTATCGGTAAGCCGTGTAGCTCCAGGGTTGCATCTGGAATCAAAGTGGAGAGGCTGACTACGTAGTTGTGCATCTCTCAAATGAATGACTTTCATATTTCCCTCCTCGACAGTAGGCTAATACTGTCAATCTTTTAGGTCTTCCAGGATTTCGGCTATTTGCCTGGGGACTACCGGTGAGCCGGTTTTTGCAATATGCTGCGAGTCAGCGTCTTCATCGAAACCTGGCGCTGTTCCAATATAAGCCTTCTTCTTTCCGGTCACTTCGTCCTCGCCCGTGACAATGCCTATAGTGCCGAAAAGCCCGGTAAACCAATATGGTTGCTTAATGCGCATCTTTTACCTCCACAGTATTCGGCTACTGTTTCTTTCTTTTAATCATCGCTTTACCACCTGAATATAGGCTTGTCGCCGTGCCACCGTATGACGCAGGCTCTAGCCTCGAATACCGGGGGGCTGGTGCCAAAATTCTTTCTCACCTCAACCAGCCGTGCCTTTACTTCTTTAAGGGTTATAGCGCTAAAAGTAGTCCCAGTCACCCTGTCGGTAAAGTGGTGAAAGCAAAACCTATCTCCTTTGTATTGCGGGCCGTTATAAAAAACCTCCTCTCCCAGCTGCTCAGCGATGGCTTTGCCCTCTGCCTCTATGTTGGTAGACATCAGTTCCTTCTCCGGTATTGCTCTTTTTCAGTCTCTTGCTCTGGGAGTTGCTCCTCAATTTCCCCGCCCTCTTTGGATATCCGGGCGAAGGCACAGGCAAAGCATAAAATCTCAGTTTCTGGCTGGTCCTGTAGGATTTGCTGGGCGCTGGGGGCTACCCAGACCGGCTTTCCGCAGGTGGGGTTTGAACACATGTCCATGGTGCTGCCGGGGACCACGTAGCCCGGGTGAGTTACTGGCACGCAGATTAAGGCGTACTTAGGCATGGTCTTTCTGTATCTACCTCCATGATATGTCAATTCCAGAGATTTTCTTCCAGCCGTCCTCCATTTCCACAGTCTTCTCAATGGTCACTATCAGCTTCTTCTCAACCACAACCACTTGAGGTTCATAAACGCTTTGCCCATAGACGAAGCCGAAGCCAAACACTGCAATCAGGGCAAACACGAAAGCTAGTAACAAACACTTCATCTCTCACCTCCCCTCTCTTTATCTCCTTACCCGCTCATCCTAGCCCACCAACATAGAGCTGATGAGCTAAGTCAACGGATTAGCTCGCTGCTCCACCGACCACCCTGGTAAAGCGCATAACCTCGACCCCGTCCAGGTAGAGGATGGCCGGTGCACTCAGGACAAAGTTCGGAGCTATGATCAGGTAACTGTTCGGATACGAGGCCTTCTTGATTTCTATGAAGGATGCGTAACCACCTTCTAGCCCCGTTACCTCGGTGCCTGCCGGGATAACCAGTTCGTAGCCACACCCTGTTGCCGCGACATCTTCGGCTAAAGTCTTACCTTGAAGCGGCATACCGGTGTAATACTCAGCCAGGCTGATTTCATCAGACCAGGCATAACTATGAGTGTTCCCGCAGACTATCACTATGAGGTTGCCGAAGCATGGCCCTGGTTGCGCTATAGACCCCGGTTTTGGCGGCTCTGGCTCCGGAAGATTGTAACCCCTTGCTTCTGTTGACCAATACCAGGTGTCAGGACTCTCGCCCCACATTACCGTGAGGGGGCCCATTTTGGCTCCGGTATTAGGTAGGTCTATTTTGTCGGGGGTTAAAGTCCAAATCCCATATACCTCATCTATGTTTCCTGTATCAGTCGCATCATCTCGGTATAGGTTGTAACCATCTCCCGTAAATCCCCACTGGGAGAATTCGCCCAGACCCTCAATCTGTGCTTGTGTAGTCATTTAGATCTCCCTTCCAGTATCTCCTCAGCCTCTTTTACGGCCTGGCTGGTATCGAATAAAACCCCCTGGGCAGCGGTAGCGATCAGCCTGAGCGGGGTGCAGAGCTGGTGATTCTCAATATTTCGCTTCCGGTTGTTGTGGATATACCGGAGGGTTGTCTTGAAATCCCGGTGTCCCATGATGTCTTGGAGTGTCTTGGGGTCACAGGCTCCGCTTGAGGCGTACTCGGTGCCAAACGTATGGCGAAATGTCTGCGGAGAGGAGCGTCTACCGTCTATATTTGCCAGGCGGCAGATGCGGCGGATGGTCTTGTATATTCCCTCATAGGTGAGGGGCCCCCGCTTACCCTGAAAGACATAGTGGTTATGATCTGATTCGGCCTTCAGCGCTTGAAGAAGACGGAAGGTCATCTCATTGATGGGGACGTCCCTTTCGCCGGTCTTTCCGCTAACTATGATGTAGTTCGACCGCACGTCATCCCAGGTGAGTCCGGCGCATTCCTGGGCCCTGATGCCAGTGTCCAAGAACAACGTGACCATCGTCCGGGTACTCAGGGGAAGAGGCAGGGTGAATATGGAGTAGAGCTCCTCCTCAGTGAAGGTGCGCATCGCCTTTGGCTGTAGCCGCGGCGGCCTGACCAAGGGCATGGGATTGGGGATTTTGGGATGCCAGAGATGTATCTGGTTGTAGAAGGCCCTGATGGTGCGGAAGCGGGAGTGGACAGTTTCCGGAGTCACCCCCTGGAAGCTGTTGAGCCAGGACTGAATGGGCTGGGGGGCCGTGGGTAAATCGGGGGAGGACGACCTCTGAAAGAGCATTAAGTGCTTCCGATACTCCCTCTGGGTCCTGAGGCGGAGTCCCCCGCGGCTGAGCATGAATTCCTGAATGGCTTGGTCAGTTAGCATGATGCCACCTCCGTAACAGATTCCGGCAGCGTTGATGGGGCCATTTCATGTCGGTCTCGTCAGCGGAGCGGGGAATGGTTTCCCGTAGCGTTGGCGGGGCTGTTAGTGGAACGGTCTCATTACCGTCGTCGGTAATGATATTGTAGCCCTGGCCTCTCGTGGTGGATGCAAAAAAAATGCCAGCTGGCCACGCTCGGCCTAGCTGGTACTTTCGTTCCCTCTGTGTTAGAACTTCGTTACATAGCGATACTAGGTAGCAAATGTATTGCACTTGGTGAGTCGGTGGTGGTATTATGGGGCAGAGGGGATTGGACAGAAGACTCTGGATCTTCTGCCCAATCCTTTTTGTTTTCTGTGGGGTCGCTGGGGAATAGTCTAGCGGTAGGACGCCTGGCTCTGGACCAGGTAGGCCAGGTTCGAATCCTGGTTCCCCAGCCAGATTTTTTGAGTTGCTCACTTTAGGGTATCCTAGCATATTTAATCCTTTATCCCTCTTTCCCTGTGTTCCACTGCACTTGTTCAGACTTTTTCCATTGATATCGGTCCCTTGTCCAGGGTACACCACTTCGCACTTGACCTTTATAGAAATTGCAGACCTTTAGCCTTTCGACCGGCGGAAGCGGACACAATCTACATCTCCCTGAATACTCTTTCTTAATTGGACAATAAGGATGAGGCACTAATCTCCCCCTCTATCTGACGCTAGGAAGCCAATGGCAAGCCGGTTAAATTTTTTCGGCTGCTCATCATGAGCTTCATGTGCCGACCGGTCAAAGACTCTTAACTGGGAGCCTTTCAAGATTCGGTGCATTGCTTGTCCGCGCTCCAGTGGGATGCCCCTGTCGTGACGGCCCCATACGATGAGAACAGGCACATCCATCTTCCCCAGCCTACAGACCTCATCCATCAACGTGTCAAAGAACCTTAAACGCAGAATCTTTAAAAAGGCTTCATTGGTCCCCCGGATCTTCTGAAAACGAGTAAGATTGTCAAAGTAGTCTTGCGTGATTTTCTTATTGTAGAGGAAAACCCTTTTGATCATCAGTTTCCGAATGAGATCAGTCCTAAGACTAAGCAGGCACTCCCCCAACCCGGGCAAGGCTATAATTCGGTGTGCCAATATCGGAGGATTGGGCATTCCAGCTGAGCTAACCAAAATAATTTTGTTTACCCTTTCCCTGTGTTGAACGCAAAAATAGATGGCGGTGCCTCCACCCACCGACTGGCCGGCTAGAGAAGCCTTCTGTACATTGAGAGCATCCATGAAGCTGAGGAGCTGACTAGCATAGAGGGGGTAGCCGTAGTCCAAGGGCTCCCGAGTACTATACCCGAATCCCCATAAGTCAAGAGCATAAACCTTAAAACTTTTGGCCAGGGCGTCTATATTGTTGTTCCAGGAGTATGAGTCGGCGCCAAAGCCGTGAAGGAGAATAACCGGGTCACCTTTGCCCTTCTCAACATAGTGAGTGGAATGACCTTCTAGGTTGACGAATTTCCCGGTAGCATATTTCCTGGCCCAGCTCCTCAACGGTTGACTGTTCCACGGTATAAATTTTGCCATCCTCAACTCACTCCCCTGCAGCCGCCTGCCTCAGTGAAAGATGCTCCCGATGGCATCTCTCCTCCAGCCAGTGACCTAGTCCGCCCTGCTCTTTCATTTATTGCCCCTTGCCTAAAGGCCTGAGGCTGTAGTAAAATGACAGAAAGGTGGTGAGGTCATCTAGCCTCTAGCCCCTTTGAGCAAGCCGTTGACTAATCCTCAGCGGCTTGATTCTTTTTCTCTTTCTTTAGCCTTTGTACTTCTGTTACAGGAATGAACATAATACCGCCAAACCGAACAAAGGCGACTTTGCCGGCCTCTGCCCAACGATAGAGGGTAGCATGATGGATACCAATTTCCTCACTGGCTGCGTTTACAGTGAGGACTTCCCCAGGTTCCAATTGAGTGACCATACGTCAAGACTATAGCACCTTTGCGACTATTTGTCAATACCGCCTAGCAGGAAATTTTAAGGGGAACTTTGGGGGCACCTAAGGCACTAGGTCTAATTATCGCTTGTTTTCTAACCGCT
>JAUXAC010000219.1 GCA_030615035.1 Dehalococcoidia bacterium | reverse complement strand
CCGATATGTCAGGCGAGAGACCGAAGACCTGGCTGAGCAAGTACTCACGTTAGAGTTTATAGATTGGGAGTTCACCTGGGTATGGCCCTTACTACTGCCTCCCAGAGCTGCACGCAAGATATGGAGCAGGAGGAGGAAAGTTGGCTACTAAATTACCAAATTACACTGTGACGGTTAATGCGTTTGAGGCCGGAGTTCTGATGGGTATGATTGAGGGAGCAGAGGAAAGAATTAAACCCTCTCTCTCCGGGGTACGGAGCCAGCTTATAGCAATGAAAAGGGATGTTGAGAAGGCCGAGGGGGTTGTGAAGAAACTCCTCCCTAACGGCATGCTGGAGATTACAGACGAAGACGGGAACCGAATTATCCGCCCACCCTACTCTTGGGAGGTAGAGGGCAATTAGCATAAGCGTATAAGGGCTGTTACACGCAGAAAGGAGTATATATGCTAAAGATTGGAAGGTACGGGATAGCTCTCGGCCCAGTCCTCTGGTTCCAGACCAAGGTACCAACTAGGGTCTGGCACTTTCTATGCTTCTGGTTTATTAAAGAGGGCAGACCCAACGATGTTGATAGGAAGCAGCAGTTTCCCAGCACCCCGATGGAGCAGGAGGGCAGGAAGTATCGCTACTGGAAGGCCAGTCAGCCTCATCAACCTGGCAATAGCGTGTAATGGGTATTATACGAAAGGAGGGAACATGAAGGTATATCTGGCTGAACAATCGGCTAAAATATCGTTGAGCGAGGAGGAGGTTCAGAGCCTAGTTGAAGGCAAGGAAGTGATAGGCTCTCCAGATACCGAATTTTTATCCCCCTTCGGGAAGAGAATTGTAATCGTGGCTAAGGAGAATGACTCGGACAGTAAGCTACATTACACGCCAAAAAGGAGATAAAAAGGATGCGAAGTGGAATTTATGCTAGGTTCGGTGCAAAAAACAAGGATGTAATTACTGAAGCAACAGCTCAAGAATTCAAGGATTGGCTGGCTATAAAGGGGCTTAACATCAGCTTTATGAGTGATGATACCCTTAACGGCTTTTTCATG
>JAUXAC010000048.1 GCA_030615035.1 Dehalococcoidia bacterium | reverse complement strand
CTTTTTCCACTCTTGATGGTAATATTGTCCTGAATCTGGCTATAAAAATGCCTACGGGGAAACAACAAAATGGCTAACGTACCGCCCAGAGTTGCAGAACTTATCGAAACGTTTGACCGCAACATCGACGCCCACCGCGGCCGGACAATAAAATTGAGATGGAAATGATAGAAATAGTTGAGCTATTAAAAGATGAAATCAAGTATTTTAAGAAATTAAAATCAGCGATTGGTGATATTCACGGGCATATACACAGCTTGGCTGTAAGAGCCGCTCACCTTTATCTTGCGGATGCGAAGATGTAGAAGATGCGCTTATCGATGCCCTCGATGCTCCGTTCGCACCTGGTGCCTGCGCGGTTATTCGGCTGAATAACGTCAAAGGAATTTTTATTCGCGGGTGCAGGCCAAAGGCAGGCACGGATTTGTTCCTTAATCTGCAGGGGCCGCAAAGCGAACGGGTAGTGCTTATGGCCAATGACCTGAGCACCGTCGGTACGATTGCGAAGATGGCCCCGGATGTCCCGAAGACAGCCCTGGTTCAACGGGCTAACTACCCTGCCGAAGAATAACGTTTTGCCTGCACCCCCTAAGGGGGCACAGGTGCGAGAGAGTTAAGGCCCCCACTCTCGTCTTCGACAAGAAGACGTGGGGGCCCAGCCTCTCATTCCAGAATGAATACCCGTGTTTATCAGAGTTTGGCGCCGCGGGCTATGAGGATACCTTGCAGCTCTTTAAGAGGCCGCAATGATAAATCCGAACTCAGTCCTTCTGCTGCTAATATCTCATCACAGACAGCCGGAGTAGGATTTTGCGATAGCTTATCAAGGTAAGTGGCGCGATTGTCCTTCTTGGCCGTGGCTGCTATTGCCTCTGCCAGAGCCAGTTGCCTTATAACCGGATGCGGGTCCTCAAGCGCCCTAACGGCGGTATCCAACACCTTTTCCTTTTTCAGACTCGCAAGCCTGGCAAGAATTGCGCGTCTGACTTTCCAATCGCTGTCCTTTCTGAGAAGAGAAATCAAATACTGGATGTCCTTACTGTTGCCCCGGTCAAAGAGCGCTTCTGCAAGAGCAACTCTCAGGACTGCATAGGAGCGAGCAGATACTTTCTTGTCCTTTAATAGCCTTCGCACCACGACATAGAAATCATCCTTCGGTTTATAGTCCCGCAGATGCTGCACTACTGTGGTCAGCAATTCCGGCCTATCAAGGAATGATTCTTTGCTCAGCACATTGTTGAGAAGGTAGGAAGCCGCCTTTTTGTAGCCGACAAGCACAGAAACAGCCAGCGTCTGCACATCCTTATCACTATCGGAAGCGAGTTTAAGAATCTGTGGATATGCATCGTCTTTCTGATATCCGGTTAGCGCTTTCAAAGCTATAAGACTGATTGCCTTTTTGAGGTTGAGTTTCTCTTTGCCGACAGATACAGGATAGTCCTTACTCAGCGCCTGGACGAAGACCTTCCGGACTTTTGTTTTCACGGTCGGGTCGGCCTCAGCGAGTCGGCTAAGCCCCAGGCCTGCCTCCAATACGGCAAAATACTGCCGATTGAAATCGGCACTGAGCAGGATTTTTGAGAGAGCAGGAATAAGGCGGTTAATCTTTCTCGCCTCTGTCCCGGCCTTTATCGCCAGGGCAGCAACTCTCTGGTCCTTATCACTTACAAGCATCGTAATCAGACGCTTGGCCCCTTTTCCCAGCTTCTTATCCGCCAAGGCATGGGCGGTCAGCATCCGGACAGTGGCGTCTTTATCTTTAGCAGTCTTCTTTAGAATATCCAGGGGAACCGGTTGTTTAAGGGTATAGACAGCTAACAGTGCCTGATAGCGGATGTGTTCGTTCTCGCCCTCGGTGGCCAGCTTTATCGCCTTGGCGATATGTACTTTATCAATCTTTACCTTTTGCTGAGATAGCGTAGCTAACAGGTTTAATCCGACTGCTACCTCATTTCCATCCTCGCTGCTCAAGAGTTTTTGTAGTGTCTGATTTGCCTTCGCCTCATCTACTTTTTGTCCATAATAGAACTGTCTGATGGTGTTATATAGAGCTTTGTCTTTAGCGGACAAGCCCTTATGGCCTTCCTGCAGATATTTGCTTGCTTCTTCATCTGCATCCAGCGAGAGGGCAAATCTGCCTCCCTTGTCTTGCCCCGGGCGTAAATATGCAGACGCATTGCCCCAGGCCATAGATGCAGATAGCTCTGATTTCGCCGTTTCTCTACTATATAGCATAGGTAGTCCAGCCATTGGGGCCAAACGACGTCTAAGGAACCTCTGTGGCTGACCCGTGAACATCAACCGATCGCCGAGTATCGGAATTCCTTCCTTGGCCGTACCCAATTGCGTTACATAGTCTCCCGGATACCCGCTTGGCGGGCCGAAGACGCCGGTGAAACTTACTCCCTCAGGCATCGGCACGGGAATGGCAATGGTCCTGGGAAGTGTTGTGTCGCTTCCTTCAGGAATAACCTCATCAACAGCAACAAAAGAGGTATATTGAGACATCAGATTATACTCCAGCGCAAGATTGGTAACCTCTGCCTCAATGCCGGCCATCCTGCCGCCAAGTTGCTCCAGCATCAGGTATTTAATTTTCTCTCTGGCCCACACTGCTGCTAACGACCCATTATCCGGGTTCCAATCCGGAAGTGAAACGCTTATCCTTTCCTCATAAGGCCCGCCATTAATCCTGCCTCTGAGAGTTACCACCGCCGCTCTCGCCCCCTCATAACGGGCAAAGAGGATAAGTGGCTGCGCTGAATAAAGGTCAGGAATGGGAGAAGGATAGACATCGGTAACAGCAAGCCCGCCCCAATCTATCTCGACATCGGTAAGATAAGGCTTAGAAATCCGGGAAATCATGTCCGTTATCACCGGCTGTGCGTCCTGGTCCTGTCGAATATATTGGGCCGTGCCGTGACCAAGCTGGGCCATTCGCTCTAACAAGGAGCGGTTCGGTGAAGAGCCAACACCGAAGGAGAAAAGCCGGGCGTTACCCACTTTTTCTTTTACCGCGGCGAGAATCTGATCGTCATTGCCAATGAAGCCGTCCGTCATAAAAAAGACAATCCGCTGACGCTCTGGCGTGCGGGGATAGTCGAGACACGCTTTAATGCCTTCGATCATCATCGTGCCGCCGCTTCCGTAGAACGCTTGAATATAATCCAGCGCCTCTTCCTTATGAACGCGAGTAGCAGGAACCGGCTTGGGTGAAAACGCACTGGCATTTGATGAGAAACGGATTATCTGGAAGGTATCATCAGGACTAATCCCCTGAATACAATGATACATCGCCTCCTTGACCTTCTGGATAGGATAGCCGCTCATCGAGCCGGAGCAATCCACTACAAAGAATATCTCCTTGGGCTCGATATTCTGGGTTACGCTTTCCAAACTCGGCTGAATCATCAGTAAAAGGTATCCTCCCTGCTGAGAATAATGCGTAAGATAGGCGCTGCGCGGTTGCTCCTCAGCAACGGTGTATTCAAGAACGAAGTCCTTATTGGGAATGCTATCCTTCGGCTCCATATTCACTGTCGCCCTTCCTATACCTTCCTCCACCACGAGCAAATCGTGTGATTTCGAATGCAAATCCTCAATCGACAGGCCCGCATCCAGCTTGACAATAAGACTGATGTCGTGTCCGCTTCTTCGGCCGGGTTTAAGCACAGGCGGGGTAATACGGGAGGCATCTGGTACCGTATCTGTATCCGGTGCCCAGCCGGTGCCCTGTTTTCCCGTCGCGCCGCCCGGGATGAATCGCGGGCCAACGACCATTGGAAAAACATACCTATATACGCCGCGGTCATATTTAAGCGCCTGCACATAACGAATAGTAATCACAATCTCTTCGCCCGGCTGGATGTTCGCCACCGACTGCGTAAAGATATTCGGCCTCTCTTGTTCCAAAAGCGCCGTGCGCTTGCCGGCGGCACGGGCCTGTTCATAAATCTGCCTGGCCACCCTGCGTTTATGAATCTCACCGTAGATATTGCGCTTGCCCACCACCATTATCATCTCGTTCACAGCTGAATTCTCCGGCAGTGGAAAAACATACACCGCCTCAATCTTCTCATTATGGGGGTTGTGGAAATGCTGTTTTACCTCCACCTGGGCCAGGAATCCCGAAATCTCCGCATAAACAGATGTATGTTTAAGGGGAAACTCCAGAATTACCTCCCCATCCTCATTCACCGCCCGTAACGTACCTTGACCCAGCCCATCCGATGGGCGGGGTTGAGTTACTTGAGCCGGCTCAGGTAAAGGAACCTCCGCTATGTCTTCGCTCCAGACTAATGAGCAGAAGACTATTACAATGAAAATAACTACTGCCACAATAAGTGTCGTTTCTTTTCTTACATAATTGTTCATCTTTTTTTCTCCTATAAACGTTTGATTGCGACTAACTCTTGGCTCAAATTACAGGTTAAACAAAGCCATCTACATATTTAGACGTCCCAGCCGTCCAAAGGTTGACAACAGCGGAAGAATTTTATCCGACTTTTCCCTCATTTTATCTAAGTACATTCTCAAGAAGCGCTTACAAAATGTAAAAGTTATGTAAAAATAACAAGCCGGCTTTTTCTGCTACCGGTTTCTATAAGGTATTATGCGCACGGAAAGCAGACTACTCACACATTCGCCTGCCCTTTGCGGCCTGAGGACGCCAGGGACGCTTAATTCGACACCTCAAGTTCGCTGAGCGGATACCATCCGTCCTTCGCGCGCCCCTTTATGCCAAGCCGCACTACAGGCCGCCGTGTCTGCCCGCCGTGTCTGCGACACGTCGCGACAGGCGCCGCAGCGGGCAAAACAAAAAAAACACCAAAGCCGTTCCGGCACCTTGTTCTGTCAGAACAAAGTGACGGATCCCGACAAAAAGTCGGGATTCAGTTGCCACAGCAGAATTTCTTTTGTACAATAAAGCATAAATTCTTGATATAATCTTCCCCCGCACCAATTGAGCTTAGTGGCACCCCGCACTTACTCGACTTGATTCTCGTGGTTAAAAAACCGTGCAGG
>JAUXAC010000036.1 GCA_030615035.1 Dehalococcoidia bacterium | reverse complement strand
CTGGGGGCTATATTTCTGATGGCCTATTCCCACAGCTTTAACACATTACTCGATTACTCATGGACTCGGTTTGACCAAGGAACCGAGGAGGAGCGCAGTAAGGGCAAAATCTATACCAAAGGCCAGCAGGCAATCGCTGCCGGCAAATTATCCCCCAGGGGAGTACTGATAAACGGTCTTGTCTATCTAGCCATATCAGCTATCTTTGTCGGCATTGTTGCCTGGAGGGTATCACCGGTAATATGGGCTATCTGGGCAGGAGCAGCTTTATGCACCTTCTGGTATAGCTGGGGTAAGCTACACTGGAACTGCGAGCTCGCCCTCGGCGCTGGGTTTGGACCTCTAGCGGTGATGCTGGGGATGGCTTCTCAGCCAAACCCCGACTTCTTACTGGCCTTTCTGGCTGGTATTCCATTTCTAGTTCTATGGGGCTATGGAGCTGAGACGATAGACCAGTGGACGGATGCAGAACCTAATTGGCCAAGGGGGTTAAGGAACTTTGGTGCCCTGGTGTGGAGGAACAATATCTCGATATCAATGTTTTTTGCCTGGCTGCTAGGTATTACCTTCTTAAGCCAGCTATTCTTAATCGCTGGCGGTATACTTGCCCCATTAACAGCACTGTCTCTTGTCTCGTTTATTCCCTTCTCATTCTGCCTACTATATTTGGAGAAAAATCTTAAAGTAGGCGTTTTATGGGGGCTGGGAGGAATATTCCTTCAGATGATTTTACTGACGATAGGCCAGATAGTGGGAGGCTGACTTGAACCCCAAGATTATCTCTATAGGGTTTGCGGTACCCGAGCGAAGTTATACCCAGGAGGAAGTTTTTGAGGTACTTCACTACCCACGACATTTCCGAAGCATTTTTCTCAATGCGGCTATTGACAAACGTCATCTTTGGCGCCCTCTTAATGCTGAGCTCACTTGGCAGCAAGCGTGTGAGGAATATAACAAAGGGGCTATTTCATTATCCAGGAAGGCGGTGAAGGCCTGCCTCGATGGGAGGGACGTGTCTCAGATTGGTTCGGTTAGCTTTGCTAGCTGTACCGGTTATGAGTGTCCTAGCATAATGCATCGGCTTCATTCTGAGCTCGAGTTCTCACCCAATGTCGTCTACACACCAATTCTGGGAACAGGCTGCGAGGGGGCGGCACCATCCTTGTGGAGAGCCTACCACCACACTCTAGCAACGGGGCAGCAGTCCCTTGCCATATCATGTGAAATCTGTAGCGTCTGCCATTTCCCCGAGCCTGAGCCTGACCCTAGCGGGGAGTGGGAGCTGTTAAGAGCCAATGCTATCTTCGGCGATGGTGCTTCAGCTGCTCTGATCGGTTTTGATGATGACCCTCGTCACCCGTATCTTGTGGACTTCGAGACTTACTTCGACCCTGAGAACCTGAAGCACCTGGGCTTTGTCTGGCAGCATGGCCGGCTAAGGGTCTTACTGTCACGGCAGATACCAAAGATAGTTCCTTCAGTAGTACGGCCTCCCATTGAGAAGATACTCCAGAGGCATTATTTGAGACTAAACGATATAAGGTGGTGGGTTATCCACCCAGGGGGAAGTGCCGTCCTCAATAACCTCAAGGATAAGCTGGGGATCCCAGAGGAAAAGATGACACTTTCCAGGGAGGCATTGAGGCTGTTTGGGAACTGCAGCAGTTCCAGCATTGGTATTGTTGGGAAGATTCTTATGGATGAGGATGTAAAGCAAGGGGACTGGGGCCTGGTAGTCAGCCTGGGGGCCGGCCTGGCAGCGGGCGCCACCCTTCTACACTGGGGAGATTGAATAGTGGCAGTTTTAGTTACTGGCGCATCAGGCTTTGTCGGATCTGCTCTTATTCCCCTCTTGATAGAAAAAGGGCACTGTGTGTTAGGGCTTTCGCGACACCCCCCTATTGGCTCAAGAGACCTTATCCCCATCATCGGTGATGTAACCGAGCCCAACCTCGGTTTGGAGGATGTCCCCCAGGATATTGAGGCTATCTATCACCTAGCTGGAATCCACACTCTTAACCAGGACGACAAGGACGGCTTGCTATGGAAAACTAACGTGGATGGCACAAGGAATGTCCTCGAGTTCTGTCTAAAGCATGATATACCAAGTCTCTACTTCACCTCTACAGCCTACACCTGGCCGGCTAATCCCTACGGTTTAAGCAAAATCGAGAATGAGAGTGCTATCACTGAGTTTGCTAAGGAGCATGATATTGAGGTGACCATTTTTAAGCCGTCAATAGTTATGGGAACAGCTGAGCATCCTTACCCGGGGCACTTCTCTCGGTTCATATCAGCGGTAATACAGACTCACCGCAGGGCAGAGCTTATCCGGAGAAAGATTGAGGGTTCACTGCGTCTGCCGGTAATCGAGCCTCTATTTCGGATTAAGGGTAACCCGGAGGGTAAACTTAACCTCATTCAGATTGACCAGGTGGCCAGGGGCATAGCCAACATTGAGAAAGCCGGCACTTTCTGGCTGACTCATCCTGACCCGCCGACTCTGCAACAACTAGCTGACTGGGTTGGCGAACTCATCATGGTCAGGATGAAGTTCGAGCCGGAGTTTAAGCTAACTCCCATCGAGGCAGCATTCCAGAAGATGGTATCGGCTTTTCAGCCATACTTATTGGGGGATGATTTCCCCAGCAATCTGCCACTCTCCCCGCCAATCGACAAAAACTTCATCCAGGAGACCGCCAAGAGAACCGTCCTTGACTAATCCCCCCCTCGAGTTTAGAATTTATTAAGGAGGTGAATCATGGTGATGGAAAAGCTAGAGCAAGTAGCTAAAGAGGCGGAACGTAGATTTGGTCTTCCTCCCCTATCCAAGGTTACCGAATCCCTTGATAAATTCCCCGATGCCAAACAGCTCAGGCTAATCAAAGAGGTACTGGAAGTAGCAGAAAGGGTTTCCCAGACCGCTCCAGAACTCGACCAAGTTGTCATGCTCATTCGGGAAATCAACCAAATGCCCCTCGAGAAGCTGGAGAACCTTGAGAAGCTGCTAAAACGCATTGAGAAGATAATGAAAAATGCTCCCCAGGACCTGCTGGGGTTTCTAACCAGCTTGAAGGAGGAGTAGGGCGCTCCTGAAAGAGATATTAAATGGAGAATAAGCGCAGAATAGACCGGGAAACATTAGCAATCATTTGCTTTTTGGGAGGTCCACTTTTTGGGCCTGGCGCGGCCATAACTTATTGTGTTTACCAGATAGCTGACGAGGTGGGTAAAATGACTTCGCCGGGTGATTTGCTCCCCAGCCGCTTCCCCAATGCGCCTTTACCTAGATTCATACGAGAAAAACCAGAAGTAGTTGCTAGGGTAAAGGAAATGCTATCGTAAGGGGGTAAGATGATAACACGTGAGGAAGCTGTAAGGCAGCTGGAGATGCTTAGTATGACCAGGGAGGAAGCTGGGCGGTTTCTCGATGCCCCTGTAGAGGAAAGACGCAAAATAGTCCAAGGTGTCCAAAAGAGAGTCAGAGGGGAACTAATGCCCTCAATGTTTAAGGAAAGCCTTATGCCCATGTCACCTGAAGAAGGGCCACCTCTCCCGAGGAAATGGGGGGTAAGGTGGCCCTGGAAACAGTAAGGGGGGACACTAACCAAAGGAGAGTGATATGGCACGTTACTTAGTACAGTTTGTCCCAGCAAGAATTGACGAAGTTAAGCGCAATCTGGCTGCTCTCAAGGCCAGCAGTGGAGTGAAGCCTATCCAGCAGCTAATGGACTACCTTGTGATTGATGTTCCCCCTGAGATAACCCCAGAAGTAAAGGCTATCGAGGGGGTTATTAGTGTTACCCCTGAAAAGTGGATGTCAATAAAGCAGGTTCTGATTCCCATTGACAGAAAAGTGGATCAGTTCCAAAAGCTATTTTTGTCAAACCCGATAACTGGCCCAGCCTCAGCCTTTAAGTTTTCCCTTGAGGCCGATATGGGTAAGAAGAGAATTCCTACCTCTGAGTCAAGGAAGATGATGGGTGCTGATGTGGCTGATGCCGACGGGATTACAGGCAAGGGCATAAAGGTGGCAGTCTTGGATACCGGCACAAACGTTCTGGGAGTGCAAGGGCCATACCTGGGTGGCAGGTCTTCAGTTGAAGGAATGCCAATCCAGGCTGACGAGAATGGCCACGGAACACATACGGAAACAACTATCAGCGGCAGGCCTTTCCAATCAATTCATGGCTTACTTAAGGGGGTTAGTATTGATGCTGAGGTCGCTGCCTTCAAAGTTCTTGGGTACGGTATCGGTGCTGGAACTAATATCTCAGTGTTAAGAGGGATGATGGATGCTTTTGAGTGGGGGGCTGATATTATCTCTATGAGTTTAGGCTCACCTTATTCAGAAGAGCCACCAGAAGAACTGCCGAACTGCCGGGCAATTGAGATGTTAACTAAGGCCGGAATCATTATAGTAGTAGCTAATGGCAATGACGGTCCCGACCCTAATACTGTTGGTGTACCGGCAAACTCGCCCTACGCCCTAAGCATTGGCGCAGTGGACATTGAAGGGAGGGTAGCCCCGTTTTCTTCAAGAGGTCCAACAGCGCAAGGTTTAATTAAGCCCGATTGTGTTGCTCCAGGCGTTAATATTCTTAGCACATCAGCTGGTTTAATAGCAACCATGCAGTTTATGGATGGGCCGCCTCTGCTGGCGGCGATATCCGGCACGAGTATGTCAACACCTCACGTCTCGGGCACAGTTGCCTTAGCTCTGGAATATGGTAGAATAAAAGGGAAGGAGCTCACCACTGACGGAATTAAGCAGGCTCTAGGACTATATGGTGAGCCTAAGAATAATGACTATGGACATGGCTTAATTACATATCCATTATTAAAACGCTATATTGATGAATATGAATGACTTAAAGTTAGAAACCTGGCAGCCAATGCCACCGGAAATGGGGCCTCCCTTTCCACGGTCGATGGGCATATACTGGCCGTGGTATAAGCCAGCAGTACCTGAGCTGGTGAGACTTCCACCCGCGGTGCCGGTTGCTGCACCTCCTGTTGTCCCAGTAATAGTTGCTCCGCCGGCGGCACCACCAGTGATAGCCTATCCGCCAGTAGCCTATCCGCCAGCACCGCCGCCGCCAGAAGTTGCACCTGAACTAATCTATGTGTGTCAGCTATGCGATGCCGAATTTTCCACCCTAAGTGAACTAGAAGCGCACATGACACTAGTGCATCCGGAAGAAGTCCCAGCACCGCCAGCAGCATACTACCTATATGTTGGCACAGTGGGCGAGGGGGTTGTAACCCCTAGCCCTGGAGAATACCCTGCTCACCTGCCGCTTACCCTGATTGCCACACCAGCTTCGGGCTATGCCTTTGACTATTGGGGTGGTGATGTATCAGGCACTATTCCGGTGGTAAGCCTTCTAATGGATAGTGATAAAGCAGTTACTGCTTACTTCAAGCCTATCGAAGTCCCAGCACCGCTGCCAAAGCTGCCCACGGTCAGCATCTTAAGCGCTACCTTCACACCCTCTGAAGCGACGGTTGGGGATGTCGTCAGCGGCACAATTAGCTGGATGCCCAAGATATCCGGTTCTCCAGAACTCTTTGACTTTGGAATTTCGGCTGACTTGATAGACTCGGCGGGGGAGAGGGTGATGAACGTACTCACGGCTAGCCCGACTGCTGAAATAGGCATGCTCCAGGCAACCCCATTTTCGTTAGATACCACTGGCCTTCCCGAGGGGTGGTATGGTCTCCAGGTCCGCGTTTCAGACCTAACTGGGGTGGAGATAGCTGACCGAAGGTTCCTTAATCTGCTTCATCTGTTACCGTTGCCAGAAATCCCACCACCACCACCTGAAGTTGAAATCTCAATAACTGCACCTGACAGCGCCAAAGCAGGTGAAAACGTTATTTACGATGTCAAGGTAACGAATCTCATGGAGGACCGCTATCATTTAGGAACTAACCTAACTGTCAACGGTGTCCTCAAACTAAGCATTTCTGAATTCTTCTCAGCTGGACAATCCAAGACTTATAGTATGTCCTTTTATATGCCTAGGGTCGGCCCTGCCTCTCTTGTTGGCGTAGTGCTGTATCAGGCTACTGCTGGTGCCCCCTGGGTTCCTGTTGGTTCAGCCAGTAAAACGGTTAGTCCCGAAGTGCCAGAGGTACTATAAAGACTTGACAAACCATAGAAAATAACACTAGACTTTTTGTAGGAGGTGGTAGTATTAGAAGGTAGTTGACAAATTAAAAAGTTTTGCCTAGAATATAATTGGTTGTAAAAAACGGGGGGCGATTACCTTGAACTAAAAGTTTGGGGTTCGTCCCCCGTTCTTTTACTGGGTAATCGCTTCCCAAGGGGTGCTAGCACAAAACTAAGGAGGTCAAGATCAATATGACAAATTTACCTGATCCCAAGACATTGGTCGATTCAATCGCTGATGGGGTGGTTGAGGTGGCTGAAGGTCCAGTCCGAGTGGCCAAGAATGTAGCCGGCGTGGCTGAGAGCTTTGCCTCCGAGGTGAAGTCTAACATGGATGACGTCAAAGCCCGGCTGCCTGATGACCCCTCAGTGATACCCGATGCGGCTGTAAAAGCTGTTGGGCAAACAGCCAAGGCAGGGCTTGGCATGATTGATGGCATCGGCAGGGGTATTATGGATACCTTCGAGGCTGTCAAGTCGCAGATTGAAAGAGTCCTATAAAGGAGGTAGAGGTAAAAGATGCCACACAAAAACATTAAAACACTTTTGGTTGACGCCACCAAGATTCCGGCGGCAATAGAAGAAAGACTGCCCGCGGGAGCCCCCAAACTTTCTACAACGCTGGTCAACACAGCTGCCGGATTACCAGACTTCCCTGATTTTCCAATGGCAGTACCAGACCTGCCAGCACCGCCTGGGATTCCTGAAATGCCAACAGGGCTAAAGCGCTTCGTCACTGAGGTCTCGCTTACACCACAAGGCGAAAAGGTGACTCCGCCGGCACCCCCGGCACCGGCCCTAAGAACACAAAAATCTCGACTAGTATTTGAATAGAGGAGGAAGTAACGATGTGTCCAGCAATAACAGGAGAACAATTCAGAAAACTAAACCTAATGGCGGGGACGGCTAGGTCCCTTGAGGTCGAGGCTCTCACCAACGAAGACATTGAAATTTGGGAGAGGGACTTCGCCCTTCTCTGCGATGACCTGACCAAGCTGGTCGACCCTGAGCTTGGTAATGACCTTAGTAATGAAAAGGTATTCTATGATGAAGCCATCAAGGTAGCCAAAGGATACTTTGACAAGGCCCCCTTCGGCGGGCTGAAATCGGCCACCGGGCAGTTTGGCTTCAGGCTCATTACCCCTCAAGATCTGAAGCAGGGAGCTGGCGCAACCACACCAGCCCTTTATAGCTGGGTTCAGACAGCTACTATGGTTGCGGGAGCACGGTCATACAGCGACTGGGGTGCGAGCGGAATGATAGGCGTAAGCGCAGCTGCTGCTCCTATCTATGTCTGCAGTGTCGCCAACCAGCAAGAAGTAATGGCCTTCCACAGGCTGATAAGCTACAAGCCATCGCCGAGGGTTATC
>JAUXAC010000142.1 GCA_030615035.1 Dehalococcoidia bacterium | reverse complement strand
TTAGATACTGCAACGATAGGCTGGCGTGTATAGAGGGGGCCAAGGATTTTAGCTTTTTCAAAGGGAGTAGAGAGGGGGAATGATGCAGCTAGAGAAAGCTAAGGCTATAGCGGAGAAGATTAAAGCTGTATTGGAGTCTTCGTGTGAAAGGATCGTGATAGCCGGTAGTATTCGTCGGCAAAAGCCCGACGTCGGTGATATTGAGTTGCTCTGCATTCCGAAATATGTTGCCGGCGTTGACATGCTGGACGCCAAGATACAGACACTCATCCACTTCGACATGTTGGGCTATCGGGTGAACAAGCTGGGGAGCAAAGTCTATGGTCCCAAGAATAAGCTGCTTGTCCACCTTCCCAGTGGTATCGGTGTCGACATATTCTCTACTACGGCTGAGTGCTGGCCGGTTGCCCTGGTGGTGAGGACCGGTGGCGAAAGGACGAATAAGGAGATTGCATTCCGGGCGATAGAGCGGGGAATGAGATTCCACGCTTATGGTAGGGGTTTCACGCGGGCGGATGGCAGCGAGCTAATCTGCCAGAGTGAGGCTGACGTGTTCAGGGCTGTTGGCCTGGCCTACAGAGAGCCCTGGGAAAGGAGGTAGTATCATGCCATTGATGGACTACACAACAACAGTTTCAGTCTCCAGGACAGTAGCCCAGGTGCAGGCTAAGCTCGTAGAGCACGGAGCTCGGGCGGTGATGATGGAGTATGATGGCCGGGGTAGGATAACAGCCCTGGCTTTTAAGGTTAATATGCCCAACGGGGAGCTCCCGATTCGGCTGCCGATTGACGCTGCGGCTACCTTGAGAGTGCTGCAAAGGCAATGGGAAAACAGGGAGATTGAGCGAAAGTATGCCAATGAGGAGCATGCCTACCGAGTAGCCTGGCGAAATATTTTCCATTGGGTATCAGCTCAGATGGCACTCTTGGAGACTGAGATGGTCAAGATGGAGGAGATTTTCTTACCTTATATAATTACCCCCGGGGGGCAAACTATCTACCAGGTCATAGCAGGGAAGGGCTTTTTGCTAGGGCCTGGGAAAGGAGATGAAAGGTGAAACAGACAGTATTTCTAATCGTTAATAGCCAGACTGGGGAGTGCAGGCTAAGGAAGGCCCCATCGGCAAGTCCTTTAGAGTATGTCTTTCGGATAAATTTAGAAATTCCCAGCAACCCTCTACCAGCGGTAACAATCAAGATACCGATACCCTCAACTCCGGCGGTAGTTACCGAGGTCAAGGAGATTCCATTTGGTGTTCCCTGGGCAATCTCCGAGGGGATAGTGGGGGTAACTGGTCTCTCTGATAAGGGAGCAGTAATTTTGGACTATACCGATGAGGGCTTGGAGCGTCTCTACAAGGAAGCTGGGGGTGAAGAAGGAGAGCCAGAGCCTTGGGATCTGCAACACTATGCAGAGAAGAACTGGGGACTGCCCTTTATCTATCTAGAGCCTGACCGATGGGATAAGCTACTAGGCAAAAAGGAGGGGGAAGGCAATTAAAAATGGCGATAGAGACTGAGAAAAAGCATAAGTGTCCGCCTCACCACTGGATTATAGATTGTAATGATATAGGCCGATGTATTTACTGCCCCGAGGTAAGGGACTTTAGGAAGTTGCAGAGGAGGGCAGAGCGTCTCCTGGAGGTAAAGTCAAGGTTGAGTGGTCGTAGTAAAGCTATCTACGGTTACGGCAGGAGAGGGAGGCGGGGGAGTGTCAATTCTCCTCTTTAAGAACCCCTTAAACATACGAAGACATAGGTATTAAGCTCAGCAAGCACTTGCCCGAGCTCGGCCTTATTGCTGTGGGCAATCGCCGAGAATTTCTCGATGCCGATCCTGTCGATAACAAGCAGAGTCGGCTCATTTACCTTCCCAAAGTAGTCATCATTGTCGTTTAGCAGGGTTTGTATCTCATTTTTTAGCTCATCGGGCAGCATGCCGGGGC
>JAUXAC010000069.1 GCA_030615035.1 Dehalococcoidia bacterium | reverse complement strand
CGTCTGGCTCGCTGCCGAGGCCATTCCAGTACCTACTTGCTGGATGGCAGCGCTGGTTTGCTCCCCGATCTGCTTAAGGGCAGAAAGTGGAGCCGTGAGTGGATTGACTTGTGGTGGCATAACTTACCTCCCTATGAAAGTTTGGACTTCTCTCCGGACACCGTCAGCCGTTTCTATGAGCGCGTCCATGCCGCCTTTAACGGTGTTGATGGCTCCCTCGACGATATGGCCTACTCCGGAGATAGCAGGCTCAACCAAGACATCTGGTGGAGGTGGAATCTCAGCATGCTCGCGAGGACGGGCAATATCAGCTTCAAGATTCTTAGCTGTCCTCTCTACAGCCTCAAAGGTTTTGCCGATGACCCGAGCTGGAGTGCTGAAGAGCTGATTTGCCAGGTCCGCCCCGAGGTCAACCAACTCCAGAGGGGTTCGGAGCTTGGGCATCTGCGGTGGCATATCCAATACCTCCTTTTTCTAGATTTGGCCTAATTAGCAAACAAAAGAAAAGGCGAGCCACCTTTCGGTGACCCGCCTCGATTTCTCTCGCCGGCGAGTTATTCGCTATAAATATAAAACCACTTCAGGGATTTGTCAAGTATTTGTGGAGGAAATTTTCAAATCTTTTCTCTTCATATGTTTAGTCGGGTTGATGCCCTCGAGATGATGGGCTACAACCACGACCTCCATTCTACCATAACCAAAGGCGCAGAGCTCCCTGTACTCTTTAAGTATAGCTCTCTCCTCCTCGGTTATCAAGGGAGCTTTTTCCCCAGTCAGTATAATATGGAGAGCCTGAATGGCTCTCTTGGCATCTACCGAATTAGGGCTTGCCCCATAGACGGTCATAAATCTGCCTCCCAAGCCTGTTGACCTCGTTGAGTGTTCTTATCACGTCGCCGACCTTGAAACCATGCAAGGCGGTGGTAAGATTTTTAATATCCTCGAAGCGTAATCCGTCTAAGGAGGTGGCTAACCTGTGGAGGTCAGGCTGTAGAGTTTCCATATTATTATTGAGCCTCTGGAGTTCATATAAAACCTTTTCCGGGGAGGGGAAGCCTGTGAATTGCTCAAATGTCTTGCCGAGACCGGGCTGACCTTGACCTGGTGTTACCATCAGCTTGTAGCTCCTTCCCTTACCAGCATCTTTAGGTTTTCCCTCTCTTCCTCAGTTGCCGCCACAATGGGGCCTATGCTTGGGTTACTGCCTCCTGTGTGCGTTGGAAGGCTCTCAGGAGGGCTATCCCATTGGGATAAAACCTGTTCTGCTCCCCGAACTCTGCCCTCTGCTCAGGGCTGAGCTTGGTCGTAACGTCGGACATAATATTATCTTCGATTGTGTCGCCCAGGATAACACCGACGTATGGGATGAAACCAAGGCCGTAGCTAAGGACATCGGCGGTGACCCCCTGCATGACAAGCTCACCTTGTTTAGGTGGGGGAAATGGTCTGAGTAGCTCCTGGGGAGTTGGGAGAAACCTCTTTACATCAAGGGCACGCTGGATAGCCTTCCGAACATCAATAGCCATAGCCATTCTCCTTTAATTGAAATAGGACCACTTTGGAATTCCCCAACCGGTGATGTAATCCTTGGTGTGTCCTCTCAAGGCCATAGTTCGCTTTATCTCGGCGGTGGTGATTTTGGGGTTCTTTTGCTTGAGGAGAGCACAAAAGCCAGCAACATGCGGGCAGGCCATACTGGTACCACTTATTGCGGCAAATCCAGCCCCGGCATCCAGTTCCTGCAGGTCAATGATAGAACCCCGGGAAGTGCCCGAGTATATGTTGACCCCAGGGGCAGCTACATCAGGCTTGAATGGGAACTGAGAACCACCTCGGCTGGAAAAGTCAGCGGCATCTTCATGTCTATCCACTGCGGCTACGGTAAGGGCATCCGGGCTGCAGCCGGGACAACCTATCGAATTTTCTTGAGGGCCCGAATTCCCAGCAGCGATGACTACGATAATGCCACGCTGGGTCAGGGTGCTTACCAGTTTACACTCGGGACAAATTGAACATCCGCCTTGACACTCTGAAGAACCGAGACTCATGGATATGACCTGGGCACCCTTTTCGTAGCAGGTGGACATAGCATCGAGGATCTCGCTGGTAAAGCCAGTGCCAACCCCACGGCCTAAGCACTTCACACACACCATAGGTGAGTGGCTGACCCCTTCAACGGATATTCCCAGTGGGGTATGGTAGAGCTTGCCGGCTACGGTTGAGGCACAGTGGCTGCCATGACCGTTCTCGTCCAGCACCTCACGGGCAGGCCACATGATTCGAGAGTAGAATTCGGTACCCTGGAGCTGCGGGTGAGTGGCATCAACGCCGGTATCACACACTCCAATCTTCACTGCTTCGCCGGTAAACCCCTGCTTGATGGCCTCCTCGGCCTCCAGTATATTACGGCTCTCTGATGTGGGAAACCACTCATCGGCCGGTGTGGGTATTTGAAAGATGGTCTTTGTCAGGTTAGCATGAACCATTCTAACACCGGGGAGAGCATTAACCTTCTTAATGAGTTCAGGGGTGATCGGGGCAATGGCTGTGAAGCCAAAAGTGGGAATTGTCCCGATGACGGGGATATTCAGCCCGGTGAGCTGGTGCCCTACGGCAGCCAGTTGGGCAACATCGAATTCCACCAGGACGGGCTGGACAGGCATTGAGAAGAGCCTTCTTTCCAGATAGGGATTTAACACATTGCACCTCCTTCCATTGGTGTATATAATACACCTAGGCTCTAAAACAGTCCACCTAGAAAAGGAAGGGAGACTGCTGGCTGGATAAGGAGGCGGTCGCACCTTAGCGGTGTGGCCGCCTTTTCTTTTTGGAAAGGAGGTGTCTCATGAAATTGCTAGATGGTTTTCGCTCTAAGGTAGAGGAGGAGCTTCGGGAAATTCTCACAAAGGGGGGTACCCAGGTCTTGGGGTTGAATACAATGAACTGCTACCATATGGGATTCTGTGACCAAGAGGGAAATCCTCATAATGAGTCCAAGGGTAAATACCTTCGTCCTCTTTTCTGCCTCGCCATATGTGCTGCGCTTGGTGGGAAACCTAAGCAAGCTCTCCCCGCAGCTGCCAGCCTTGAGCTGGCTCACCGCACCAGTCTAATCCTTGATGACATTCAGGACAATGGAGTTGAGCGGAACAACCAGCCGACAGTGTGGTCAATCTGGGGCGCTAACCAGGCTATCAACGCCGGCTTCACCCTTTCCTGTTATTCCCGCCTTGCCCTTCTACGGTCAAGTGAAAGAGATGTCCCCAACATAATCATCCTGAAGATTAGTAGTGTATTGGAAAAGGCGGTTATAGAACTCTGTTGGGGACAGTACAGGGATATCTCCTTCATGGATAGGTTGAGCGTGAGGGTTAAGGATTATCTGGGGATGGTCCGTGGAAAGACCGGTGCCCTCTTCGGAGCTGCCTGCGAGGTAGGCGCCCTGATAGCCGGAAGCAATGACTCAGTGGTAGAGCTGGCCCGGGACTTTGGCATAAATATGGGGATTGCTTTTCAGATCCATGATGACTACCTGGGAGTTTGGGGTGAGGAAGACCAGGTCGGGAAAACAGCCAACGACCTCATAGAGAAGAAGAGATCGCTTCCGGTTGTGCTGGCTCTGGAGATGG
>JAUXAC010000021.1 GCA_030615035.1 Dehalococcoidia bacterium | reverse complement strand
CAAAGAGGAGAGCCTTAACGTTCCCCACTCCGAGCTAGCGATGCATGTCACCGCTGCCGGGAAAAAGCTCATGGCTTGGGCAATTAGAGAGGACAGCCGATACGCTCACATTGTCTATGAGGATGGAGATGGCTGCTGCGCCCACACTCATGGTCTGCCGGAGGAAGTGCTGACACCTGAACTCATCCGCAAAACAAAGGAGCTTCTGCACCTGGGGGAGTTCTGGAGATGACGATAAGCAAACAATGCGAGCTTCTTGCTGATGATTACCTGTTTCTCCGTGACAAGATCAAAGACCTTGAGCGAGATGTCTGGAGGATGGAAAGTTTTGAACCACCCAGGGAGCGGATTACTACTTTAGCTAATAGTTTCATATTAACCTATTTGGGACCACCGGGAAGCGAAATAGTCTATCCAAACATCCCCAGCGAAACCTTCCGTAAAGTTGAGGGTGGAATAAGAGAAGCTTTAAAAAAGGCAACTGCACAAGATATTCGTATCCATATAGGGATGGTCGCCGCGGATGTTGAGGACGAGATGTTTCAGAAAGTAGTCGCCTGCGAGTGCCAGAGGAGGTAAAGTGGGCGTTAGCGAAGGCTGTTTCCTTTTAGGCATATCATTGCTCAGAGTTAGCACAGCCGCTGAACTGGCGGCCTGGGCAGCGGCTAAAAATAGGCCACTTGAGGCTGTTGGATTCCTCGAGTACGCCAAGATGGACATATCAAAGGCACTAGCCAGCGACTTAATCACAGAAGATGACGCCGAGAAAATGAGAGGACACTTAGCGGAGTTTTGGCAGGCTATGGAAGAATATGGCAAAGGGAAGGAGGAGAAGATGGAGGAGGCACAAGATAGCCTCGCTGCGCTAACAGTAAAATCTCATGATTTAGCTTTCCAAAAAGTAGTGGCCTGCGAGTTGAAATATAGGAGGTGAGGGATGGCTAACCCGATGATAACAGATGTTGACACCTGCCTGAAAGATATAGCTGACTGGTATATTAAAACCAGGCGGGAAATAACGGAGCCGGAGCTTGAGGCAATTCTGCTGAAGCACTGCGAGGATGAAGCTGAGGTGCGGAAGTTTGTCAAGTTTCTGGAAACGGAGCCAGGGCAGTTGAGATTCAAGACGCTGCTGAGGGAGAGGAAGGAAAAAGGGAAATCTGAATTTGTCCCTGCCTTCCCAGGGGCGTTGTTCCCATTAGGCCAGCTCGTTACGACTAGTGGGGTTTCGGCTAAAATGCAGGAAGACCCAGAGTTTGAGAAGTTTGTGAGGGAATCAATCGCTAGGCATCATAGTGGAGACTGGGGGATTATGCCTGAGGAAGACAAGAAGCAAAACGAATATGCCCTAGGCAAGTACCTTCGCCTGTTTTCAGCCTATGAGAAGCCACCGTTACCCAAAATATGGATTATCACGGAAGCTGATCGGTCAGTAACCACAACGCTATTTCCGAGTGAATATTAAGGAGGGGATATGGAAACTACAGCTACACTCAACAGGATATGCCAGGAGGTTGGGGTATGTGAGGAGATACCCTCCGACCACGAGCTGCTGCTTCACTTTGGCGTTGAGGAGCTGGCCAGCCCGGGAGTAGTCCTTGACGAGGCCAGAGCCAGAGCCACACCGTGCAGCTGCTTCACCTACAAGGGCAAGGATATGTGCTGGAGCAAGGGCATAGTCGGGATGCTTGCTGCTGACCAGCAGGATATCTACTGCGTGGCCGGCAAGACGTATAAAGCTCAGCCGACGCTGACAAGGCGATATGAGACTTTCGCCGAGGCAGCCGAAGAAGCACACAAGAAGATAGAGGCTATGCCAAGCGGAGTTGAACGCCTGAAAGCGTGGCTATCGGCCATGGGTGAAGAGTTAGCAAAGAAGGGAATCGAGGTCTAAGATGAGCAAAGAGCCATTATACCCTCATATTCCGAAAAGTAAAAAACCACAAAGCGAAGAGGATGTAACAATTGAGAGATATCATGGAATGATAACCAAGGCTGGGGATGCAATAGTTAGAAGCTTATCCCTACCTGATTGGTCCGTTGACTATATTGAATTTCCATCAGGTGAGATGCCAAAGTATCGAACAGCACTTATGCGAGCACGTGTTACCATTGTCAAAGTTACTACGTCAAGGATATATTTTAGTCAGTGACTAGGAGGCTTGAGTGCTGAAAGGCTTTTTGCCAATGCCGCCGGATGAAGGCCCCCCGCTGCCGAGGGGTCTGCAGGTGAGATGGCCGGGAACAGGCATCACCGAGCTAAAACTACGAGAACTTATCAACCAAGTCCCTGACCTTGATGAGCCGGATGTGCTGTGCTACTGGGTTGAGGTTGGGGACAAGTCGGTTTACCTGGAGGGGTGGTGCGACAAGTGTCTGATTGGCACCGGCTTTCCCTCGAAGGAAAGGGGCAATCATCAAGAGAAGATTAACTACATCGAGGATATTACCGAGCAAACGCTAGAGAGGAAAACCAAGCCCAAGGAGAACCCCTACGGGAAAGAGTTGAGATTGATACGGGGTGGATTTGTGGAGCTGCCTGACGCTGAAAACCTCTACGGAGTCAGTTACGGTATTTACGAAAAATTGGAGGCTTAAGAAATGGCCATAAGCAAGGCAAAGAAGCTTGTGGAGTTGACCAAGGGCGACAGAAAAATACTGGTCACTATCTACGAGGGCGGCCAGGTGTCTAGCTGCATTGAGACCGAGGCTAAAAAATATTGCGAAACCTGCCAGTGTGACGATGAGCTCTGCCAGCAGTGGCTAGAACATCTGAAGGAGAAGGGATACGAGGCAACTGAGTTTGAACTGGGCGAGCTCGAGCTTGAGGAAAGCCTGCCCAAGTTCCTTGAGGAGCGGGAAATTAGGCCTAAAGTCGAGCCGGAGATTGCGGTTAAGGTAGAGCCAAAGCTTGAAGAGACGCAAGCCGAGCAACAGGAGGGAGTCGTTTGAAAGGCGGAGTGACGAAGAGGATAGAAGACGCAATAAGCGCTTTGGAGAAGGGGCAACTGAAACAAGCTCTTTACCTCACCGATAGAAGCGAAATGGGAAGAGAAAACGCCTGGGTCAGGGAAGCCGCTCGGAAGGCACTTGATGACAGGGAGAATGCCGAAACATACATACTAGAGGCCAGGGACAAACTGAAGGCAGCGATTACCTCACCTCTCGAGGATACCAGCCTGGAAGGAGTCGAGGAAATGCTTAATGAGACGACACCAACATCCAAATCAACGAGTGAAATGACCGATGAAGAGCTATATGAAAATTGTGAAGAGTGCCACGTGGCCAACGCAGTCGTGGCCGCCACCGAGATATGCGATAAGCACCCCCAGACAGCCTGCACACTGATAAGCAGCCGGCTCGATAAGGAAGATATTGAACCGGAGGAGTGGCTCAAGGTGCTGGTTGAGGCAAGAGAAAAGTCAGAAGGTGAGGCAAGACAAGAGTTTGACCTCATACTGAACGACCTGGTCCAATACCTCGAGAGACGAAATAGCCCAATCTTGAAGGGCCTTGACAAACCCCAACTGACTGTGCAATAATATGGATGAAAACGGGGCGAGCGATTGAGCTTGACCCGTTTTTTAATATCCCTATAAACGGGAAATACTCAGAAAGGAGGAAGGTGTAATGGCCGGTATTCCACTAACCGCAGCTGGTAATGCTATCGTCTATCCTTCCGTGCCCTGGTCCAAAAGGCTGTTCTCCCTGAAGACCCGGAGCTTCCCCGCCGGCGCAGTGCCCCGCCACTTACTCCAGTACCTGTTTAAAAAGGGTGGCGACCCTGCTACCTGTGCCAGGGAGACTGCTGACCTGCGCGGAGCCTCACGCGTACTGGGAATGAATGCCTGTATTTCCAGACTACTCAAAAAGGCCTAGGCATAGCCACCTCATAGAGAATCAACTATCTATGAGCAACAAAGGGGGGATTCTCCCCCCTTTGTTTATCCGCCTTTAAGAAGACAATGGCCAAAGAACTTAAACTCATCCTCAAAGAGCAGCCCGTAGGCCGGGAAGCGACACCATGGCTTGAGCCCCAGAGGGAAAGGTTTGCCCACGTAGCCACGGAGTGTAAAGAGGCTTTCAAGGACTCAAAGCTCAAGGGCGCAGCAAAGGTAGTAGCGATGAACCGATGGATGTCAGAGAGGCTGAAAAGTTAATCTCTCTCTTCGGGTGCCGGCATGGCCATAAACGTAGCATTAACCAGCACAATCTCCGGATGGTAGGTAACCCGCTTAAGTTCAATTTCACCTTTTGGATTAAGCTTTGATGTATCTATAATGACATTGGCGAACTGCCAGGCGCCACCCCGAACTTGCTTATATTCCGAACACCGGAAGGTAAATTCCTTTTTCTGATCAAGAACTACTATCTCATATTTCAGTTGGGTGATAAGGGCTTCAGGGATTTTGAGTTCTTCATCTGGTCCTGCTTCCCACTGGTTTTGCTCGCGCAGGTTTACTTGGTCCGCCATCATTTTATCCCCCTCGCTATCAGTTTGGCTGCCAGCAGCTTCTTTTCCCCACTGGGACTAAGCCCAGCCTCTATACACATCTCCCTGAGTTCCTTCAAGGTGTATTTCCTGTCATACGCAATAACCTCAGCTAATACCGGTGGGGTGATGATGCCCCCCGGGAAAAGCTCGCCTGCCTCTGTCTCAAGAAATTCCACAGTTGTCGGCTCCTCCACCAGGACTCTCAGAGCTCTCTCCCGTCTCACTGGCCGCCGGAGCCTTTCATCTTCAATAATCTCGGACATGAGATTATCAAGGTCCGTGGTGTCCCCCCCACTAGCCTTTATATTGTCTATGAGGTCGTTCAGCCCCTGCTTGTTAAGCCTGACTATGGCTGGCATTGCAACCCACCCCCTTTTACCAAAACCAAATCAGCCCACTCATAGGGATCCTGTCCCGGGTGAATACGGAGTTTATTTCTCTCAGCAACCTGCTCCCTGGTCCTGTCCATGGTTCAATTATAACATAAAATTTTTACCAGGGGGTATTGACATACGGAAGAATATGTATTATAATACAATCAGGCTAAAAAGGAGGTGAAGTACTGCCATGATGATAGACACGTTCATAGATGGATACGAGGCGGCACCGTTAACCAAAAAGTCGTACCGTCAGACACTGGGCCTATTCCAGCGATTCCTGGGGCAGAGCGAACCGACCGAGGAAAAAGTTGAAGAATTTATGCGTAAGCTCCAGGAAGATGGCCTTTCGTCTGCCACTATCAACCGCCACCTGTCGGCGATCCGGGCATACTTCCTGTGGATGAAGAAAAAGGCGCCAAAGGAAAGGAGAGCTGACTTTGACCTGATCATCAGAGGGCCTAAGATGCAGCGCAAACTACCCCCCCTACGAACTGACGATAATGTGAAATCTATCATTGCCACTACCAAAACACTCTTCGAGCGCGCCCTGGTTATGACGATATATGATGGCGCTTTAAGAATAGCAGAACTCATGAACATGCAGGCAGAAGATGTTGATTTCGATGATGGCTACCTGAAGATAACAAGGAAGGGGGGAGAGGAGACAAGGATACCAGTGAGCAATGTAACCCTCAAGGCTCTGAAGAAATATATCGGGAATCGGAAAGGTAGAATCTTCACCCAACATTATTGGAGACTGAATTACGAGATAAAAAAGCTGGGAAACCGGGCCGGCATAAAGAAGCTCACCCCCCACCAACTGAGGCACGCCCGTGCCTCAGACCTGCGGCGTCGGGGTGTAGCTCTGGAAGATATACAGGACTTCCTCAGCCATAAAAATATCCAGACCACGCTGATATACGCTAGGCTGATGCCTACTGAACTAAAGAGGAAGATACCACCTGCGTTCTAAGTTTAGCGGGAACTCATTAAAAATGGGGGCAGTTATTGAGCTTGCCCCCATATTTTTATAGCCATCAATTTAGCTTCAAAAATATTTTTTCAAAATTATCCCAAAGGTATTGACAAATCAAGAGTAGTCTGATACACTTTATTATAGATACAAAATAATGTATATTCTTTTGATATTAGAGGCTTAAATTAAAGCTAAAGCACCTTAAAAAATACCGCTTACCCGACACCGAGCCTTCCTATTCTATGTAGGTCGGGGCAAAGCAAGGGAGTGAATAGGCACACCGACACGACTAGCCTGAAGCTGAAAGCCCCAAGCCTAGCGGTCATATTAGTTTCAGAGCCTAGTTCGGGGGGGCTATCCCTTTTAGGAGTGTGAAGCTATGAACGAAACCCCGAACTACATCAAGAGCCTGTTAATGCCTAGTGCCAAAAGTCCTAGAGGTCGTAGGGTGTGGTCTATTGACCTTGAGAGTGTCTGGCTACCTTTCTTCACCGCAACCAACCTAATGGGCGACACCGCTATCCCGCTAGACGCTTTAGGTTGCCCGATACGCCTAGCTTACAATAAAGATGGCTCTGTTCGTTTTGGCAGAACTGGTCGCCCCATTACCAAAGTCGCCAAGCCTATATCCGATACTGCTACCCTAGTAAGGCAGAACTTTGTCGCTAACCTTGTTACCTACTCCGAGCAAGTGGCGAGTGCTAGGAAGCAGGAGTATGCCAAGTTAGTAGGCGTGTGTGCGAAAGCTGGACACCCCATTATGAGCCACGATGAAGCCGAATTGAGCAAAGCCGTTCAACTCCAAATTGAGGAAGCTATGCGTGAAGCGGAGAAAGCCCCAGAAGCCGAACCAGTCCCACAAACCGAACCACACAAAGAGGCGGTTACAGCCTAGCTTGGGAACAAGCCCCCCCGAACTAGGCTCTGAAACAAAAAAGAAAGGGGGGCTTTGGTATGACTACATCAACAAGTCAGCCAAAGTGGGCTACCCCTGACCGCAGAAACAGCTTAATTCAACTCTTTCTGTCTAGTGGGGGGTTTTGTGTCTTTGGACACAAAAACTGTCTTTTTCCCGAACACCACTACTCAAACTTTATTGAGGACTTGATAAACGACTGGAAGCAGTCGGACAGGGAGTTCCGTCAAGCCCTATGGGAAGCTGAACTCAAGGCTATTCATTGTCTTGGCGAGAGAAGCTATCCGTTAAGAGGTCAGTTTTCTGCTATCTCAAAAGACATCTTTCACCAAAACCAACCTCTTTACTATTTTGACGGTCAAGCGATAAGTGGTGTAACCTTAACACCTTTTGTTAGGGTTAGGATAGCCTCTAGCTATGTTCGGTTGTATATTGACTTGGGTGAAGCTCTACGAGAGGTGAGCAAGACAAAGAGGCGTAAAGCTATTAGATACGGGAAGCCTCTACCCATTAGGACAGAAGAAAGGATAAGGCACATAATTCTGGAAGCGGTCAGGCACTATCTAGCCCATTAAGGCAAAAAGCAAAAGACACTTCCCGCAAGGGGGTGTCTTTTGTTATTTAACCGCTTTTTTTATAAGGGGTGATACTAGCAGTATCGCCCCTTCTCTTTAGGGGAGGCTCATAGCTGAAGCCTCCCCTTGTGTCAGGGAATACATAGAAAGGAGGGTGCTATGGCAAGAGTCTTTGTCTATGACGGCAGGGAGTTCCCAGACCCAGACCCGAATATGTCACCGGATGAGGTCAAGCAGTCTATGACCAACTTCTTCCCCGAGCTGGCAAATGCTGAGACCCACGAAAGCAAGCGTGGTGATGACGACATATTTGAGTTCCGGAAGCGTGTGGGCACAAAGGGGTAAGAGTGAATGAACCCGAGTATATCAAGAGGGTAGTCCGTGCCCTGAAAAAGGTGCCACCAAAGAAGTTGCTGATCATTGAGTTAGTCAACCGCTTTACTGTAAATGGCGAGCTTGATGTTGAAGCACTGGCAGAAGCAGAGCCAGAAATTAACCTGGCTATCGCTGAAGCCAAGATGTATGGTGCGCACACGATTAGGGCGGTTGACACCCTAGAGCGTTTGGAGGCTATACCTGCAGATGTGGGACCTGGACACACTTAGATGGCTGAATGAGAGAGCCTGCTTAAGCGCCCAAAAGCTGGTCAGTGAAAAGATAGGGCAACCAGTGGAGTATTCGTCTGCACCTGAACCGGTGTTTCCCCTTTCTATCCTGGCAGCCAAGCTTGTGGTCGGGCCGCCATTGCTGTCGAGGCTTATTGACCTCATTGAAAACTCCGAATCAGTCCGTGAGTTTATCGAGCTTGTGAGGGAGTTCCTTCCTGAACACGAGGGGGAGATAATGTCTCAAGTCGGTGATGGAGACCGAATCCAGCGCTTTTGTTCCCACTTTAACAGCCGATACTTCCCGCTGTCGCAGGAAGTTATGGATTACGACGATGACTTTACGCTCGGTGATTTCCTGCAGCACATCCCCGTCGATCTGATGGGTTTTTCATATTCTGACTATGAGGAGTTTAACTCATTCAGAGACGGCTTCATTCTCCTGTTGGCTCTAGTTGAAAGCCCCTTTGACGATATCTCACGAGTGCCGCTCCTTGAGCGCGTGAAGGAACTGGTCGGCAAGGGGCTGATGGCGTTAATACCGCCCGAGGGTTGGAGTCTGGATGATATCCACAGGATGCTCGACGAAACGGAATACGGGGGGTGTGTTGCCTTTGCCGATTGGACTTGGGAGAACACCGACTTTATGCAGCTGAACGCCAATTACGCCGACTACGGTCCGGAAGCGTGGAGCAGGGAGATCGTTGACAATCTTACCCAACAGTGGCCAGGCGTTGTAGATTACCAGAATAAGATGCACCGCATGTTCGACTGGCTTGAGGAGGATATGCACCACAACTTTGAAAGGCTGCTATCAGCCATGCTTGGCACTGAATATGAGGAAGTGCCCAAGGAGCAGATATCTTTTCCTCTAGACGAGGATGGTCAAGTAATCAGAAAGGAGGTGACGGTGAGTGAAAGATGAGTCCTACAAATGGGCTATCCCTCCCGAGCTGGATGTGCCGGCTGATCCGCTGAGATGCAGGCTGGATTTCCACCACCAGGCAGTGGTAATGACCCTCTTTAATCCGGAGACAGTAGAAAAAAGAGTAGTCTCCGCTGCGGATGTAAGCCATGCCCTGGCCAGCGAGTTGTCCTTCAGCTCAGGGTTGCTGCCAACAAATACCCTCTGGTGGCAGAACACCCGGCATGGGCCAATCATCGCACTCTACGAAGAACCGAAGGTGCGCACGCTCGCCCTCCAGGAATTGGCCGACAGCCCGCCACGCCGATTTAAAATACCGCTGCCTGGCTTAATCTTCCTATGCTCTCCGGGGACACCGCCATCGGTTTTTGCAGTGAGGAAGAGACCCACCAAGGAAACGGATACCGTCTTCAAGGCGCCACTCTGCAATATATATGAAAACGGTAGATCCTGCCCTGGGAACCACAGGTATCCCACGAGAGTCGCAGACATAGTGGAGTCGTTCTTTATATCATTCTTCACCGCCGCGGCCGAGCTGCGTAACCGGTCGATTGCTTTCCCCGCTAATGTAATTCATTTGTGGGAGCACCTGGACAAGAAAAAGAGGTTCCCGCTTAACGACATGGTTAAGCTTGGAAGGATAAAGGACCTGATGCAGTATGAGTAAACCAACAGGCTACCTGGTGAATTACCCGGGTGGGATCTCTGGCGAAAGAGGACTTTACTACGACTATATCGTAGCCTCTAACGGGATTTTCATTGAGGCAGAAAACCCGCTTATTGCCGCCAGAATACCGGTTGCCGTGTGTGACATCAGGGGTCTGGCGCCTATTGAGACAAAGGTATCTCTGACCTACGGGAGCATCCCGCAGCGGTTCTTCGACCTGGCTCTCGACCTGTTCCTGTCGGATATTTCCTCCGAGCACTATGTAGCGGTGATCGGGGATGCTGGATACCGCTTTTACATACCGGTGCAGGACAAGGGCGCCGGCAGCGTTGTGTATGAGGCAGGGACTTCTGTGGTCCTTGAAATGCATTCACACGGCTGCATGGGAGCTCGGTTCAGCTCGACAGACAACAATGACGAGACTGGGCTGAAATTATACGGGGTTGTTGGGCTATTAAATGCTAAACCAATGGTGAAACTCAGAATAGGAGCCTATGGCTACTTCCAAGAGTTGCCCTGGGGAGAAGTCTTTGACGGCTCCCTGACTAACGCAGTTGAATACGAAGAAAAGGAGGTGATACCCGAAGGTGGCATTCACGATTTCCTTGAAGCATTTGGCGGCAGATTCAAGGATTTTGGTCGTCGGCTGTGGGGGGACTGGTAGTTTCCTCGCTGAAGGCTTATGCCGGCTACTTTTGAACAGCGATATCCCCTTGATACTGGTAGACCCCGACCGCGTCGAGCCCCATAACCTCCTGAGGCAGCAGTTCTTCGCGGGAGACGTGGGCAAGTTCAAAAGCCAGGCTCTTGCAGACCGCTTATCCCGCCAGTATGGGCGCTCCATCGGATACAGCGTCTATCCCTATATGCACGACCTTGTATATAAGGATCTTGGTGGCGGGTTAAGCACAAGAGCAGCTCAGGGTATTATCGTAAGCTGTGTGGATAAGGCGGCGACGCGGTGTCAAATTGCCGATACGCTGCAACTCGGAAACTGGTGGCTCGATGCCGGCAACGGTTATTCTTCCGGCCAGGTCCTGATTGGTAACGCCAATAAGTTAGAACACCTGGAAAATGGTTTCAACAGGGAGAAGCAGGAAGTGTATGCCTTACCAATACCAACGCTTCAACTTCCTTCTCTGCGAGCTCCGCCGACAAGGGTAGTTAACGGCAATAAGGACTGCGCTGAAGCCGTGCTGTCTGAGGAGCAGAGTCCCGTAATCAACCAGAGCATGGCGGTATTGGTGCTGGAGTTTATGCACCGCCTACTTCGTGGGGAGCTGAGTTGGATGGGAGCCTATCTTGATATCGAAGCTGGCACTCTGCAAACAGTGCCGGCAGATCCAGTGGTGATAGCCAGAATGCTCGGGGTGAAGGTCGACACCCTCATAGTAGGCAAGCCTGAATGGCGCCCAACCAAGTCTGACATCAACTGGGTAAAGGAGCTGATGGCTACCCTGCCGAACGGAGGCAAGTGGGTTGCACCAATGGGATTTACCGTCATCAAAAACGACGAACGGAATATCGAGCTGATATACGACAACGATACACCTGAGGTCAGGGAGACAGCCCACCGAACTATCTTAATTGCACAAAGGCTCGGTATTAAAGTTACCATTTAATGAAACGGGGTGAAGGTCGACACCCTCATTGCCAAATTCTAAAGGAAGGTGACAAGATGGCTGAAAAAGACGAAACCACCGAAACTACTGAGGAAGCAGAGGAGAAGGAAGAAGAGCCGACAGCTGAGACACCGGAAACACCTGAGGAAAAGCCAAAACCCTCGAATGAGCTCAAGGTAGTTATTGTCCTCAAGGATGACAAGATAATGCTGGGAGTTCAATCTCCTGATTGCGACCCGGTGTATACGACTCTTAAGGGCACCCTGGCTGCCGCTTTGAAGCGGGTCCCAAAACTTGTTGAAGAGGCGAAGCAGAAGTGGAGTGCCAACCCTCGCAATCCCGCCGCAAATCTGCCTACCCCAGCGCCTCCGCCAGCGCGGACTCCAGCGGCTCCGCAGGAACCCAAAGCTCAGCCGAGCTTCTTCTAATATCGTCGAAATCTGGTGCCACTGGGGGCACCAGATTCACCGGGTGTTGGCCTACCGGTGCTGAAGATGACAGGCCAGAAAGGAGGTGAAAAAGATGGATATGCAGGTAGCCAGATTCAGGGAACTCCTGGAGTTGCTGAAACCAGCGGTAGCTCGCAAATCCAAGATAGCGAGCCTCGAGTATATTCTGCTCAAGGACGGCAAAGCTGTCGCCACCAACCTGGAAACCATGGTAGTCACTGCGGTTCCCGAAGCAGACCTCACGTCTCTAATTCCCTTTAAAGACCTGGCCGAAGTGCTCCGATACGTCCATGGTGGGGAGCTGCTCCATGTAGAAGCTAAAAAGAGCACGCTTTCTTTATCCTGGGCAGATGGCAAAGCAACATTCTCAACAGAGGACCCTGCGACGTTCCCGGATGTGCCCGAGTTCGTTCCTACTGTTGAGGAGTCTCTCGATAGCGACACCCTCATTCCCGCTTTAGTCGCAATGCTACCCTACGCTGCTAACGATGAGACAAGGCCGGTCCTTAACGGCGTAACGCTCATTCTTGGAGATCCTGTCAGAGTTGCTGCAGGCGATGGTTTCCGTATGGCTGACAAAGTGTTACCTCTGTCATTTCCCAAGAACATCACGACGATCCTGCCTTCCGGCTCCGTGGCAGTTCTTAAGCATCTGTGGCAAAGGACACCTCGAACACCGCCCGTATCTGACGAGCTGGTCCCCTTGCTGGTAGCCAAGAAGTTCACCGGAGTGGCCCATGACGGCAAGCAAGGCCTGAGGTTCCAATTCGGGGCAAATACTACCGCCATTATCAAGCTGGTCAGCGGCAAACCCCCAGATTGGCAGAAACTGATACCGAAAGAGAAGCCAAGCCTGCAAGTTCAGGTTATGGCAACAGAGCTTGCGGTAGCTGTCCACCGGGTAGCGGGAGTAGCGCTAGATGCAAAGGGAATCGTCCGCCTTGCCTTTAAGGACGACAGCGCTACCATTTCTGCTAAGAAAGACGGACAGGAAGTCAGTTCTGTCATTGCCACTCATGGCAGCGAGGGAGCCAAGGACAGATTCGCACTTGGTGTGTCCTACCTCACCGGATATCTTAGCGATAAGCAGGGAGTCGTCACCATCTCGTGGACCGGCAAGAGCGCTCCAGTAGCGTTTCAGAGCCAGAATAGCCCGAGAGTCCTTATCATGCCTATGCAAGTGCAATGGTAGGCTCCCCAGGGAGGGTGTGGGGTCGGCTCCCACACCCCCCCGACATTAAAGGAGGTGATTGATGGGTAAACAACTTAGCTACTTACCCTCAGAGCCGGTTAGGTTTGTGGTCGAAATGAGGACCTACATCTATCTCCGACCAGATGGCAAGTGCGTCCATTCCAACGCTGGTGGGGGATTTGTCGGCCAGGAATACGAGCATGACGACCCCAACTGGCAGCCACCCGAGGACTGGCCCTACGAAATCAGAGATTTAAGGAAAGAGGAAAACAGCCTATGTTAATTAGCAGGGGAAACTTGAAGCTGGGCAAACTCCCCGGCTTCTCGCTCCCTGTAATAACCACCTGCCCGGGTAAAACGGCCTTTTGTGACCATTTCTGCTTCGGATTGTATGGTATGTTTACCCTACCTCAGATAAGAGACATAAACGAAAGGCGACTCGATGCGAGCCTGAAGAGTGACTTTGTTCCTATAATCGTAAAAGAGATACAGAAAACACGCGCCCCTGCATTTCGACTTCATGTTATTGGGGATTTTTATATGCCTGAATATATAGAAAAGTGGATACAAATAGCCACAAGTCTCTACGAAGTCTCGTTCTTCGGCTCGACGAGATCCTGGCGCTGTGATTTTTTGATCAAACCGCTAGAGGAATTCCGAGACCTACCGAATGTTTATATGAAAGCTAGCGTTGATGCTACCGACTATCTTGACCCCTTTAGTTGCGGCTGGAGAGTTTGGAGTATAGAGGGGAAAGGTCTGCCATGCCCACATGATTCCAAGATGGTCGAGGACTGCGCGAACTGCAGGCGTTGCTGGACGCATAAAGATACCGATACATCATTCAGGCTAAGGTGGGGGCAGCAGACTGACTACTGGGCTCTCGCCTTTAAGGAGCGTGCTGGTATTAATAAAGCCGTGGTCAACTCTATTCTTGCTTTCCATAAAAGGAGGTGAATATTGACCAAAAAACAGAGCACTCCTGATATTTTCGAGAACGCGAGGCAAGAAGTAGAAAGGAAAGCGCCGGGAAAAAGGAAGAATATGGAAAGGCCTACCTGCGTTTGTAGAGCTGTAATGGTCTTTTTCATGGACAAAAAGACCGGTGTGATGTGGCAATGCCCGGAGTGCGGTTGGCTACTTTACCAGTCACGCATCGCAGACTTCGAGCAGTGGTACCAGCCTGTCGCCAAAAAATAACTTTAGAAAGGATGTGATAAATCTGAGACAAAATCATAAATGGACGGACGAGGAGCGTGCCATCATCCGCAGGGACTACAAGCACACGCGGGGATCATGCCTGCAAATTGCTGATTATATAAGCCGGCTTACCGGTGAGAAGATAACCGAGTTCGCGGTCAAGGGGCAGATCTCCATTATGGGGATCGCCAAGAGTGATGACCGCCATCCTTGGTCACCTCAGGAAGATGCAAAATTGAGAGAGTTGATCCCTTCATTCTGCCCCCGGGCCGTTGCCAGAAAAATGCACCGGAGCATAAACTCCGTAGTTGTCAGGTCCAAGAGACTCAATATATCCAGACGCTGTCGCAATGGGTGGTTCACCAAAAAAGAGGTGATGGAGATACTGGGACATGACCATAAGTGGGTCCAGCGCCGTATCGACTCCAGAGCACTCCTCGCCAACTACCATTATGAGCACAGGCCATCTCAGAAAGGAGGATCCGCCTGGCACATAGCCGAGCAGGACCTAAAGGCCTTCATCCGCCAGTATCCTGAGGAGCTGGTCGGCTGCAACATCGATATCATAACCATTGTGGATATCATCGCCGGTATTCCAAACAACAATCGCGGCTAGCCGGCATAATTAACAATCAATAGAAAGGAGGTAACAACTGAATATGGTGGACAGTATTGAGAAAGGCATCTCCGACATTGTAGGTGTCTTTACGGATCCTATCATTGTCTTTCCTGGGGGCTGGGGTGATACCCTCCCTGATTGGATAAAGACCTCTATTACCCTGGAAAGGCTGCTAGAGAACATGAAAGCACTCAAGGGAGAGGAGATGACTGGGACAGACGCCGAAGCCTGCGCCTATCTCAACACAGCCTCACTTACTCAGCCGATGGACCACGACTGGACTCAAATCTACCTGTATATCGCCACCAAGACCTACGAGAAGTGGCGCACAAAAGAGTCAGGCGTTACCATGCCCAACGATATCCGGGTGGATACATTAAACGATGAGCAAAGGCGTGATCTAAATCGGCTAAAGGCATGGCTCTATCAAAGGCGCATCACCGCAAGGCAGGATAAAGACCGAGCCGAGAGGCGGCAGAAGAAAGAGGAAGAGGCAGCTAAAAGGAAGGCACTGCAGCCGTCAATGTTTGATTTCTAGTCATATACTAATAGTAATATACGAAAGGGGTAGTATGTCTCAATTAAAGCTGCCAGGGATGGATGAGTTGGAAAAGCGGTGGGCAGCCGAGCGGGCGGCCGCCGCCGAAAAATATCACGAACAATGGGCAGCCAGCATCCTGAGGAGCATGGTAGAGAGATATCCGCCGACCGCGGAAGAGTGCGAAATCATGCTATCGGGCATCAGGATAGATAGGTTTGTCTCCCACTTGGAATGTGAAAAGTGCAACTATGCCTGTGAGGACCACACCATAGCCTGGCTGTTTCCAACGAAGGTCTGTCTAAAAGACTACTACGCCCTGCGGCGACGGCTGGGGCTGGGGAAGTAAGAAGGGCTCGGGGGTAAAACCTCGACCCCTTTTTGTCTACATTGCCAGGCAGGTCACCGTTCTGGAAATGCCGGCGATAGGATGGACCTTACTGGTAACCAAGTCCCCAATATCATTCATGGTTTCTCCGCGTATGACAGCGATAATATCATAGGGCCCGGTCACCGAAACAACTGAATCCACTCCTTCTAGCTTACGTAGGGCATCAACGACCTCCTTACCTCTACCAACGGCCGTCTCAATCAGAACAAAACCCTTTGCTGCCACTGAATTCACCCCCCTTTCCTTTTTCTTAGAAAGTGGCTGATTTAGTCGCCTCTTCTATAGCCGCGGTGACCTGGCTAGCAACCTTGGCCATCTGGTACAGGAAGGCATAGCACACGGCAAAGCCGGTGATAAAAGCCAAGATTAAAAATGCCCAATGTATCATCTTTATCCTTCCTTCAAAGGCGGGATGCCACTTCAGGCTGACCTCTTGGCATTTAACTACTCCTCAATAGCTTAACAAGGCTCACTATACCAAAAACTAAGATAGCGCAAAGCATTATTATCTCAGAAGCTAGTATTGCTAAAATAGGCTCTTGAATTATAACAGTCCCCTGCTTAGCAATAAGGCAAAAATGCCATAGGAAGGCTACTGACATACCTATTACCAGACTGTAAGATAATGCTTCTCTCATCTAACTCCTCCCAGTAAATATACGCTTAGGTGATAGCACACCGAATAGGCTCTTGATAGCGTCTATAATGGCTAAGGGGACGACAGCGTTGCTGGCAGGTCTCTTTTAATATTGTCATTTTTCTCGATCGGCTGTCGCTACAGCCTCCTGCTTCTTTTGTTTTTCCCATAAATCAATCATCTGGGTTATGATCCCATCCAGGGTCTGCCCCGGGTTCTTGACGGAATGCAACTTGTCCCTGGTTTCTCGTCTGACCTTGATAGGAACGGTTTTTGGCATACTGTAAGTATACTATAGTGACCCATCTTTGTCAAGAGGTTACTCACTAAATCTTATCCAATCTATTGAAATCACATCGGAGCACACAACTCCTAGCTTTGCCTTTCTCGCTCTGCTGTGGTATCATTGACCGATTTTTATTTCAAAAGGAGGCAAGCTAATTCAAGAAGAGACGAGGAAAGTTGAGCGGATATTCTATACCTTTCAAGAGGCGCAGGAGTTTTTGAATGTTAGCCATGAGACACTCTATAGGCTTATGAAACAGGGGCTTCCGTCCCACAAAATTGGTAGGAAACGAGTCTTCTTAATAGAGGACCTTATTCGATGGATCAAGGAGCACTAAATTCCCCTTACCAGGGGGAAGAGGGTTAATTGTTGCCGATCGCCAACAATTTCTTACCCGAGCTGGGCGACCTGGTGCCGTCCCGGTTTTGGGAGTTTAATCCGATTAAACGGATATAACCTACAAAAAGAGGGAAGCCAGGGTGAGACAGTTTCGGACACTTTGCATCACTTTAAGACGGTTTACATCACTCTGCATTACTTTGAGGCAGTTTCGGGCACTCCCGGGTGCCGCGGGGGAAATCGACAGGGTGCATCATATGGTGAGTGATGTGATGCACCCTATGATTCACATTGTCATGCCGACGCGGCTGCCGGCATAGATAGATAGGTAGATACATACATACATAAGGCGACGGCAGCCGCCTAAATTTTAATTAATGATTTTCTCCGGAAACGGTTAAATAAAATTAACAGTTTTGGTGGCCCGGCGGTAAAATCTACTTAACCTCACCCCCTTAGGTTTTATTTGGTAACCCCATCCCCCTTTATCCCCGTCTCCTTAAAAAGTTACATAAAGAAGAGGCGAAGCCTCCTCTTTACCGGTCTCGAACCGGTGACCCAGCGTCCCGGTCGCTAGGTGGACTTTGAGTCCGCCAGTGGATTTGAACCACTGAAGGGACTAAGTCCCTTCAACTTGTGGGACAGTTGTCCCACTTCTTTGGTGAAGTAACAATGCGGACAACTGTCCGCATTCTTTGTGGTAACCCTATCCCCTTTATCCCCCTCTAAAATAAGCAGCGTTAAGAACGACTTGACAGCTAATCCAGTAGGCTGGTAAACTTTTGTTGAGGAGGTGGGCAATGGCTAACCTAGCGCGACTCTGGTCTTGGTGGTGGCGGCGGTGGCGCCGCTGTCCAGAATGTGGCAGGCGGTTGACTTGGGCACCTTACGACTTTGGGGATGGGCGATGTCGCCTGTGGCTATGCCGGGGCTGCCCTCGTATGGTCTGTGTGGAAGAAGCCCAGAATCTACATTGGGTGACTGGGCAAATATTAAATGAAAAGGGGGTAGGCTATGGCTAAGAAGCAATACAAACAACTCTGGGTAGCAGTGAAGAGAATAATCCGGGAAAACTACACGATGATAGCTGAGCGCAGCATTAGAGGTGTGCGAGGAAGCAGGGGGATCCGGGGCAGCTCCTACATAGTGGGCGACCTCTTAGAGCCACTCATTGGGGAAAGCATCTCCTTGGAAGATTACAACTGGTTCAATAGTGACCAGGGCTATGCGAGCTATAGAGATGACATATGGCCCGAGCTGG
>JAUXAC010000155.1 GCA_030615035.1 Dehalococcoidia bacterium | reverse complement strand
TAAATATTAGAAGTCTTCTGTGGAGTGTTCTTATAGATGAAAGTTGGCTAGTCTATGATTACTGGATGCGAAAATAAGGTTTCTTTTCCTAATTTTGGACAGTCAGAAGAAATTCCAATTGAAACCTTTGATAAGATGCTGGAGATACCCTGGATAAACTACTTACGAGGTCAACTGATAGATCTCCCCTTGAAGTGCCCACATTGCGGCCACGGATTCTGGGAGAAATTTTACTTTCCAGTGGAAGAATAATGAGATGCCCTGTGTGTAAAATGCTAAGAACCATTCAAGAGCAGCAGGTCTATGGCAGGCCACCGGTTACTATCCCAGCTCCTCTATACCAACGGAGTTACCCGGGAGAGCCTGAATACATACCGCCACGCTGTTCAGATTGCTTTGACAAGACACCCAAGTATGAGAGAATAGACAGGTTTCATGCTCACTTAGACATTTGTAGCCAGTGCCGAAATCATCCTTTTGGGTTATGCCCAACTGGAGCAAAGTTGCTAAAAGAGGCAGGGGGACCAGAACGATAGGAGGAGGTTAAACAGATGGGCTTGAAGGAAGCTTTTCTAAAACAAGCTGGCAAATATGGGAAGTTGGTAAGACCACCTGACCAAGAATCAGATGACCTAATCTGCCAAGAGATTTGCCCGGGATGTCGAGCTAAACTACGACGGCATTTACCCGATGGCCCTTATGGTCGTGTGTTCTTTGTCTGTGACCCCTGTGACCGGTGGTTCTTTGTCGTTGGGATATATGGTTCCTGGGAAGTTATAAGAGAAAAGAAGCGTTCCGAGGCAGAACGATAGGAGGAGGTAAACGATGATACAGCAAGAGTGGAAGGAGGCATCGCTTCACAAGGTTATCGAGGTTACGCTAGATGAGTATATCGATGACCGTGAAAGAACACCTTATGCAGGCACCCCCTATAGACCAGATAAATGTGGTTACATTGGGCAAATTCTCGATAAGGTCAAGGTGGCAGAGGAAAGGAGGTAAATTATAATGGATTACACAAAAAGGCAAGAATTGATTGCCAAACTGGATGAGGCTGATAAACTCATAAGAGAAGGCATCAGCTCTTACGACACTGTTGTAGCAGAGAGAGAGCACCTCACAAAAGCAAGGGGGCAACTCCAAGAGTGCATGACTGAAATACTTTGTTTGAAATAAAAGCGTTCTGAGGGAGTAAGTAAGTGAGAAATGAAGAGGAAATGCGAAAGGTAGCTGAATACTGTGAGAAGGTAATAACAAAGAGACTTCAACCAATGCACCCCCTGCAGGATTTTTACCATGGCATCCAACGGGGTCTGTCTTGGGCACTGGGGGATATTGATGAGGCATGGGCGGATATGGAAGCAGAAATTGAGAGAGATATCCATCCAGATGAGTTTGCCTCAGAGCAGGTGAGAAAGGCAATAGCTAAACAGCGTCCCGAGGGGGGACCGGTGAAAGGAGAGTAAAATCATGGATGTTCAAATAGGCGGACATAGAGCCTGGGTCGAATATATCAAAGGGCAAGCTCCTCTCGAACCCTGGTATAAAGAGCCAACTCTAGTGGTATGGTTGAGTATCGATGCACCATCCCTACCAATAAGCGGTTTCGGTATCACTCTCCCCCTCAAGGAATATAAGCCTGATGAACTAAAGGCTCTTATCGAGAAGGAAGGTTCTCTGGAGCTCCAAAAAATCCTCGACAAGCATACGAAGGAAAGA
>JAUXAC010000070.1 GCA_030615035.1 Dehalococcoidia bacterium | reverse complement strand
ATACTTGAGGGTGGTGCTTTGGAGGAGATTGGTGGATGCTGGCTTTCCGAACCTTATAAGCTGCTTGTGGCGCGCTCGCTGCCATGGAGGGAGCATGTTTATCTCGCTGCTGCCTGGGCAGAAGATTTCATCATCAACCTCCAGAGCGTCATCTAACTTAAGCCAGAAGCCCTCTATAGGCACATCGTCCTTGTTTACGATTTGCGCAGCAAAAAGCTCGGCGACCTCATCTTCATCCAGGGTGGCGTCATCAATGATTCTGGCGTCCTTGGGGGATGGCATCCACTTGTTCCCCGCGGCCAGTGCGCCCAGTGTTGGAAAGTCATACAAATATTCGACCGTGCGTTCTTCAAATAGGTTTTCCATTGTTCTCTCCTTTGGTACTCCGCCTATTCCCTAGGTGAGAGCCATATTTTATTCGTAACCGGCGCCAACGGCTGCCTGGGCCTGTGCCCTCTGCGGAGCATTGAGTGGCCCTGCTGCCAGCAGCTTGACCTTAGCGTGAGCAGCCAGAGCAGCTCTCTGCTCTGGGGTCAGTGCCTTTCGCTCTAGACCCAGCTCGGGTAGCAGTGCTGGGACGCAATAGCCAAGAGCGCCTGCGCCACCTGCAGCTACCCCGATGCATGCATCGCTAAGTATGCCTTTGGTGAAAAGAGCGCCAAATATTCCAACTACAGGTGCTACCAGTAGCATACCCCAAGTCAGAATAGGGGACACGACGCCAAACTGTGGTGCTATCTTGGCCATCAGCCCTGCACCGAGACCAGTGGCAAGGCCTGTCCCCACTCCAACTGCCGCTCTGGTCATCTCCTCGGTAGTTGGTGCGGCAAATGCGATTTCCTGTGCCATAGCTTCTACCTCCTTTTTCCCCCCTGGGGACTCCCTGGAAAAGAAACTCCCGAGGGATGGAAGAAAACTCTTCCAGAGTGTCCCTCGGGAGTTTTTACTTGCCTTAGAGCTACCGATGAAACAAAAAGCCTACGGAGCCGATTCTTTCATCGGCAAGCTCCGTAGGCTTATAATTTAATGCTAGGCTATTTTATTTTGTTTGTCAAGCCCTTTTTTGTAGCAGAGACCTGGCAAATTCTGCCAGCATGCCGACAGTGATAATCGGAATGTTAAACCTCTTGGCCAGAGCCTTCAGCTCCTTGGCATTCATCATTTCCCCAGTATCACTCACCAGCTCGCATAAGACACCACCAGGGTATAAGCCAGCTAGCTTGGCAAGCTCAACGACAGCCTCGGTATGACCATTGCGGCCAATCAGCCCATCAGCATGAGCGCCGAGCAGCATAACATGCCCGGGGCGGGCTAAATCAGATGGCCTAGTGTTGGGGTCAATTATCTTCCTTATGGTGAACGCCCTGTCTTTTGGGCTAATTCCAGACCCCGACGCAACTGCATCAACACTAGAATAAAATGGAGTTGGTCTTGCCTGATATTTTGAAGGTAGGGCATCTATTTCTAGTTCCTGAAGCCTCGCCTTAGGTAGAGCCAGGCATATCAGCCCGCTTGCGACCCGTGCCATAAAGAGAATCCCTGCTGCCGTAATGCTATCAGCAGGGCAAGCTAGGTCGCCTTCCCCCTCGCTTTCCGAGAGGATAATGACGAAGCGGCGGTTCCGGAAGCTGCGAATTGCCTCTTGAACCCTACTAAAGAGTCCCATAACAATAATTTAACACACACTAGGGGCGCTTGCCAATTAGTGCTAACTGCTGTATAATTACAGTATGCACAAAGAGACGGTTCTAATAAGGATAAAGAAGGAAACGAGGGATAACCTACACTCTGTTAAAGCTCCTGGGCAGACCTTGGACGGTATTATTACACAGCTGATTGAGTTATGGAAGGAGGTGAAAGGAACAAAAAAGGAAAGTAGTGTGGATTGAGTTACTTGCCGTCTTTTTTAGTTGAGTGCCGTGGTTTGGATTTGCGTGAATTAGATTATCGTAAATTGAAGGAGGTCTAAAATGCCAGCATTAAAACCAGCCTATTTCTGGGAAGCGCAGGTAGAGTTGGAGGTTACAAATCTAGCCTTCTCTCTTCAAACAAAGGACGAAGGCATTGGGGCAACAAAGAAAAGGATATTCTCGGCCGACTGGATGCGAGATGGCAAAGTGGTGTTTAACCCCTCACAGAGAGTTGCCGGGTGGCTACGAAAGCAGCTACCCTTGCTAAGGTCATCCTACAAGGAGCAGGTGAATGCAATTAAAACCTTTCCTGCCGATGGTGCTAGCCTCTGGCAGCCTATTGCTGAAGCCAAAGAGCTTGTTGGCTCCGATAAAGCCCCAGAGGATAACCTTGAGTATCCGAAGGGATTGGCTTATCCAAACAAACAGCATATCGTGGTCTCGGATGCCCGTGGGGGGACGAGGTCAACAACAACTTACTGGTTAATATTACCCCATTCAATTTTAATAAAGGTTAAGATTTTGTCCTTTGCGAGGTCAATTACGCCTGAGATGGTAGAGGAGGCTTTAAGAGAGCTAGGTAGAGCCACTGGGATTGGGGATAAACACTCCCAGGGATATGGCACTTTTGAGGTTAAGAGTTTCAAGGCTGAGCAGAAGAGATTAAAGCTTTAGTGGTTGTCGTTTTCTGGTTTGACTTATAGTTTTGTGCCTTGACCTGTATTGAATTGCCATGGCTTTCCGTGAGGTGGACTAAAGTAAATAAGAAAGCGTGGTTGAGGTTAGTTTGCTTTTCTTAACTTTCGGTGGTGTTAAGTCCGTTGGTTTTAGTCGGCTTGGAGTTTCGTGCCGTGAGGTGAATTAAATTGACTGAGGACGAGGTAAATCTAAAAGTGAAGGAATGGTTATTAAGCCGCTCCTTCCGCTACAAAGGAATCCTAAAAAAGGGACTGGGGCAAGTGCCCGTGCCGGACGGAATTGGTCGTTCCGTGCTGATAGACCACCAAGGGCTAAAAACCAAGCCGATAGACCTTTTGTGGATTGAGGCAAAGGGAAGCGGTCGTAATTTCTCAGAACTACTAGAGGGCTTTATCAGGGCGGTTTATGCCATTTACTATGGCGGTGGTAACGGCTATCTAGCTGTGCCACACAAAGAATATACCATCCTGCTCGGAAGAAAGGATTTTCTTAAAGCCATAGCTGAGAGTGTTAATGGTAAAGGCACTATGGGGCTTCTGGATGTTGAAAGGGGGGAGGAACTTCTTTTCTAAGCGTGGTTCTATTATCTTTCCTTGCCTTGAAGTGCGTTTCTGTTTTGTTCGCTCTCTTGTTTTGAAGTGGCGTTTGTTGAAGTAAAGTGAATTAATCTCCCCCAAATCGCCGCCGTCGCTGGCTATAGGCTTCCAGTGCCTTCTCAAGCTCCTTGGTATCAAAATCTGGCCATAGAGTTTGGGTAAAGTAGAATTCGCTGTAAGCCGTTTGCCACAGCATAAAGTTTGATAAGCGAAACTCGCCGGCAGTGCGGATTACCAGATCAACATCGGGCATGCCATCCGTATAGAGGTGGCGGCTGAATGATGTTTCGTCTATCTCTCGGAGAGTGGCTTCGCAATCTACTATGAGGCGCATCGCCTCGGAAAGGGTAACTTCATTTACAAGCTGGCGCACTGCATCTAGGATCTCAGTCCGACCCCCGTAGTTGAAGGCAA
>JAUXAC010000145.1 GCA_030615035.1 Dehalococcoidia bacterium | reverse complement strand
TTGTCCTTCCACTTCTCACCTACCATCCCACCGTCTACCCTCTTCACCGCATCAATGTCCACGGCAAACCCTTCTTCTTTACACTTCTCGATACGTTCCTTCGCCCATTCTTGAAAGTGCTTTTTACAGAACCACGCTCTCGCCATTCCCTCCGCCCACAGCACTTCAAACTCAGGCCCCTTTTCACATTTCATACATTGGTCTTTCCGATGCTTCGCCTCTTTCAACACACCCACTGAACGCAGAACGGCTCTAACCCTCTCCTTCCAGTAATCAATGTCAAAACCTATCGGCAGAAACCCCTTTGCGATCCTCTTAATAATTTCATCTTGTTTTAATCCTTTTGCCTCAAGTTCCCCATACTTCATCAACATTACAGCCATATCTGTTTGCTCACCGATACTTCTCTTTCTCTCGCCCTTCAAATCCTTGCGGGCCCCGTACGTCCTGATCCCCCGTGGCACGGTAACTTTCCGTGGCACATCGAAAGGAATCCAAGTCCTGAGTTTATAAAAGTAAAGAACCTCCGCATCGGGCCACCACTCTTTACGCTCCTCCTCGCTCACCTTATGTTGCCTCTTCAGCTCTTCAAACTGTTCAAGCGTGATTGGCTTAGCCTCTTGAAATCGAGCAAACCCAAATTCCTTATCGTCTTCCACAATGCTGAAAAACGCTCCCTGGATAAACCGGCGGGCGTGAACGGTGGCAGTCTTTTTGCCCTCCCAGATCATCGTTCCGTGAGGCTCCACGAGATACCTGAATTTTTTGACTACCTTGTCAAAAGCCTCGAGGTAAATTTCGCGAGGATGCTTCTTCCAATTCTCCGGGTGAAACTCGGTCGAACCGTCTCTTATAAGTTCCTTCAAGCAGGCAATTAGGAATTTGTTCAGGATCTCATCCTTAGAGTACTTAAACTTCCCCTTTTCCTTTAGCTGGGCATACCAACCTCCAAAGATCCTCCAATCATCACGAGTCCGAATAAGGTCAATCTTCTTCTCAATCTTTGGCTTATACGGCAAAACGGCCTCGAGCAACTCAGCCTCTCGAGCCCCTAGGCGCTCATAATCTTTTGAGTCAATGGCCACTCCATCACGAGCAACTTCAGCCTTTAAACCCGGCCCAGCGAATCTGCGAACCTTGAACTTCAAAGTATTACCATGGAGTCGAATAGCTTCCGTTCCCCAGTGGGTAAAAACGGCATATTGCACGCCTGCCTTGTGTAGCCACCCCATTTGAGTTTTCACCGCAGCATGGCCAATAACTTTATCGTCGCTTCGCCGTACCAGATTCCTCTTCAGCGACGAGCCATCACCAATGTAGAGGTCAACGCCCTCTAAAACCTTCTCACGGTCTGGAATTGAGAGAACATCCGGAGCAAAGATAAAAGTGAAATCGCCTTCGGAGATCTTAAGCAGCACCGCCGGGGCTTTCAGCGAATGGTACACTCGATAAGGGATTATCTTAAGCCCCTTCAAGGAAGTTTCCTTCCCGGCCTCAAGTCTGGTGCGGTTCTCCAGACCAAACTTCCTTACGCCCTCCTCAGTCTCTCGAGTAAGATATACCGGGAGCTCAGTACCTTTCTTCAAACCCTTACTGTGGTCGGGGTGAGCATGAGTCAAAAATATAGCATCAGGCTTTTCTTTCAGAAACTTTTCCTCTCCACAGTCCAGCAAAATCTTCGCTTCCTTGCCCTCAATCAAGAGTCCCGTCTGATACCGATGAGTCCTCTCCTTCTCCTCAACCTCACCCCTGGTTCCCAAAAAGGTTATCCTCACCTTCCATCCTCCCGGGCCTCAATTTCGAGCCCCAGTTGGCTCATCATGTAGGCATAAATCCTCTTGGCATCTTTCTCCGTAATCCATTCTTTCTCCATTCCTTTCGCCAAGGCCTCCATGATAAACTTTAGCCCTAA
>JAUXAC010000035.1 GCA_030615035.1 Dehalococcoidia bacterium | reverse complement strand
GATAACCATAAAGATAGTCAGCAGCGTTGTCCTTGTAAAGGCAATGGTTTCCCATATGTTCCGGAAGCACCGGTTCGGCTCCTTCAAGCTCCATACCCTGAAGGATTCCGGCTACAAAATCAGGATAAAATACGGGAGGCTTTCGTTTGACATATGATTCTGCAAAATACTGCTACAAATCTTATTGAGAAGGACGGAAAGATACTACTTATAAAGAGAGGCACCCCTCCTCAAAAGGGTTTGTGGGCAACACCCGGAGGGCATGTGGACCCCGGCGAGACCCCGGAGCAGGCTGCACAAAGGGAAGCCAATGAAGAGGTTGGTGGTGTGGAAACAGAGAAAAAACCGTTCTTTGTTTTTGTGCATGATGTCCCGGAAGGTGAAGAAAGGGTTGGTGGTGTGGCACATAAACACAGGTGTCATGCCTTCAGGGGAAGGGTCATTGGAGAGATAATGGCAGGAAGCGATGCTGCTGAATTTAGATGGTTTACACTGGAAGAGGCAAAAAAGCTGAAATTGACGAATTATACAGAAAGGATTCTGAAAGAAGTTAAAGGTTGAAAATTCTTTTTGCAGCTGCAGGGAATTCTGCTATTGTTGCGCACTCAAATTCATCAAGCTCGCCTGGCTTTGCGTATCCCTGCGGGGCTCCAACAGGGACTATACCCATATCCCTTGCCACAATCAGGTTCTTCCCCTGGTCATCGTATGCTATTGTGTCCTGCGGCTGGATGCCCAGGTTGTCGAGGGCAAGCCTGAACTGTTCGGTCCTCCCGCCCTTTTCCAGGGCCACAATTGTTTTGAAATATTTGGATATATCATGGTATTTGAAAAGCTCCCTTATTGCACCCTCGTTCTTTGAGGAAACAACAGCATTGATTATCCCCATTGCCTGCAGCTCAGCCAGCATCTCTGGGACGCCGTCATATAGCGTGTTTTCAGCAATCCATTCATCCCTGCTTGTTGCCATCCTTTCCTTGCGCTTATCATAGAAGGCTTGCTTTAGCTCAGGGGCTGATATGATTTCATCGTCATACTCCATTTCCTCCAGAATTCCATTGATTATGGAGAAGTAATCCAGCATGGTTGTTATGTTGGGTCTCTCGGCAGTGAATCTTTCTTCGTTCAAAGGGAATGGCTGGGAGTATAAATCCTGCCACATCTTACATGTTGTTCGATAGAGCTCAGGCACGCTGTCAATCAGTGCGCCGTCCACATCAAGTAGTACGGACTTCATTTTCTCACCTACTGCTTGTATGCAACCGTTGTCATCAGGAGCCTGCTGTCATTGAGCAGCTGCTCCGGGTTGTCCTTAATATTGTCCTGTCCGTTTAAATCTTCCACGAATTTGGGGCTTATCATGAACCCTGCATTCCTTAGGACCTCGTTCTGCCTCTCCACCGGCACATGGGCCTCAAGCATCAGAATATCATCATTCACATCAAACTCCCCTGTATCTATTGCCTTTTTCCTTATCCTGGCATATCCCTGCCAGAACTTCCTTATCTGCATGTAGGAGCCGTGGTCCAGGGGTGAGAGCTCAGGTGCTTCCTCATAGGCCTTGGGAAAGGTTCTTGCAAATAGTGCCAAATCTATTTCCTTTCTTTCCCAGCCAAATTCCTCAGTATCAAAATCCTCTTTTAGGGCCTTGTATACCCTGTTTGGATGCTCCCATTCAGGGTTGTGCCAGTCTGACACCACAAGCTGGCCCTTCTTCTTCATCACCACATTCACTGTCTTTGCAGTGGTGTCTGTGTAGGAGTGGTGATGGAGGCTTGCCACATAGGAGACGATGTCCTGGCTCCTTGACTTTACAAAGGCGAGGAGGTGCTGGTCCGGGGCAACAATAACCCTGTAGTCCTTGTTCCTCTTCAAGCCCTTTTTCGACAGATGTGAGGCTGTATCTTCAACCCTTTTCTCAGAGGGCTCCATCAGGGTGAAGAAGACCCTTTCCTTGTAATTGTCATCTATTGCGTCAAAAACATTGATTGTGCTTACCCCTGCGCCTACATCCATGTAGTTTATCCTCTCCCTCCTCTTGGGGCTCTGCGCCAGATTCCTGACCTTGGCAGCAACCACCCTTGCGCAGGAATCCCTGAGAATCTGGGAGTTGTTATCAAAGCCTGCCTCTAAAACAGCGTCTATTACATACTGCATCTGCTTTGGGGAACCCTCCCTCCATTCGCTGGTATAAGCAGTGTCGCTCTCTATCCTGTATGCCCCTTCCGGGATTCCCCAATTGGGATATGCATAGCTGGGAACCCTCAAAGCGCTTCCTAACCTTAGAGGCATATTACTGTCATCCATCCTGAACATCTCAGACATTATAACACCTTAGCAGTAATAACATAATAACCTTTTTAAGCCTTTCGCCCAAATTTGAATATGGCATTTGAGGGTTCTGGGTTCGGAAAGGTAATACTGTTTGGAGAGCATTTTGTAGTGTATGGTATTCCTGGGATAGCCTCTGGCATAGGCAACAAGACCATTGCAAGAGTGGAAGAGGCTGGGAAATTTGAGTTTGTGGACAACAGGCCTGAGGTCCCTGGATATAAGAAAAAAAAGGGGGAGGAGATTCAAAGGCAGCTGAAGGCGCTGATTAGGCACTTCAATCTGGACCTGGACAGGAAGCCTGTAAAGATTACGCTTTCCGGCAATCTGCTCTGCTCCTCTGGCGTGGGTGCGAGCGCTGCCCTGGCAGCAAGCATAAGCAGGGCCCTGAACCAGATGCTAGGGCTGGGGATGGACGATGAAAAGATAAACCAGGCTGCCTACATTGCAGAGGAGGCAGGAGCTGGGACCCCCTCAGGGATTGACAACACCTGCTCTGTATTCGGCGGGTTCATAACCTTTGAGAAGAACCTCCTGGGAGGGCCCAACAAGATTGAAAGGCTTTCTGTCGCCAATCCTGTGGAGATTGTGATGGCAAGCACTGGCATAACCCAGGAGACCAAGGTCGTGGTGGATGATGTCAGAAGGAAAAAAGAAGGGAACAGGGAATGGTTTGATGGTATATGCAGGGAATACAGGGAGGTCTACAACCAGGCATTGGGTGCCGTAAGGAATTCTGACTGGTCATCCGTTGGTATGCTGATGGATAAGAACCAGGAGTTCCTGAGGAAGATGGGGGTCTCCTGTGACGAGCTGGAGAACCTGATTAGGATTGCAAAGGAGAATGGGGCAATAGGGGCCAAGCTTACCGGGACAGGAAGGGGCGGGTTTATAGTTGCACTCACCCCAGGGGCAGAGGTGCAGGAGAGGGTGGTAAAGGCGCTGGAGGATGCTGGATTCAAGACCCTCAGGACCACTATCGGATAGCTTGTTCTGCCTTTGACGAAGCTGTTTCAGCATGCCTTTAAATATATAGTACAATTTCTAAGCGTATGAGAATCATTGTTGCAGTATGCGGGGCATCCGGAATCCGGTATGGGATAGAGGTACTGAAAGCTCTAAAGGAAGCCGGGGTTGAAACATACCTGGTTCTGTCCGAGTGGGCGGAGAAGCTGGTAAGGGAGGAGACCAGCCAGAGCCCAGAGGATGTCAAGAAGCTGGCCACCAAATGCTTTGACAACAAGGACATGGCAGCGCCAATATCGAGTTCAAGCTTTTTGGTGGACGGAATGGTGGTGATACCCGCTACTGTCAAGACAGCTTCTAAGATTGCAAGCGCGCATTCAGGGACCCTGATAACCAGGGCAGCGGACAATATGCTCAAGATGAGAAAGAGGCTGGTGGTGTGCATCAGGGAAACCCCACTGAGCGGGCCCTGCCTGGAGAACATGAGAAAGATAGCCCATTACGGGGGGATTGTAATGCCCCTGAGCCCTGGATTATATCATAAACCAGAAGGCATCCAGGATATGCTGGATTTCATGACAGGGAAGGTATTGGATGCGCTTGGGGTAAACAATAAAAAGTTTAAAAGGTGGAAATAATTATGGGTTTCAGGGATTTCATAGAGAAGCTCAGGAATGAGGGAAAGCTCCAGGTGATTGATAAGTCGGTTTCCAAAAAGCTGGAAGCTTCCGGCCTGCTCAAGGCACTGGAGGACAGGGTTGTTCTGTTCAATAAGATAAAGGAGTCTGATTTTAGGGTTGTTGGGAATGTCTTTTCCAGTAAAGAACTCATTGCAAAATACCTTGGCATAAAGCCTGAGGGGCTCATCCCGAAGATGATTGAGGCGATAGACAATCCCTCCAAACCAGAGGTGGTGAAGAATGCTCCCTGCCAGGAGGTGGGGATGGAAGTGGATTTGGACAGGATACCCATTCTGTTCCATTGCCAGAACGATGGTGGAAATTATATAAGCTCCGGGGTTGTGGTTGCAAAGCATCCTGAGTTTGGGCAGAACCTGGATTTCCACAGGATGATGCAGATTGGGAAGGACAAGTTTTCTGTCAGGATTGTGGGCAAGAGACATTTTGACCAGTTCCTGCAGGACCAGAAGAAACTGGACATTGCTGTCTGTATCGGGAATTCGCCCAATATCCTGCTTGCTGCAGCAACCAGCGTGGAGAAGGGGAAGGATGAAATGGAGATAGCTAACACACTGGAACCATTAAAAGTGGTGAAGGCAAAGACCTTTGATGCATACGTACCAGCGGACTGTGAATGGGTCCTGGAAGGAAGCATATCCCTGGAGGAGAAGGCAGATGAGGGGCCCTTTGTGGACCTGACAGAAACCCAGGACGTTGTGAGGCAGGAGCCTGTGTTCACTATGAAGAAGATCACGCACCGGAGGGATGCCATATGGCAGGCCCTATTGCCAGGCTGTTTGGAGCACAAGATACTTATGGGGATGCCAAGGGAGCCCACCATATTCAGGAAGGTGAATGAGGCAGGCGTAAAGTGCCTGGATGTGAGCATAAACCCCGGCGGCTGCTCCTGGCTGCATGGGATTATCAAGATAGACAAGCAGAATGAGGATGATGGGAAGAATGCCCTGGAGGCTGCATTCGCAGGGCACTCAAGCATGAAGCATGCCTTTGTAGTGGATAAGGATATCAATATCCTTGAGCCCCTGGAGGTGGAATGGGCAATGGCCACAAGGTTCCAGGGCGACCAGGACATATTCATCAAGGGCAGGGAACCAGGTTCCAGTCTTGACCCGAGCGGGGAGCCCGGGACCAAGATGACATACAAAATGGGGTTTGACCTCACAAAGCCCCTGGTTGCAAAAGGGAAGAGCTTTGGAAGGGTGGAGTTCCCGAAGGTGAATGTTAAGGATTTCTTGGAGTGATTGAATGGAATTGACGCAGGAAGAGAAGGAGATGCTGGAAGGCAAGCATGGAAACGCTGTGAAAAAGAGCATGGAGATTCTGACAGCCCTGGGGGAGATATTCGGAGCTGAGAAGCTTATAGATGTGGGCTCTGTGCAGATTGCAGGGGTGAGCTATTCCAACCTTGGGGATGCAGGCCTGGAGTTCCTGGCAGATATGGCAAAGGACGGGAGGGTCAGGGTGCTGACCACACTAAATCCTGCTGGAATGGATATGGAGAACTGGAAGAACCTGGGAATTTCCGAGGATTTTGCAGAGAAGCAGGGGCTCGTGATTGAGGCTTTCAAGAAGATGGGTATTATAACCACCTGCACATGCACACCCTATCTTATCGGGAATCTGCCGAGGTTCGGGGAGCACATTGCCTGGGCAGAGTCCTCTGCAGTGTGCTTTGCGAACTCTGTCCTGGGAGCCAGGACTAACAGGGAGGGAGGGCCCTCTGCCCTGGCCTCGGCCCTGACAGGCAGGACCCCTGAGTTCGGGATGCATCTGGATGAAAACAGGCAAGCGCAGGTCCTGGTTGATGTGAAAACTGACATCAGGGACATAACAGACTTTGGGGCCCTGGGCAAGGTCATTGGTGACAGGATAAAGAACAGGATTCCCCTGATAAGGGGCATAAAGAACGCAAGGACAGAGGAGCTGAAGAGCTTCTCGGCGAGCATTGCAACATATGGCGGGACTGCACTGTTCTATATGGAGGGCATAACCCCCAACAGAACCAAGGTTCCGGAGGAGAAAATTGAGGTGACTCAGGAGGATATTGAAAAGGCCAAAGAGGAGCTCAGTGATGCAGAGGAGATAGATTTTGTCTCCATTGGGTGCCCCCATTGCACCCTGAAGGAGATTGCAGAGATTGCGGGGCTTCTGAAAGGCAAGAAGGTCAAGAAGGAATTCTGGATATGCACTGCAAGGCCTGTTAAGAGGATGGCTGACCAGGCAGGATACACCAAAATCATAGAGGAGGCAGGCGCAAAATTCGCATGCGACACCTGCCTTGCCGTGGCACCCCTGAAGGGAAGGTTCAAGGGCGCTGCCACAAATTCCGCAAAAGGGGTGTTCTACGGGAGGGGGAAGAATGATTTCAAGACCAGGTTCTGCAGCCTGGAGGAGTGCGTAGAGATTGCTACAGGTGAATGATATGGAATTAAAGGGTAGGAAAATCTGCAAGGGAAATGTAAAGGGAGAGATTCTGGTTTCCTCAGAGGGCATAAGCTTCTATGGCGGAGTGGAGCCGGATACAGGGGTGGTTGTGGAGAAGGGCCATCCCCTGGAGGGCAAGAGTGTTAAGAGCAAGATTCTGGTCTTCCCACAGGGCAAGGGCTCCACTGTGGGCTCCTACACCCTTTACCGAATGAAAAAGGCCGGGACCGCACCCGCAGCGATAATCAATAAGGAATGCGAGACCATTGTTGCAGTCGGGGTGATTATTTCTGAAATACCCTGCGTGGACAGGATTGACATATCCCAGCTGAAGGACGGGATGACCGTGGAAGTGGACGGAGAGCAGGGAATTGTCAGGACAGAGTGATACTATGGATTTGTTTATACTGAAAATAGGCGGAAGCAGTATTACCTTTAAGGATGAGAATAAATTGAAAGCAAAGGAAGATGTTATAGGAAGGATTGCAGGAGAGATAAAAAAGGCAAGGGAGGAAGATTTCAGGCTTATTCTTGTGCATGGTGCAGGACCCTTTGGACACACCAATGTCAAGGAATATGATATTGATAATGGTGTTTTTACTGAAAGGCAGAAGGAGGGGCTTGCCAAGACAATAAAGGACTGTAATTTTTTGAACACCCTGGTTGTAAGGATATTGAACCAGGCGGGATTGGAGGCAGTTGGGATGGACCCCAATGGGCTGATTGTCCAGGAGCAAAAGAAAATTGTTGAATTTAATATGGAGGGGGTTGAAAGAGCCATTGCTGAGGGAAAGATACCCGTGCTTTACGGGCAGATGGTCCCGGATAAAAAGCTGAACGCGAGCGTCGTGAGCGGGGATGCCATAATCGCATTTCTTGCAAAGAAATTCAATCCGGATGGGGTTTTACTGGGAACAGACGTGGACGGAATCTTTACGGATGAGCCCAAGGCAAACCCCAAGGCAGAGCTGATAAAGAGGATTGATAATGATAATTTTGACGGGATTCTGGAGAAGGTTGGGGAGGCAAGAACCACGGATGTTACTGGAGGTATGAGAGGAAAACTTCTGAAGCTTAGGGAGAACCTGAAGGACACCAAGGTTGTTATCTTTAATATAACAAAAGAGGGAAATGTCTATAACCTGCTGAATGGCGGAAAAGGCATAGGAACTGAAATCTCTTTCTAAGCTTTAAAATCCCGGGGACAATATTATACCATGGCTATTGCTGAAGCCCTGGGGCAGTTCATGCAGCCGCAGATAATACTGCTATTCGTAGGGTTTTTTATCTTTATTATAATCGCGTATAAGATTTTCAGGGTTGTCACCAGGGCCCTGCTTATTGGG
>JAUXAC010000169.1 GCA_030615035.1 Dehalococcoidia bacterium | reverse complement strand
GCCTTATCCCGTAATGTTTCCAAACATGAGGTCAGTTGCTGGCGCTCTTCTTCAGATAGGGAAGACATTATCTGGCGGATGGACTCTTGCTTGGTTGATTGATAATAGGCTTCACGTCCCTTCTCTGTTAAGACGACTCTTCTTAGGTACTTTCTATCCAAGTCCTTGAGCCTCCTCACCAGTCCTTTCTTTTCCATCCTGCTCAGGGTACCGGCAGCACCACAAACTGAGTGAGGCTTTCGGAACAGTCGCCGCGATATCTCAGTAGCCGTTGCCTTGGGGCCAATAGCTTCAATAACCAGCAAAGTAGCAGCCTGGGTGGCAGAAATATTGTATTGGTCGAGTTCTTTCTGCCTAGCCTTCAATACTACGTCTCTCACCTGGTTTAGCAACACCCACAGCCTGTAATCTTGGTCATTAGATTCTTTCATAGCTTTTCTCAGCCTTTCGGCGGATGCTCTACCCTCGACATACCTTCCTTATCTTAGTGAGCAAGGTTCTATCCACTCCGTCTTCCTATCTCCTTGCCTACTTTACTTCAACCTTGCCTGGAAGGAGTATTGGTAACGATGATGAAACGTCCTCAAATTGTTCCTTCTTAAACTCAAGTGCCAATCTTCCAGTTCTTGATTCGATTGTGATATCACTACGTCCCGTCTTCAGTGGACATTTCAAAATAACCTTCTGTACATCATCATAGTCTATTGCATAATTCTTGCTATGCGAAGCAAGTATCTCTTCAGGCGTCTTTTGGGTTTCGGGTTTTTCGTTTACCACTCTAGTCTTTCTCGAAAAACTGGATAAGCAAATTCCGCCGCCGACTATTATCAATGCTACGCCCACCCAAATAAGCCCATGGCGAATCAAACTCCATCCCACTGCAGCTATGACTACTCCAATGATTTGCTTCACTCCAAAGAAACCACCACTTCTTCTAAGGTGTCCTACAATTATTCTCTTGTCAGTAAAATGTAAATTAAGCGGGCCTAATGTCCCCCACATCGTTGGGGCACTAAAAGCACCTTCAATTGTGCAAACCGTTTTTTCGTTTTCCGAGCTCATGGATAGCATCATCTCCTACTAAGTTTTTACCGGTTGCTCAGCCCTTCGGCGGATGCTCTATTAAGTCCTCAACCATAGTTATAGTATCTTCATCAAGTTGAGGGTATTTCCTGTGGGCGTATTCACGAAACTCAGGCAACTCAGATGGCTTGGAATGTGCTTGAGCAATAGACTTCAATACAGAGAGGATTCCGACGACAGCCCGTTGCACCTCGACGGGCTCCAGTGATAGCACCGTTACCACATAAGGGTCCAAGCGCACACCACTGGGCTTCTCAGCCTCGGAAGGATGGACAGACAGGTAGCCAGCTAAAGTAAGCAGCTCGGCCTCAGCAATGCCCAAAGGCTTGGCAATCTTCCGCAGAATATGGGCCGATGGGAAACGCTCTCCCCTCTCTATGCGACCAAGGTGTGATGCGGATACCCCTGACATTTCGCCAAGCTGCTGCAGGGTCAGCTCCCTCATAACCCTTTGCTGCCTGAGTATTCTGGCTAAGTCTTTACTGTTAGTCATCGT
>JAUXAC010000037.1 GCA_030615035.1 Dehalococcoidia bacterium | reverse complement strand
AAAATTCAGCTTAGTCTTTGATGAGTTCAATTACGCCGAATTGAAAAGTTTAGAAGTGTGGAAAGGAGTTAATCAAGGAAGAATGTTAAAGAAAATATGGAGAAGGCGATATGTCAACCATCTCAACTCCGTCCCCAAAGATTATGATTTTTTTGGAGGAGAAATATATCATATTATTTAGACATAGTCCACATTAATTCCAGAAGAACCAAAAATTTAAAGTCACCTGAATAACAAGCGTTCTGTCTGATGGTAAGAGCCTTCTACATAGAATTTGTGTGTCCAGCTATCGTCAGGAGCAAGGTAAGCGGATTTACGGACCTTGGAGCCTGGTTTTGCCATGGCACGATTCAAATAATTGCGAAAGTAGAAGTGATTGAAAAGGCGCATAAATTCACATAGGTACTGGTCTGCTACCCTAGTATTTCCTTGAATAATCACCATATTTTCATCGTTGTTTCTGGTAGACGCTACACTAAAATTAGCTGAGCCTGTAATTAAAGTAGGATTGTCTGTCAAGGGGTCAATTAACATGTATTTAGTATGCAGGAAACGAACGTGCACATTTAAGCCTGTAAGGCGTTCTTTGAGCCAGCTGTGCAGGCAGTCATTTGGGACGATTGCTCCGATGGCAATACAGTTATTTATTACCTTGTCATAGACGTAGAATGTTTTGCCGGGTTTTTCGAGCAGAATGTAGCGTAATTGGTTCGGCTTTTTAGCTAAAATCCGTGCTAGTTCTTCTGTAACCCCAAAGGCAGCGGTAAAACAGACGGTTCCCTTTGCCTGCTGTAGACATTTGCCATACCATTTTAGAGCGGTTGTGGTGGGCCGTGGACTAAAGATAGGCGTAATTGCCGCTTGGCAAATTGCACCTCGCGGATTCGGCGTTGCTTTCAAATTGGCCTCGCGAAGCGCTTTGGCTGCTGGGTCCTTGGCCAGGCGATGCCAGTAGTCCAGATATGACTGTGCAATTTCATGGTTACGGATAATATGCCCGACGTTAGATTGGCCGAATATGCCACCCTCGGTAAAGTTGGTGGAACCGGTCCAGACCTCAATCGGTCTTCCGTCTTTTAATAGGACGATAAATTTGTTGTGTGAAATATAGGAAGAGTTTTTAGTTCTGCGGAGCATTAAGTTTCTGATTCCCAGTTCTTCGATTGCTTTGTCGCTTGCTGTGACGGGACGCAGTTGCTTCTTGGGATCGTAATTCTTAGGTTTTCGGGCATCATAAATTATTTTAACGTCTGCCCCATTTTGGCTGGCAGCCTTAAGAGCTTCGAGCACCGGTATGTAATTGAATTCATATACAGCCATGCGCAGTCCATAGCGATTGCTCCTAGCCCGTTTGATAAAACGCAGCATGGCCTCTTTCAAACCGCGTGAAAGCCATTTGTACGCCTTGCGGCCGGGAATTTTATCAGGTGGCTTGTTCTGAAATCTTGCGGCATATGCCTGGCTGCCGGCTACTCCCCGATTGAAATAGACCGCATGCTCACCTTGGTTTTCTCGCTCGGTTGCTATATTTACGCTGATAGGCTCGCCGTAGTCAAGATTCTTCGGTGTCCCGTAGACCGGAATAACTTCAAATGTATATTCGTGGTCTGGTTTGGCGGTGTAATCACCCCACATGAATCCCTGAATCGGATGTTCGTACGTGCTAACGCTGCTACCCGGAACTGGATCGGGCATGGTCTCTTCAAAAGTACGGAAACCTTTCAACCAGTATTTTTCTTGTTCTGTGTGGTCAGTCCGCCGTATGGCAAAACCTAAGAGCCCTCTGGCAGCTTCCGGAGTAGCGTCCAGTCCCAGCAGGATGACGTAACTTCCGGCAATAGCGTGAACTGATATACCCCCGTTGCTTTTTCTTACTCTCATGGTTGCCCTCCCCTTTTATAGGATTCTGGTGTTTTTAACCTGAGGTGCCGGATGCTATTTCGCCAGGACGACCCTCCAGGCATAAACGACCTGATTGTATAAATCGTCCTGTACAGATTTGACCTTCTCCTCGTCAATTTTGCGGGCGCTGATGGCCGTAATCAGCGCATTGGCTTTGGTTTCAATTGTTTGTGCCTCTTGCACCTGTTTTAGTTTTGTAAGTTGTTGAACCATGAAACCAGCTTCGAGAAGCAATTTCACCCGGCTTACGCCTTTCAGGGTCGGTTCCTTTTGGCTGGCCAGCATGCGGTCATTAGCATAGATGCCAGTCACCGCCACCGAGGCAGATGAGGCTGTGGTCACATAAATGCCGAAGACGCCCAACTTCCCCATTTGATAGGCCTGTAGTATGGTGAGACCTCCGGCCCATAGCACTTTAATCCCCAGTTTTGCGGCATAACCATCGATATCGGCAATTTGGTCATAGGTAAGGATGCCAACTTTATCGGTTGGGTTATTCTTTAAAATTCTCCTGCCCTTGTCCTTATCGGCAGTATCAATTAACACTACGCGAATATTATGCTTGGATACCATTTCGAGCCATTTTTTCAGGCCGTCGGTAATCGTGTCTTCTGTGTAGACGATACTGCTATCCACCGCGGGGAAATCGATGTAGAATGCTGGCGCCGCAGTCCATGACGAAAACCACTTTTGTACGGTTCCCATGATGATGTCACATTGAGGGAGCGTAAGCGGGAAAAGTCCGTATTTCCCCAGCTCCAGCCCTATATTCCTGGCTGACTGCAGTCCTCCCCAGACATTTCGTGCCACTGTGTCGGTATCCACCATATTACGCGGCGAGAGCATGACCCCTCGCTGTACAGCATAGGTCATCAGTTCGGTAGTCTGATCGGTATTAAAGAAGTTAAGCAAATCAGGCATAGAAATCTTATCTACCGCTTGTTTTCTTTCGACGCCTTCTACAGCCACTTCCGGTAGGCCAGCTTCGACAGCCAAATCAATGGCTTCCTTTGTAGTCTGGACTCCCCGTTTACCCGATTGTACTTTTACAAGAAGACCCAGTTTATGCGCTTTCGGGTCACAGAAATCGCCTTTTTTAAACTCTTTTAGAATAGCTTTAATTATTTCCAGACGTTTTTTATAACTCAGGGGTATCTTGAAACGTACGAATATCGTTAATGGTCGGGGGACATTATCAGGGGTATGCAGGAAGGGGTCAAAGAAACGTTCCGCCTGCTGAATGGCACGCCTGACGACTGACTCCGTTTTACTGGGGTTGATTTCAATCACCGGGCGTTTTCGGTAATACCGCAGGTTAAGGCGGGTTCCGATGTTTGTAGAGGTCAGGATGCGACCAATTGTCTCAAGGCGGATATTCTTGTATTCATCCGGTCCGACAGCTACCTCACCCACCGCAGCCAAACGCTCAGCATCATGTGATACACCTACAATAATTGGTTCACCATCACCCAGGACCTTCATCTTGGGTGAACCCAGTGCGGCATCCCGGATGTGCTCAACGGCACTCCCCTCATCACTCACACCGAGGAAGGGGCCGTAGAGGTGATGGTCATAGTCTTTAAGGGAAACTGCGCAGGGCTCTGCTTGACCGCCTAGCTGTTCGATAGCTTGACCGGCCAGATCCTTGAGGTGAGCAAATTCGGCACCGGACGGAGTCTCGTGTTGCTTCCGGTGTCGGCGAACGACGTCTTCGTAGAGGTGCAGAGTCTGGCGAAGTGCTTCATAGTGGGTCCTGTTTGCCGATACCCGGTTAGTTTGGGTGTTACGTTGTTTGCTGGATTTTAACTCGCTGTTAATTTTGGCTAATCTTTGTTTTTCTTGGTCAAGCAGCATTTTCCCACTCCTTACATCAATTAGTTCTCGTTTCGTGATATTTGTCTAACCGCCCGAGTAACCGGAACGGCTAAAGTAACTCACCCATTGGACAAATGGGAACCATCGTTCCACAGCATGATAAGATGTTTTCCCCGGTGCACGCCTAAGCAACTTATATGAGCAGTTTCGTAGCCGAGCATCTCTCCCAGTTCCGGCTCCAGACCTACCCATAGACAGCTTAGGACTTTTATGGTATGCGAATGACTGAAAACCAGAACGGTGCCTTCATATTGGCTCAACCGTTCAATAACGGCTTCCAGTCGCTTTTTAGCTCCCTTCAGGGTTTCCCCTCCAGGACAACCATCCCGCCAGAAGTTCCAATCAGGTTGTTCGCTGTAAATTTCCTCGGTGGTTTTTCCCTCATATCGCCCGTAGTCGAATTCGTGCAAATCGTCAATGATTTCAGGATTAGGAAACCCTGCCAGTTCTGCCGTGCGGCGTGCGCGCTTCATGGGGCTACATAACACTGCAGCCCATTTTACTGTTTCGAGTGCCTTGGTCATCGCACGGGCTTGAGCTTCTCCATGTGGTGTCAGGGGAATATCAGCGGAACCGTTGTACTGACGTTCTGCTACGGCATTGGTTTGACCGTGGCGGACCAGACAAATCAAAGGTCGGGGATATTTAGAAAAATCATTCATGAGCATTCTCCTTGTCTTAATAGCTCCATAGACCTAACGAATTCATCCGTAGGTAGTGAGCTACCCAGGTTACATGCTCTGCCGTGGTTTCCAGACGCTTGGGTAAAAGGGATTCCTGGCCGGTGCCTGATGAACCGAATTCGCCATCCTCCCTCTGACGAGCCAGTACCTTCGGCACGATTTGGGCCGCCGCTTCTCGGTAGCGCTTATCCCCTATTGCCAGCCCCAGCATGCCCGCGGCCCAACCGGATTTTCCATTCGAGAGGCTTCCTTCTTTGAATTCTATGGTGCCGGCGATGACATCGAAGTAAGCCTTGGCGGCATCTAGGTGCTCCCGCTTTCCGGATATATGTCTGACTTCACAAAGGAACGCGCTTGCAAACGCCGGGCAAAAGATGCGCTCACCTTTCTGTGTCATGTCGAGGCGATAATGTACCCGGTCGCTTTCAGAGGGCGGTTCAACATGATTCCAATTTGCATCGAAGCTCATATCCAGACCGGTGGCACGGTCACGCTGGTGTTTATAACAGGTTACTTCGATCAGGAAATCAGCTATATGGAGAGCCTCATCGTGCTTGCCGCATAACAGGAAGGCACGCCCGGCACTGGCATTGGTCAGGACATCATAACGCAGACGCCCAGACCATTTCTCGGGACCGGTCGGTATCCCTCCGTGTTTGGGACATCGTTGTTTGATAAGGTTTTCGCAAATACTATTAGCAAAAGCATAGTCTCCAAGGAGCCAGGAGCCAATGGCGATCCAGCCATCCATGTAATTGGCATAATTGGGCTGAAAATGTGAAAAATATGTCTTTATAGTTCCGTCGCCAGAGCAGAGTTCGCCATTGGCGTTGACCATATTTCTCTTAATATATTGGAGACAGTGAATGCCTGACTGAATCTGGCCGGTCAAGGCTGCCATTTGCACCATTTTGTAATATGCCACCAGCTCCTTTCCACAATCGTCCAGTTCGCCGTCTTCCTTCTGGTACTGGACAACCCACTCGGTACCCTTGACAACAGATTCCTGCAATTTTTTCGGAAAATCCGGGTTATTTATTTGCATATTCACCCCCTACTCCACACCTGTCTCTTCGGATTGTTTATGGTTATTTTCTTTCAGCTATGCCCTCAAAAATCAACCACTCTGGGTTTTCTACGTATTCATCTCTCTCCAGGTCATAACGCTGCGGTATGTTTTTATCCAATCCCTCTAGATAGGGCAGCAACGGACGTTCAGGTGGGAATTCCTTCTCATGTTCGTCTAGAGCACCGGCTTCCCAGCCGAATTCCTTCATATATTTGGCAAAACCAAACCCATCAAAGAAGTAATGGGCATCAATCAGGGCCATGTACCACATACTGGGAATAGCTCTAGGATTAGGGCGCAGCGGGGCCTGTTGGACAAGTTCGGCCAGTAGCTGCTGGCCCTTCTTGTCTTTGGCTTGCTTGAGATGGCTGACTAAATTGTCATAAGGTGGGAAAATCACCGGCGGCGTTACCAATAGTACCGGCTTGTTTTGCGTGCGGGCTACCACTATTTCATTGACCGTTCCGACACTATATATGTTTGTGGGACAGTAGGCGATGAGAAAATCGGCCGTGTCTGTCATGCGAAGGTCGATATGCAGCGTAGGCCAGAATTGGTCACACAACTCGGCGCGAATCTTGTCTCCCTTTTCGTTATTATGGTAGGTCCAGTTCTTGCGTTTGCTGGTGGAGAACTCGTCCTCTTTTCCATAATGCGGCATGCCGGTCACCTGCGGTTTATTCCAGGGGTCATAGACTATGGTGCCAAATCGTTGCAGGAACTCGGCCACCCTGTTACGCCAGCCGAATTTCTTTTCCTCCACTCTGGAAGCCACGAAGTCCATTGGCCCGGAAAGATAAACGCGGGCATTCGCCAGAATGTTCCCCTTTCTACTTAAAGACTGCGATCTTTTGTGCAGGGCTACTTGGCTTGATAACTTTGATTGAGGGTTCGTATTGATTTTTCCATTTGACATTTCACTGACTCCTTTGCAAACGGTATTTACAATGAGGGACGCTAATGAGGGACATTGGTTCTAAAACAACTTATCACTCCCCCATCAACCCCAGGGCCTTATACAACACCACCATATCCCGACCCAGGATAAACCTTAATCCTTCCTCGCCAATTCCTTTATTTTCCTCTTAATAGCTCCCTGGCCTTCTCCTTCAATTCCTCCTGTCTCTTTTTAGGCAGCTTCTTGAATCTGGCCTCTAATTTCTCACGTCTCTTTCTATCTTCCTCGGCCTTCTTTATTTCTCTCTCTCTACCTTTTTCCTCTCTGCCTCCCCCATCTCTTCCATCTTTCTCTTTTCTTCTTCAATTATCTCCTTTTCTGTTGGGGGAAGCCGCCAGCCATTCTTTAAAGACTCAATCAGCATTCCTGCCGGGTTAGCCACCTTCTTCTTTTCCTAAATCCGTCCAATATTAATCACAACAGGATCTACCCCATACTCTTCAACCAAACCCGAAGCCGTCTTAAGAGAGAGCGACCCGGCATGTTTAGGAAAAGTCTTATCAAAAATACTCAAAACAGCAGCAACATTCCTCTTGTTTAAATATATCAAATTTTTCTTCAAAAGTCAACAACTGTCTGAGTCCAATACATTTGCACCATTGAAGCATCTCTGTTATTTAACTTACTACAATATTCAATAGGAGTCAAAAGATTTAAACTCCTATGAGGTCGATAGAAATTATACTCTATTAAACAATCATATAGTATTTCATTAATCTTACCTATATTGGTCTCTTCGTAAAATCTATCTAGGTATTCGGTCCGGACCGTACCGTTTATTAAAATATGAAAACATCCTATTTTTTCTAGGGTTTAGCTTCCTCTTTGGATTCTGTAGTCCCCTGTCCCATTAATTCAATCTCAAAAAG
>JAUXAC010000047.1 GCA_030615035.1 Dehalococcoidia bacterium | reverse complement strand
GCTAGTGCCCCCAGACATTCTAAGAATAATTGGCTTGCTGTTGTCGGGGTCCACTGATGAGCGTAACACCCCTCTGGTAATGAAGAGCGCATCAGCATAAGGGAGGAGTGGCTCAATAGTTTTACGCGGTTCTTCTAGTTTCCTAGTGGGTCCTTGAAAATATCCATGGTCTACCGGCAGAAAAAGGCAATGACCATCAGCCTGGATTAGTTGTGCCATACGGCTTTTCATTCCCCAGTCCATGTTAATGTTCCTCCCCCTCTATGATTTATGGGCTGGTTTCTAGTTGACTCGTATCTAAGATATCCTCAATCGGTAGGCTAATGTATTTCTCAATAACCTTGCGGAAATGGAATCCATAGACGGCAAAGCTCATGGATAAAGGAAAGGAGCGTGGATATTTCAGCAGAGTTGAGACAAAAAACCTCCAGTAATATCTTCTTCCGTTTTCCTTGATGCCCAAGGACCACATAGATTTAATAAATCCCCTGAGCTGATAAGACTGAATCTTGAATCTCCCCTTTCTTTTTTGGGGGTTAAACTCTTTCAGGAATATTTTGACCCGCTCGTAATACTGCTTGGGCGAATAGATTGTATTCAGGATATGCTTATAGCCGTTGATGAGGGTTTCATAGTTCATTTTGGGAATGAAGTTAATGGAGAAGTCCATATTATCGCCGGACATGTCTTTTAATAGGCGATTCTCTTCTTTCAAACGTTGGTACAGTTTGGTGCCACGAGGAGCATTTAGTAAACCGACCATTGCCGTAACAATTCCGCTCCTTTGAATGAAGCTGATTTGGCTTTTAAAGATTGAGAGTGGGTCACTATCAAAACCGACAATAAATCCTCCCTGCACCTCTAAGCCATAGTTCTGAATCTTCTTAACCGAAGCCACTAAATCACGATTCTTATTTGGAAGCTTATTACACTCAGCCAGGCTTTCTTCGTTTGGGGTTTCAATGCCAACAAATACTCTGCCAAAGCCGGCCTCAACCATCAATCGCATTAGTTCTTCATCGTCGGCCAGATTTATAGATGCTTCGGTAAACAGCGCAAAGGGGTATTTTTTCTCTCTCATCCACTCAATTATTGCCGGCAGAATTTCTACCTTTAGTTTTCTCTTGTTGCCAATAAAATTATCATCAACAATAAATACACTACTCTGCCAACCGTGAATGTATAATACATCCAGCTCCGCCAATATTTGGTCCTTGTTCTTGGTTCGTGGCTTATGCCCGTTAAGGATGATAATATCGCAAAACTCACAATTGAACGGGCAGCCTCTAGAGTATTGAATATTCATTGCTGAATATTTTTTCATGTTGATGAGCGACCAGAGTGGGATAGGAGTTTTGGTTATGTCCGGTCGTTGGTTAGATGTATAAATATGTCGGGCACACCCCTTCTCTAAGTCTTCTAGAAAGGGTGAAAGTGTAATCTCAGCTTCACCGAGCACAAAATGGTCTACTCCCTCAAATTCTTCATAGTCGGTAGTAAACAGGGGACCGCCGGCAACAATCTTGGTATTAAATTTCTTACATCTGGCAATAACTTCCTTCACCGAATTTCCCTGCACCACCATGGCGCTGATAAACACATAATCAGCCCATTTAAGATTGTTGTCACTCAAAGCGGTTACATTCATATCTACCAGCTTTTTCTCCCACTCATCAGGGAGCATGGCGGCTACCGTTAATAAACCCAGAGGAGGGTAAGCTGCCTTTTTAGAAATAATCTTTAAGGCGTGCTTAAAACTCCAGAAAGTATCCGGATACTGTGGATAAACAAAAAGTATTTTCAAATTGCGTTCCTCCTGCTGCCGTCCGATTACTACTGCCTTGCACCTATTATAGCAACTTTTCTTTTGTAAAGTAAGGGGGGCTCTATTTCTTTAACCTGTTTGATGAATAAGGTTATGTTCGTCTAAGATGGAGATACACAGATTATGAAATTTAACCCTGATTTCCCATATCAAACTGGGAACATAGGCATCTTTTTATGGTAAAATAGCTTTAAAAGCCCTCCAAGAACTTCATAGAGGTGAAGAAAGTGACGATTACAAGGTGGATAGTGGTAGCGATATTGGTATTGGTACTCGGCATCATTGGGGTCTTTCTAGCAGCACCACCGGTGTCACCTGGACGACCATTCCTGCAATATATGGATCCCGAAGCAGCGATCCAGGATAGAGTGGAGGATCTGCTGGTCAGAATGACCCTGGCCGAGAAAATCGGGCAGATGACGCTAGTGGAAAAGAACAGCATAAAGGATAAGGATATCACCGACAAGTTCATCGGCGGTCTGTTGAGTGGCGGTGGTGGGTATCCCAGTCGCAATACGCCTGAGGGCTGGTCCGAGATGGTCAATGGCTTTCAAGAATACGCCTTGCGGACTCGTCTGGGCATCCCACTAATTTACGGGGTTGACGCCGTTCACGGGCATGGCAACCTCAGAGGCGCGACCATTTTCCCCCACAACATCGGGCTTGGCGCTACGCGCGACCCCGATTTGGTGGAGCGGATCGGCCGGACCACTGCTGTAGAGATGGCCGCCACCGGCATCTATTGGAACTTCGCCCCTGTGGTCGCGGTTCCTCAAGACATTCGCTGGGGCAGAACTTACGAGGGCTACAGTGAAAACACCGAACTCGTTTCAAAGCTGGGTGCCGCCTACATCAAAGGTCTACAAAATGTGGGTTCATCCCCTAATTTGAGTGCCCCTACCACGGTGCTGGCCACACCCAAACACTTTGTGGGAGATGGTGGAACCGCCTGGGGCAGCTCGGACACCTTTATCATGCAACAATTCATGCTTGACCAAGGCGTCACCGATGTGGATGAGGCCACCTTGAGAGCTGTGCATCTTTCCCCCTACGTTGCGGCTATAGACACTGGCGCAATGAGCATCATGGTCTCCTTTAGCAGTTGGGGAGGCATGAAAATGCATGCCCAAAAGTATCTGCTGACCGATGTGCTCAAAGGCGAACTGGACTTCAAGGGCTTTCTCGTCGCCGACTGGCAGGGCATTGATCAGATACCCGGCGACTATTGCAGTGATATTGTTACCTCCATCAATGCCGGGTTGGATATGATTATGGTGCCCTACGACTACGATGCCTTTATTAATGGCTTGACCAAGGCGGTCAATGATGGGGACGTTCCGCTGGAGAGAATTGACGATGCCGTGCGGCGAATCCTCACCGTAAAATTCCAACTGGGGCTCTTTGAGAGACCGTTTGCGGATGAATCCTTACTCCCCTTGGTCAGGTCCGACAAGCATCGAGAGCTAGCACGCGAGGCGGTTCGCAAGTCTCTCGTCTTGTTGAAGAATGACAACAATACATTGCCGTTGGCCAAAGATACCCCGCTGATTTTTGTCGCCGGACAAGGCGCGAATGATATTGGCATCCAGTCCGGGGGCTGGACCATAGAATGGCAAGGGAAGCTTGGCAACATCACTCCTGGGACAACGATACTGGAGGCGATTAGGAACACGGTTTCTGAGAATACAATTGTCCTATACAATCGCTGGGGTCAATTTGATCGGGTTACGGATGAAGTTGCCGACGTGGGCATCGTCGTGATGGGCGAAATGCCTTATGCCGAAGGGGTAGGTGATGGTGAGGATTTGACCCTTTCCGAAGGCGACATCGCAGTGATTGAGCGGGTCAGAGAGAGGAGCACAAAGGTAGTCGTTATTCTCATCTCCGGTAGACCGATGATCGTCACGGAACACCTGGATCAATGGGATGCTTTTATCGCTGCCTGGCTACCCGGCACTGAGGGACAGGGCGCGGCCGATGTTCTGTTTGGTGATTACCCCTTTACCGGCAAGTTACCCTACACCTGGCCCAGGGCGATGGACCAGATTCCCTTTGATTTCGATCACATGGAGCCAACCGGCCCTGAAGCGCCTTTGTTCCCATTTGGCTATGGTCTTGGCTACCTGATCAATTGATAGCTCACCAGCAAAACGGAAGGAAATCACCTCACGCTGTGCCTCGGTTAGGTGTTGGGTAGCCAAAAGTAGCTGTTCAATATCCAGCCTGCTTATCAGCCCTCACCAGAAGCATGACCTGCTCCAGGAAATCGGCAACGAAGTATCAAAAGAAAAGGGCATAGATTTCCTCTATACCGACCTCAGGCAACGCTATTCAGATAGTCGCCATATGACTAAAGGGCTAAATCTCTACCGCCAGCAATACTGTGGCTGCGTTTATAGCGAGTGGGAACGCTATGCCAAACGAGATTAGGGATGGAAGCCAGACAGGCTGGCAGAGATAGAGGCAAAATAAGAGGGAACCTCTCATCAAGGCTCCCTCACTTGATATTTGGGGTATCTACGGGGTAATCTAGTCAGCTAATCTAGGCAATCTTGGACAAAACCACCCTCTAGGGCCATTCTGCATATGAACTCTAGACGAGGCACGAAAGCGCAGGGCATGTTCAACCATACCTGGCTTTATAACTTCCGGTTTCAGTCCCCACCAGTTTCTGATTTCATCAGCTTGCCCTTGAGTAATGTACCCCTCTTCCACGGCTTGATTAAGACGATTGATAAAAGCTTCCTGCCTTATCTCTTGCTGCGCCTGCTTAAAGGCGTCAATCAGGTCTGCCTGGTCAATTTCTAAAATATCAGCAACCCTCTCTAGAAGACCATTCGTACCTGCTTCCGGTGGTGGGACAGTCTCCTCCTATGCCATCACCATTGTTACGCCACCCACAGTCAATCAGAGTGCTACTACCAGCACTGAAATGAGAATCCTTACTTTTTTGGACATAGCCTTTCACCTCCCTCTTAAAGATTTCTTTATTAGTATAGGAGAGCATAAGCTACCTGAACGGTAAGGCTAATCTCCATCTCGCCGGGGCTGATTGGTGTCTCAACCGCTATTGCTACTTCTTCATATACTGCACCCGGCACATATCTAGGAGTTGGAATCTGGCTACTTTCGGAAATATATGTTGCTTTGCCTAGCTTGCCCCCCACCAGCTCAGCCAGTTGCTCGGCTTTGGCTTCAGCATCAGCCATTGCCTTTCCCCT
>JAUXAC010000191.1 GCA_030615035.1 Dehalococcoidia bacterium | reverse complement strand
GCCTTCAGCATCCTGAAGACTCTGTCCCTCAGCCAACCACTCTCCAGCTCCTTAGCTGCTATCACATAATCACTCAACCTCTGAGCAGCTTGTTCTTCATCACCCTCAGCATGGAGTTCTTCCAATCCGCTGATAAGTTCTTCTACCTGTGCACGTATCCGTTTGCCAGCACCAGTGGCGTCCGCTACGGCTGCCATTTTCCTCTCAGTAGCCCAGTCTGGCCCCATACCATACCGCATGTGGAGGATCTGTAGTCCTATAGATATGCAGTCCCTGTAGACATCTGAGTTCACCTCATAGGGTGAACCAGGTAGTTCCTTGAGCTTCACAATTCTCCGGTGTAGCCACAATGGGACCCGTGCTCCAGCTGTCACTGACTCACCACGCTCGTCGCTTGCCTCCTTGAATGGTTGAGCATTTATCAGTTCTTCGAGAGAAGCAGCGGCGTCAAATGGGGCCTCCAGTTCCCAGTCAGATCTCTTCTTCTTTTTATCTTTAGATTTGTCGTTAATCACGATTATAATCTCATTTCTTATTTAGCTATTAGCATGGTAGCCTATTATTTAATTGCTCTGTGCTCCCAGAAGCAAAAGCTCCTTCACCTATTATCTAATACGTTACCATTATAATATATTATAGGAGCTAACACTTTTTGCTAACACAAGTCCCAGCTAGCACTTTTGCTGACACTTCCTCGAAGCCTCAGGTACTTTGCCAACAGTTCACCAAGCTTCGCAGAGCCCAACTTGTCCAGGACTTCAGCAAGCCTGTGGCACCTAGAGCAAAGCCACAATCCAACAGATGGATTGTCTTCATCCCAATGGTGGTAGAGAAGCCCCTTCTCTTTAGGCAGACCGCACACTTCACATTCGCCAGGGTATGGTCTTTTGTTGAGACGTGTAAGCACAACAGTGCCCCCTTCTGTCGTTACTGTGACCAGGATTGTCCTTCTGGTGTAGTCCCTAGACCGCTTGAGCCTTTCTGTGTAGTAATCCGGGTGCAGATGGTCGTGGACAGTAACCCTGCTTATACCCAGAGTTCTAGCAATCTCAGTCGGGCCAACTCCCAACTCATCCATTCTCTTTATGGCAGTGCTCTTTGCTTCACTGATCTGCTTTCGACCCATCTCAAGTCACCCCTGATCGCTATTGGTACCAAATGCTAATTCACCCCACCATTTCTTTCCTATCACATACCTCCCTGCAGAACCACCAGGTCTTCCTACGCCTCTTCTGTGTGTTCTGGCCACCTTTACTCCTGGCTTCCATCCCAAGTAATCCTTCTTAGCCCACCGAGACAACCAGTTTGCCGCTGAGCTCTTCTTAACACCAATGTGCTTAGC
>JAUXAC010000085.1 GCA_030615035.1 Dehalococcoidia bacterium | reverse complement strand
GGAGGTGAAGGATAATGACAATGCTTCGGGTCATCCTTGAAGGCGAGGGCGCCTTCGAGGACCTCAAGGGTAAAGAAGACAAGGTAATTCATGTGACCGGGCCTTTTATTGTGGCAGCGCTGGAAAGAGGAATGAAACCATCAGGTGCACCGAGCCTCGCAATCCGCATTGACCTCCCGGATGGGCGAACCGTGATCCAGGAGACAAGCTTGAAGCTATGGTATACCGCTACCCGGGCCTTGAAGGGGAAATTTGGCGACTTGGGCGGGATGATCTAATGCACAATAAACCTCATACGGAAGAGGTTAAAAGGAAAATCTCTGTTGCCCTCACTGGAAAGCACCGAGAATCCTCTATCAAAATCGGTGAAGGTATATATCGAGATACTGGTTGCAAACTGTGGCCGAAGTGCACAGACTGCCCTATTGACTTAGATAGATGTCCAGAGAATAGAGAATCGAGACAGTCTCGTTGGGGTGAATTGAACCCCAAGGTCGCCAAGGGGCTAGAAGCACTAAGGATTGTTGCTGGTGGCGATATTTTGGATGAAGGCAGCCCAATGAATTTAAGATGGAAAAAGTATTGGGCTGATAAAGGTGTTAGCGTATAACCTACGCTATACGCAGGGAGGTTAGCATGAATAAGGATGTACAAACTCCACCGGCACTAACAGTTGTGAAAAAAGGCACTGATGAATGGTGGACCACCATCGCTATGGTGCGCATTGCCCGTAGACAGAGAAGGCTAGAAGAAGCAACCCAAGATAAGCCGGTCACATTCTCCGTTGAAGAGATAAATGCAGAAATAGACTACTTGAACCGTCACCCTTTGAAGCGGATATGGATTCTATTAACAAACGGAGATATGACCGAGCGAGTTGTGGAAACAGCCTTTGGCAAGGGGGTTAGGTTAAAGAATGGAGATTAAAGATGGCAAGAAGAACGAGAACCGCGTCTTTGTTACCAATGATAAGGCTATAAGGAAGGGAAAGATTGCCAAAGCTGATGAGGAGATATTGCAGTCTGTTCAGACGGGAGAAGGTCTAATTACTATAAAGAGCGTGGAGCAGATCCGGGAGCTGGCGAAACAAGCGGCGGAGAGGTTTGAGGAGTTCAAGAAGCTATGTAGCCCCATGACCCTTACCCAGGCTAAGGCTGTGCGTAAGCTCCGGGTTGAGAAAGGTTACAGCTGGCGTGCTGTTGCCGAGGCTTGCCACAAGCTTGGCTGGGGGGAATGGTCTCCCCCATCAAACCAAATAATGGGAATGGCATTAACTGAGCGAGCCGCTAAGCTCTTCGGCGAAAACTATATGGAGCCGCCATGGAACTAGAAAAGGAGGATAGAATGTCTCTGTTTATTCACTGTAAAAATTGCGGCCATATTAAGGAAGACCATGCTATAGATGCTCCAGAGGGAGAACAGGAGTGCCTGGCTGAAGGTTGTGATTGCCCAAACTTTGAGCCTGAAGAAGATGAAAGAGAGAAGGTGCCAGCATGACACAACTTAACGGATGTATTACATTCTGGGAGGTAAAATTAGCTCACGATCGTTACTTAATGGCGCCTGCCACACAGGCACTTATAGAGAATACGGTGCGCTATTTGAAGGAGCTGGAGAAGCTCCAGAAGATGGTGCAAGAAGCACCTTGGAAGGTTACAACAATAGGAGAAGAGAGGTCTGTTCCAAGTGGGACGCAGATACGATTTCTTTTTGAGGAAGAATATCAAGCTCTGCTGAAGGAGGTAACTCAATGAAAAACTTGTTAGAGCCGGGTGACATATTTGCTGCAAAAGGGGCTGGAATACTCGGATGGGCAGTAAGAAATCTTATCGCACCATCCACTGACCGTTTCCACTTTGGCATCCTGTGGAAGCAACTGCCTGATGGGGACTTCATAATCCTCGAGTCCATAATGAAAGGGATAGCCGTTGGTAAGCTGTCATGGTACGACGACAGGAACGTTGAGTTCTATCGGGTTAATTGTCCTGCACACCTGAGGCGCGCAGCACCAAGTGGCCTAATTGATTGGGGCAGGTCATGGTATGACTACCTTCTGCTCCCCAAGATCCTGCTTGGTGGACTGCTAGCGTTCTTCAGGATACTGGTCAAGGAAAAGAAGATCAGGAGACTCAAAGCTGAAGACTTCCCCTATGGCCGTGACTCTGCGCTTATCTGCACTGAAGCAGTGGACGTTGCTTATGACAGTGTTGGAGCCAACGTGATACCTGAAGGTGTTATTCCTATCCCGAATACTTTTAGGCAGGCAGAAGCAGACGGCAGGATGAAGCTGGTTGGAAAGCAGCTACCAGATGATAAAGCTTACGAGTTCAGCTCTCCAATAATTACTGAGGACATAGTTTAAGTGTGGCAGCCAGGGTACGAGAGTTGCTTGCGTCATGTCCAGGGTGTAAGACCTTTGAGACGCTCTGGTTTGAGAGGAATATACTGTTGCCGACAAAGAGGTTTGAGCAAAGGAGAGACGGTAAGGTGTATCATGATTGTAACAGCCGGCTCCCTTGCAAACTATTTCCGAGGTTTATAGGGGAGAGGTGAAGTCACCTTTGTAGTGACATGTTGAACAGGCTCCCCAGTGGAACGTAGACGAGGACCCGAGCTGCCTCATCTAGCCCAGGGACCTTTAAGCAAGCAGCAGTAACCCAGGTCACTATACCGATCACTATACAGAGCACTGATCCCCACCAAGGAATAGGCGATTCTTGCCTAGGGTCTGGACTACTCCCTACCTTTTCGTGGCACTGGGGGCACTCATCTGAGGAAGCCGGGAACCGGATTTTGCAGGCCGGGCAATAGAAATATGAAATGGGTGACCGGGGGTGCCTTATTGCCCTCTTCAGGCAATAAAGAGTAAATTTTATACCTTTCAAATCACCCTTCATTTCTGGTCCTCTCTAGTTGTCATTTTACTTTAGTATGTAGAGTCTAATCAAATGGGGCCTCTATTTTACTTTACTGCGTCCTTTCACCCTCCCAAGCTTTTGAAGAGCTCCCTTTTCTCTACAAGCCTAGCCTTCACCTCAGAAGGAGTGTTGCCATAGAAAGTAGTGCCAGT
>JAUXAC010000214.1 GCA_030615035.1 Dehalococcoidia bacterium | reverse complement strand
CCATGGCGGAAATAAAAAGACTTGATTCTATCCGGGAGAAGTGGGCGAGAGTTACCCCGGGCAGGACGGAGGACTATAAACTAGGTATCCAAAACCCCAAGAGGGATTGGGAGACAGAGGCTAAGGCAGCTAAAGGCAACTGGAAATTGGGTATTGACGCCGCTCACGCTAAGGATCTGTATGGAAAGGGGATTGACAAGGCCGGCACTAAGAAGTGGCAAGACCGCGCTTTGAAGAAAGGGCCTGGCAGATTCGCCGAAGGCGTGTTTATTGCCGCTCCGGATTATGAGAAAGGTTTTGCACCCTTCCACGCGGCTATCGAGCGCGTGACGTTACCGCCTAAATTCCCTAAAGGGGATATCCGGAATTATGAAAGAGTGAAGGCGATCGGTACTGCCTTACATGAGGAAAAAGTAGGTTAGTAAAATACTAGATCTTGTATAAAGCAGCTGATCAGTAAACACAAGATATAGTATTCGGCAGCCACTCCGGAAACACAAGATATAGATAATCTTTAAAAGGAGGTTAATCTTATGTTTGGAATGATTGGAAAGGGCTTTCAGTTAATAGCCATTACCGAGTCGTGGAGCGAGCAGGCCCTTGAAGATGGTAAAGTTACCTTGAAAGAGGCGACCGAACTAGCAACAAGGCTTTGTGAGGTTTTAGACATACCTTTGGAGATCGAGGTACCCAAGGGCAAAAAAAAGGAGGACTAAGACATGGCGATCAAGGAAAAGTTTATGGTTAAAACAGGCATGTCGGTTGACACCTTATCTATTAAGGCCGACCCAGGGGAGGCTTTCCTTGTAAAGGAGATAGGCATTGACAACCTTGGAAATGTCGAGTTTGCCAAACTGTCTATTGATAGGATGACGCTTGCTTATCTTTCTTGCTTCGATAATAAGCAGAATCAGTTTTATTTCCCCAGGGAGTCAGCCGCATTTCCTAACCTTATGGCGCACCTTTTGGCATTAGGTGTTTTCGCCGGCTTTCCTGTCAAGGAAGGCCAGGAGTTCACCGTAGACATCACCGGCGCGGCGACTCGTAACGCTCGTATTATATATGAGGTTCACGAGGCCGGGGACATCACCGATGAAATGCAGGGCGCCACCGGTTCAAA
>JAUXAC010000065.1 GCA_030615035.1 Dehalococcoidia bacterium | reverse complement strand
CAAAGTAGAGCAAGAGCTGGTTGCCTATGGCAGCGTAAAGCGTTCTGGACTCTCCTGGCCCCTGATACTCAAAGCGGACTTTGACATGGCAGGTATCCCCAATCTTCAGGGTGTCTTCAAAGTCGGTAATGATAAGGTTGCGGAACTCCCCTTTAGCGGGAACGCCGACAATGGTTATCACATTGGCCAAATACTCAGTGAAAATATCGGGTCCGGGAACAGCCATTATCTTGACATAGAGACCATATTCCGTGCCAGGGTCTATTTTTGAGGTTATTACAATGTCTATACTGTCCTCAAAGGATTCCCAGTCAGCGCTGGCTGGCACGGTGAATGCCTTCTCAGCGTTTAGTATTTCATCATGGGGGTCCCACCACCTTTCTTGCCATATAGCGGCATGATATTCGCCACTAACCCCAACTCCCCTATGGTCAAACCCGACATTCACCCGGCACCTGTCGCCCACATCCAGCTCCAGCACCCCACCGGCCTCTACCGGGGTACCGCCATTTTTGCTGTAGGAGAGTATCCTGAAGTTCCTGAAGCCTACCTCCTCAGGCGGGACCTCCCCAGCAACAATAAAGGTTGTTTCCTCACTGGTCACCGGAGGGAACGGGGGTATTATTGTTTTATCAATGGAATAAGTTGGCCCAGCATATACTAGAACCTCAAGAGCAAATTCTCCCTCGCGGTTAAAGCCCTTGGGGAAAGCAATTTCAAAATCGCTGCCAATAACCATTGCCCCTTCGGCAACGGTCGGCGAGCCGATTATCGGCGTTATCTCCTCCCACCATTTCTCAGGATAGGTTACTCTAGCTTGCACCCATATCGGGGCATAGAAAGGTATACCAAATAGCTCAACCTTGCCTTTTACTGTGAAGGGTTCATCTAATCTTGGGGTTTTAGGAGCATAAAGAACATCCTTTAGGGTAAAGAGAAGACCCTCGGGGCCTACAATCGGCAATCTCACTTTATCTACCATAATTGCCTCCTAATTCAGGTTACCCACAAACTATGCCTTTGGCAAGCTTACTTTTATTTAGTGCGTGTCTACTTTCCTTTTTCAAAAAACCCTGCCAAAGCCTTTGGCATCGGGGGTAACATCTCCTTCAACTCAGCCGGCCATTTTTGGCCTAGTGCCTGTGGCAAAGGGGGTCCTTTTTCTGGTGAAGTGGGTATGAGCCCTACAAGTTTTGCTGCAATTGCTAATTTCCCAAGCATCTTCTACTCTCCCTAAACTGAAATCTTAGCTCTATCGGTTACTATCTCTAGTGGGACTAATCCTACTCTTAATTCTATCTGGGCTGGCTCAGTAGTGTCAAGCGTCAGTCTCCAGTCATCAGTGCTGAAGGGTCCGATGTGGTCAGTTTTCTCAATATAATCGGTAAAGCCGTCATATCTCGCCTCGGCATATATACCATAGAGCAATGGCAAGGGCAACCCATTCCTTACCGCAAAGAGTATATGCCTCTTGCTATCACTTATTTCCGTGCTAAAATCGCCGTAGAATCTAAGAATTGGCTGAGGAGGTCTGGTTAAATACTCGGCGAGCTTTTCTCCAATGGTTTTTGGTCTATCAATCTCAATGAGCTCAAGGAACAATTATTTCCCCTTCCACGGCCACCTCAGCCCCAAACTTTTAGGGAGAGGTGGACCCTCGCCGGGTGGCATAGGCAACAAGTCGTCAACTGCTGGGGGTTTGAAGGTTACCATAGTTTCAGGCAACTTATCTATATCGCCTATAAACGTAACCGGAATATTCTTTATCCCCAACTTTTGAGCTACTGCCAATCTATGTATTCCATCCCAGACTATTAAGGAGCCATCAGACCTTACCCTTATTGTAACTGGCTCTGTTATCCCCTCTGCTTTAATCTCGGTGGTTAATCTATCTAAATATGCCTTCTCATCCACCCACATTTTTTCTATGGGGAATCTAGTCTCTAGCTTTGATACTTGCTCTAGCGATAACTGGCGGGGGATTTCTTTTACTGGGGGTTTGGGTAGTAGCTCTGCCCTCTCAAAGATATACATTTTAGCTGCCTATTCTCAAGGCAACCTTCGCCAAAAAGGAAGGGGGCAAGCCGTTCAAACCTCCTTAACGAAGGTTGCTTGCCCCCTTTTTGAATACCTAATATATGGTAGGCACACGCCTACCAATTTGTCAACTATCCTTTTTCCAGTCTACCTCCTGTGGTTCTCTAGCCCTTCGGTTTTGTGCCTAACATCCACTCCCGCCAGCAGACCTCGCAGGCGCCGCTGAGCAGGTGGTCGAATTTCTGGTGGCATATCATGCACTCGAGGTCTGTGCCGTGCTCAATGGTCGACTGTTGGCGCAGCGTTTCCAGACGTTCTTCCTCACTGGGGGGTTTTACTTGCTTTGCGAGCCATTTTGAGTTGGCAACCTGCGCCCTCATCTTTTTAAGCTCTTCGGCATCACCCCCTTTAGCCTCTATATCCCGGATCATTTTGTCCACTTCCTGTATTGTAAGCGTGACTGCAGCCCTTTCCGCCATGTTATCACCTCCACTTGACCCTGTTTACTGTTTCTGCTATCACTATAACACTACTCTTTTTTAATCTTCCACCAGAATGGCTTTATGCTCTCCTTGTGAAAATCCACCTGTTTCCTTGCCTCTTCAGGGCTATCATAGCGGTCTGACACTATCTGTGAGCAGGGGGGTGCGATAACCGTTTCCTTTTGCCAGGACTCAGGTTTCAACTCAAACCGCTCGACTTGGTAAACCTTTTTACCTTCAGGGGTCACCCCCTCAATATACTCCACAGCCCCGCCACAAACAGCAACCCATAATTCCCTGTGGAAAGTCTCCCCCTTATGTTCCATGGTTAGATGCTGGATAAGCTTCCAGCGGGGGTCGGGGCATTTCTCCAGCGTTTTGCATCTGACGAGCCTTCTGGCTAACGCCAATTCCTGTTCCATTCCTCCCTCTTCAGTGTCCATTCACCTCACTCCTTGACTTTAACGACTGTCTTTGTTACCATTATAGCACCATGGTAGTTTGCCCATGCAAAATCGGCCTCGATCCCGAAAAGATGTCAGTCCAAGCCATAAAGGACGAATTGAACGCTCTCCTCTACGATGGGGCGGTTCAGAAGGCCTGCAAAGCCGAGGACCGGGAACTCCTCTCTATCATAATCACCCAGCCCAAAGCTCCTCTCTTTGACTTCCTCACGGGCAAGACCGAATGGAAGGTTCGTGGCAAGTGGCGGCGACCCGATGACGGCTTCGATATTGAGCGGAATGTCCAGCTTGATGTTGAGTTCAAGGATGCCGCCGATGAATGTGTTGGCAAGCGAACCATTAAACTCCTCAAAGCTTACAACACTAAGGTCGTCGGCGAGGCGCTTCTTTATGCCCGAACCATACCCATCGAGGAAGGGACTCTTTAATCTATCTAAAAACGCCTCATTTTTAATGCTCAGCCAAAAATCTATCATAAAAACTTTAATCTGCAAGCATATTCTTGGGAGAATAATTAAGCATATATCCTAAGTATAGCTAAACTAAAAATGCTATTTTAATAGGGTCAATATTTTTTGGCATTGACGCTCAATCTGCTCCTTCAGCTCATCAGGCAGCTCAGCCAGGGTCTTGCTGTCTACCAGCTCAATGCTTGCCTCTCTGCTTCCTCTTCCTTTGCCTATTAGCCTCTCCAGGCGCCAGATGGGAGCATGGTCAAGCTCCATCTTGTCAAAACGCACCTCCCTGGCTTCTCCGGTCCGCTGGCTTTTGCCATAGTTCATCGGCCGTATCCACCCGCACATGGGGCAGGCAAGCCGCTCTACCGGGTTCTGCTTCTCTCTTTCAGTGTCTTTGTAAGTTGTTTTAGCCATCTTCGCTCCTTGAGGAGTGCCCCCACCAACACTCCTTGTCATAGAC
>JAUXAC010000164.1 GCA_030615035.1 Dehalococcoidia bacterium | reverse complement strand
CTTGAAAACCTCCCTGGGGTGGACGACTGTGGAGTTCACTATCCCCAGGCTGACCAGTTCCTTCTCGATGACCTGCTTCTGTGCGTTCAGATGCAATACCCAGAAGGCTTCCCTGTCAATCTTGCCTTCTTCCCTCATCAGTCCGGCCACCTTCATAGCTTTGGTGATGAGGATTCCCTTTGCCTCTTTAACGCACATAAATTTCATTATTGCTTACCCCCTTTGCCTTGTGACCTTGATTATGCCCTTTGTCGCCTTCAGGCTCTCCTGCACGTCCTTTGCGTCCATTATGCCGATGTTCACCTTTGCCAGAAATCGCCACAGCCTTTGCCCGGAGAGCTTCTTCTCAACCTTTCCTTCCTCTGTCAGCCTGACCTGTCCAGACTGACCAAAGTTATCCCTGATATTCCAAATTGCTATCACTTTTTTTTCTCCTTTTCCCTCATTCATTCTTTCGGCTCGGAGACCCCCTGCGTAAGCTGGGGGAGGAGAGCCTTCCTCCTTTTGACAAACAATCTTTTTCTGTTATGCTGATATCGTTCTTTGAGAATATGAGGTTGCTCACGAACAACCCTGTTGAGCGTAAAATTCTCCAGGTCGGCAAAGACACTCTTCTCTGAAGAGCAACGGTTTCTAGCCAACTTTACCAGAGGGTAAATCTCTCTGGGTTGGGCTGATCAACAAGTCAACCAGCCCCTAAGTAGTGCTCGATGAAGCCAAAGGTTTGAAAGAACAATTGAGGCTGAGGGTAACTACAAGCCCCTTCTGTCAGGGAGGGGTAGTTGACTTTCGCCTAAATGTAATTTCAGGTCTTTTGAGGTTTTTTCGGATACATTTCAGTCCGTTTTGTTGCCATTTCGGGAAAGTAGCCTCATAGAGGGGTCAAATTGCGACTTTATCAAGCCCCTTCGACCCTTTGGTCAACCCCTGCTTTTTCTGAGGCTTTGACCCGTTCCCACTGCCGGGAAAGGGCACAATTTCCCCTGAGCCTTTCCTGACCCTCTGCCTGCTGATAAACCACGCCTTTACACTTTTCAGAGAGAAGTAGTAATCCTTCCCTATCTTCATAAACGGCAGCTCGCAGTCCTGAGTGTAGCTCCTGACAGTCTTTACACAGCAACCTATACACCCCGCCAGGGATTCGTCAGTGACTATATCATCCAGCGGAGTCTTTCTATTGCGCTCCAAAGCTGCCCCCAGGCTCCCCTTTTTATAGCCCATCTTTTTTCACCCCCTTTGCTTTCAGTAGCTTATCACAGCCCCCCATTCGCCAGGGGGCTGGTACAAGCTGCTCTTAATTCATATCTATCGGCATCACCACCGCCTTCAGGGTTTTTCCCTGGAAGTAAAGCACAGGGTCAAAGCCGTTCCGGCTCGCCTTCCAATGGCCAGCCCCCCCTAAGTTCATCAGGCACTCAAAGAATAAGTACCGGATGTGCTGCTCGACCCCATTCCCGGCCAGGCTTACCACAAACTGCTTTTTGTATTCCCTCTTCAGGAGCTTCAGGAGATTATACTCCATCATCGGCTTGACTTCCAAGTAGCCGTTTTTATGCTTCGGGATCACCGCCTCATAGTCGGGCATCTTCCCGGGAACAAATGTCCTGCTCTCCGCCTGATAGCTATATTCCCCTCCGGGAAGGC
>JAUXAC010000186.1 GCA_030615035.1 Dehalococcoidia bacterium | reverse complement strand
CCTCCTTTCAACAGTATTCACCTAGTGTTTAATTTCCCCATCTAGCGTTCTTCAAAGGAACGCTGTTTTCCAATATAGTTTTTATAAGCACCAATTACCCTTTTTATTGCATACATACAAAACAGGTTTGTGGCAAAGGGGGCAAGCATAATATACAGGACTAGTGCCTTCGCGGCGTGTGTTTCTGACCCGCCCATGCCAACCACATTCACATTTAACCTTCCGCCATTTTAGTAGAAACATTTATCCCCCTTAGCGTTCTCATCTGGAACGCTATTTCCACCTTTTAAGGAATACATGTCCCGCAAGCGGGACAATATCGCCAGTGAAGTTTCAGCCATGCTCCACATTTCGGACATATTTTCATACTCTCCGCCTTTCTATCGTTCCCCCTTAGAACGCTGTTTTGCTAGCAATCTCTTTTCGGCCTCTTCTGCTTGAAGGGTAGTGTTAATCCAAAGTAGATTGCTGCACTGATTGCGATTGAGCCTATGAAGAAACTTAGGCAAGCACACAAGATTCCTGCACTCATTTCCCTCCCTCCTAGCGTTCTGTTAAGTTCAACCAACCTTTCCGTTTCATATACTCAAAGCGGCATATTCCGCAATCTCCGTGTTCGGCACAAGTTTCGTCATCAACTCCTTGTCCCTCACACTCCACCCAAGCTACTACGTTGTCAGGCACAACGTCGTCCCCGACGTGGCGTAGGAACTGGGTAATTTCCTCTTCTTTACTACTCATCATTCTTCCCTCTATCGTTCTGCCTCGGGACAGTGTTTCAATTGAAACTCAAAGAAGTCACAGAACCCCCATCTACCCCTAGTAGCCTTAACTTCGCCTTGCTTTGCTAGGATGATAAGAAAGGGGGAAAAGACTTCCCGTGCCCACTTAACATACTTCTGTCTATACTGGTTATACTGTCGCTTATAAATTCGATTGGCTAGTGGCTCTCTTTGGTTAATAGGTAGGTTTTTCATTTTATAGTAGGTTGGGATGCGAGACTTGCCACCAAGCCAATCATAAAGGTCGGCGACTCGCCAAGACCTTACTGCTGGAGAAGGCTCAATCTCGCTCATAAACTTCAATATATTCTCTTTAGTTAATGGCTTCACTTGCCACTCCCAGCGTTCTCGATAAGAACGCTACACAGTATTCACCTAGTGTTTAATTTCCTTCTATCTCCCAAGAGTATGGCTCTCGAACTATTGTGTTGCCATCCCGGTCAGTGATTTTTAGTAGTCCCCCAGGTAAAACTTCCTTTGTTACACCCTCTGCCTTCTCAATCTCTTTCTTCATTGCGACTAGTTGCTTCCAGACATCTGCCAAAGGCTTTTTAACATGGTCTCCTTCCTTCTCAAGTAGACCCATTAGAACACCGCCCTCAAAGGGGTTAACT
>JAUXAC010000068.1 GCA_030615035.1 Dehalococcoidia bacterium | reverse complement strand
CCAACCCTGGCTGGTGGCTATTTGTCTTTGTCTACCTCACCCCCTTTATCCCCCTCTCCTATCAAGGAGAGGGGGAAGAAAAAGAAAGAGGGGCTTCCGCCCCTCTTGGACGCCCCGCTTTGGGGGGTGGAGTGGAAAACTATGGGATAAGCCGCAGACGCATCGAGGGTGGGCTTGGGTGGGAAAAGAGAGCACGGGGGTATGGGGAGTTGGGGAATATCTTGACAATTCTACCTGATAGTGAAATAGTAAGAATAAATTAATCAAGGATGACCAATGTCTGATATATTACTAGGCGCGCTTATCGGAATAGGTGGTGCTATAGTAGGTGCTAGCATTACGGCTTTTATAGCTTATATTAACACCAAGTCACAACTAAACTTGCGAATTTATGAATTACGGACTGGCAGACTGATAAGAGCACGAGAACGAGTCCTGATACCACTTAGGGAAGCAATGAGCCAGTCTTTGGAACTTTTAAATAGTGCCTTAATAATGATGGTAAGAATGAAAGAAGCCCAAAAGAGAGGGGACAGTAAAGAAAGTATAAGAAAAGAAATTCAGCTTTGGGAAGAAGTGTCCGATAAATCAATTGAGGTATCAGCTAACCTTGAAATGCTCAAGGGACAAGTTAGTGATCTACAACTATATAAAATGATAGAAGAAGCAAAAATTGCACAAGAAAACGAAAATGAAAAGATAATAGAGATTACGATGCTTGTAAATAATCCAAGGACTTGGAATGATGCGGAAGCTTTGAGGACGGCCGTTAATGAACTTAAAGAAGTTCGCAAAAGAATATTTAGCGCATTATTACCTGTGAACAAACGAATTGAAGAACTCCTAAGTGGAGAACCATCTAATTAGTCTGTCCTTAAATAACAAAAAAGAGAAAAACAATGGAAGCAACAACATTAATGGCAATAGTGGCGGCAGTCCTTTTGGTATTGCACCGGAAAGGACCAAACGCAGTTTGGGGTGGAGCAACCCTGGGAGTAATAGTAGGACTTATAGTCGCCCTTGTTGTCAGAGATTGGAGTCTTCTAGCATTAATATTTGCAATAGGTACTTTTGCTGGAACGGTTTTTGAATGGGTCGGGCGATTATCTAGACGATGATACCAGTGTCTTAAAAGGAGAGGGGGAAGAAAAAGAAAGAGGGGCTTCCACCCCTCTTGGACACCCCACTTAGTATATCTTAGGAAATTAAAATAACTCGAATCCTATTTAGCTATGTACTATGATTTTCAACTTTATCGTTCAATCCCACACTTTTCACAAAATTCTCTTAGAATGAGGGACGGCGGTGGTCTCATATCAACTTTCTCTTTGTAGTAGAATTCTCCCACTTCAATATATTTTCCACATTGGTGGCATTCGTGCCGAATTTTAGCCTTTAATTCTGTAAGATATTTTGCATTCTCATACTTAGTCATTTATTAGTTAACTCCCTACATTCCTCCGTGTATAAGTCAACTATTTTGGACTAGGTTTTATCTTTACCTATCTCCTCAGACCCCTTGTCTGACAGCTCCCAAATTCCCTGTGGTGAATCATCCTTCAACAAGCCGTCTTTCACAAGCACAAGCCGTTCCCACTGTGCTGTATTCCGCCAACGAATGTCACCTCCCGAAGGAAGATTCTGATAATCAACATCACCAAGTAGGCTTTTCATCTTTCCCTCAACACGTTTAAGAACCGAGTCCATAGATCCTCTTCCCCCAAGTTCGTAAATAGCTTCTAATATGGGACGTCGGTATGCTTGTTGAGGGGTCTTCAGCCCCTTGCGCAGTTTTTTCCCCTTCGGTGGTGTTGGGGTTTCCGTCCGGTGACTACTACTCGTTGTTTGCCGGTATTTTAGATGTTCTTCAGCCGCATCTAGCACTTTCCGCACGGCATCCTCCGGACTATCCTCGAGAGGAATAGCCCAACGCTTTAGTCGGTCCCATGTGGCATCTGTAATTCTAATAACTGGCATCATCTTATCCTCCTATATTGTTACATAGTTACATTATAACCAATAATGAGGGATTTGTCAAGATGTTAACAGTTAATTTTCAACACCCTAAAAAAATTGCCCCCTTCCCTTCACCAAACCCCAGGGGAAGAGGGTCAGGTCGAAGACTCTTCGAGGGGATAGGTCACCTATAAGGAATAAGCCGCAGACGCCCCGCTTTGGGGGTGGGGGGTATCTCCTCAGGTATAAGCAGCAGACGCCCCGAGGGTGGGCTCGGGTGGGAAAAGATGCCCACGGCGAGTGGTGGGAGGCAGGGAAAAGGTGCACACGGCGAGTGGTGGGAGGCGGGAAATAGCTCACCCGAATTTCCTAAAAAGAACTAACACCCCCTGGAGCATCCAGAGAGCTAAAAGCCTCTCGAACCTCCCCTTCTGGAAGCCTTCACCCTTGAACCGCCAACAACACTCTGACAAATAAGCATCCATCTTTACATAACACGAAAAACAATCCCCCAAGCTAATTAGCCTCGAATTGTTTCCCCAAAATTAGAATTAATAATTTGAGGCTAAAAATGTCCAAATCAAACAAAACAAAAAGAGGGGCTTTTTAACCCCTCTTATCTTTTTGACTAATATCAACTCTGAAGCAGATCAAGCCCTCGACCATTAGTACGGTTAAGCTAAGAACATTACTGCCCTTACACCCACCGCCTATCAAACAAGTAGTCTACTTGCGGTCTTACTCCTTCACCCGAAGGTGAAGGATGGGAGATCTTATCTTGGGGTTGGCTTCGCACTTAGATGCTTTCAGCGCTTATCCTAACCAGACTTAGCTACCCAGCAATGCCCCGGGCGGGACAACTGGCACACCAGAGGTCTGTCCCTCTCGGTCCTCTCGTACTAAAGAGAGCTCCCCTCAAATCTCCGGACGCCTACGACGGATAGAGACCGACCTGTCTCACGACGGTCTGAACCCAGCTCGCGTACCGCTTTAACCGGCGAACAGCCGGACCCTTGGGACCTGCTTCAGCCCCAGGATGCGACGAGCCGACATCGAGGTGCCAAACCTTGCCGTCGATGTGAACTCTTGGGCAAGATTAGCCTGTTATCCCCGGGGTAGCTTTTATCCGTTAAGCCACGGCCCTTCCACTCGGTACCGTGGGATCACTTTGCCCCAGTTTCCTGCCTGCTCGACTTGTAGGTCTCACAGTCAAGCCCCCTTATGCCAATACACTCTATGAGTGATTTCCATCCACTCTGAGGGGACCTTTGGGCGCCTCCGTTACCTTTTAGGAGGCGACCGCCCCAGTCAAACTACCCACCAGACACTGTCCCCTAGCTTGCTCTAGGGTTAGAGGCTAAACTCACCAAGAGTGGTATTTCAATGATGGCTCCACCGAGGCTAGCGCCCCGACTTCTCAGCCTCCCACCTATGCTACACATGATAAGCCCAGACCCAGTGCCAAGCTATAGTAAAGCTCCCGGGGTCTTTTTGTCCTGTCGCGGGTAACCCGCATCTGCACGGGTATTTCAATTTCGCCGAGTCCCTCGTTGAGACAGCATCCAAGTCGTTACACCTTTCGTGCGGGTCGGAACTTACCCGACAAGGGATTTCGCTACCTTAGGACCGTTATAGTTACGGCCGCCGTTCACTGGGGCTTCGGTTCAAAGCTTCACACACACTG
>JAUXAC010000057.1 GCA_030615035.1 Dehalococcoidia bacterium | reverse complement strand
TTCTCGGCTCATGCACCCCAGCCACGGCCCAAGCCTCTCGCCTTTAGGTATAGGGGCTATTTCAGCCTTGCATGTCTCCACTGCTCCCATCCAGCCTTTTAGGCGCTTCTCCAGACCGGGGCTTACTAAGGCTTCAGTGGTCGGGCAGTAGATTGCCTCCTGCTCATCAGAGAGAGCTCCAACTATGCCTTTGGAGAAACACAGCTTCTTCCCAGGGCGATATTCTATACAGCGGCATGGTGAAGCCATGGCGGCAGCCTCATTGACTACTATGCCCGGGCTACCATAAGCATGGGGGATTGAGTGGAGCATGTAGCTGTCATGCTCTTGCTCTCTTATCCGAGCCATTACCTCATCAGCGGTGGCAGTAGCAATCTGGTATACTTCCTCCCTGGTTATCCCGATCGGCATCTCCTCTCCTCCTATCTCCTTGATTGACTCCTCGGTCATAATATCGGCTACTCTTTCCAGTGTCATCCCTTCCACCCCCTTGGTCTGTACCCTGCTCTCCACATTTCAAGCCTTACTGTCTTCTTAAATGACTCTCTTCCTAACGGAGTCTCCAAATATGCTGTAAATTCGTCAAGCTCTTCAGCACTAAGCCCCATGTCCGTAACTACAGCGTGAAATTCCTTGGGCGTCATTTGAGGTTTCCTGCCTGCTTTGGCTTTACCGACGATGAACTTAGCCGCTCTCCTCATCAACTCTTCTTCCTTGGTTGGATTACTGGTTGTCATTTTTGTTCCTTCCCCCAGGCCTCCTCAACCCGTTTAGTGGCTTCCTCGGCAGCTAGCTTCTTTGCCTCTTCCAGGCTAATTTGCCCCTTCGGTTCTATCATGGCAGCTGGTGAGAGGGTCCCCATTACCCTCTTTCTAAATTCCCGTGCCTGACCAGACAAGACAGGGTAGTCTTGGTCGTATTTGCCACTCCGGGCAGCAGCCTCAGTGCTTTTGGGCTCATTTTCTCTAACCCAGCTAGTGATTTCCTCATAGGTTGATGGGTCACCAACCATAGGTATCGTCTCTAGGCAGAGCTGTTCCAGGTAAAGCAAATGTTTGGTTGCTCCGCAGTCGCAAGGGGTGCCAGCAATTCTCATCCTCTGGGCGTAGTGCGATTCCATAGCCAATAGCTGCTTGCCAATCTCCCTGTTTTGATAGGCAACGGTTTCCTCGGTGCTTAGCCCAGGTCGCTCCAGAACGCTAGTAGAGACAGCCTGAGCCACTTTCTCTGGGGTCTTGGTGGTAACGGTTGCCTTTTGCTCCGGGGGTGCCTCTTTTGGGCTTTTAGTGGGGGGTAGACTCCTGGCGAAGTTCTCTAGTGCCTTGGTGTGGTCCGGAGGACGAAATAAGACCCTCTCAATCGGGACACGATTCACGATGTTCATTATCACTGCCAACCAGTCCATGGTTGTTACCTCCTCTCCTGCCCTAAGACAAAAGGGGCTGACGTAAACCCTCAGGTTGTCACCCCCCTTTAACGATATTATACCAATTATCCCGAGCAAAGCCAAATAACAATGGCTTTACGCTACTCAAGACATGTCTGAGCTTTTAGCTTCAAAAACTCAGACAACAAGACTAACCAAAAAGACTATCTATTTTTGCGTCTTTGTCTGTTTTGTCTGAAATTTTAGCCCCAAAAATTCAGACACGTCTTGCTTTTTTGTCTTATTTATGATTTACTAAAATTAGCTAGCTTTAAGACAACAGACAAGACAAAGACAAAGGGGGGTGACAGCCTGAAAAGGCACAGTTACCCCCTCTCTTTTTAGGCTGCCAGCCCAAAGGAGGAAGACATGGCAAGTCAAAATGATGTCCTTGAAGCCTTGAGCACTAAGGAGGCAGCTACTAGACCAGAGGAATTGGCCGAGGAACTTAAGGCGTCAAGGGAAGGGACACGCAAACAATTGACCAGACTGAAGGACAAGGGCTATGTAGATGGCAATAGTCAGGAAGGCTGGTTCATCACTGATGATGGTAAAAAGCAACTTGATAGGGGGGGCGTTCGCCCATCTATGGTGAGTGAAGGTGTTACTGAAAGGGACGTATTTGAAAAAATAGGCCGGCGCATAGGTATAAATGAAGACAGGATTGTCTTGGCTGCTGATAATGTCTGGAGTGGAGATTACACCGATCTCAAATTTGTGTGGGACGCTCTTGGCGCCGCCGGTATAAGGGCTGACCTGAAAAGTGCGTGGGTTAATTCTTGGCGTCATCATCTTCAGCAGGGTATTCCCCCCGAGCTTGAGGCAGTGCTTGTCAGCCCTGAACACAAAAAGGAGGGAGTAACTGAGGCTGGGGTCAAAGTTGAAGAAGGGCGAAGTTATATCTTGGTAGATGACTTGCCAGTTTACGTTGGTAAAAACCTGGGCGACCTTCTCTACAATGATGCTCTTGACCTAGCAAGGATAAGGGGAGGCAGAGCAGCTCGACGTGGAGATGGAACCCCCGGCCAGCAGTGGGGACCAGACGAGATTCTTAAGATAGTAAAGGCGGTGCAGGAATTTGTACCTAGCGGCGCAGCTGCACCAAAGTCTTACGTGGTTTCCCGTGGGGAGGAAGGGAAAGCAGTAGTTCAGGAGGTGGAACCAGGTAAGCCGGTGGTCGTGGAACAGCCAACCAGCCAACCCGGGTCCAGCTACATGGTGAATCCTGATGGCGAGGTTAAGGAATTAAAGCCCGGGGAGCCAATAGTAGTAGTCAAGCAGCCAGCCGCCGCCACGCCACCCCAGAAAACTTTCATAGTTAAGCAAACATCTGAGGGCACTGTTGTTGAGGAGCATGACCTCAGCAAGCCAATCATAATACAAGCTGGTGCTCCCGGGGGTGGTCTCCCGGCCATGTATCCGTTCCCAGCTATGGGTGCCGACGGCAAGCCCATGCACGATAACGCTGGTAACCCTATTTACGTTAATGTAGAGCCAATGATAAAATGGATGGGGTTTCAGCGTGAGCAAACAAGGTCTGACGAGCGACATGGCGCTATAATGAGCCTTGCTTCAACGATAAAGGAAAACTTGCCCATTGCTGTCGAGGCCTTCAATAGAGCAGTATCAGAGGTAAAGGGTAAGGCTCCTGAATCAGCAGCCCAACAGTACGAATGTGGCAACTGCCATAAAACCTTTACTTTGCCTCGGGTGCCTGGGGAAGAGGAAAAGGTAATCTGCCCTCATTGTCAGCTAGAGTGGACAGGCAAGGAGATAACCAGCGCAGGAGGAACATAATACAGAGCACGGCAAGGTATTTTGTATTGATAAGGGCGGTCACCGACATTAAGAACAGAGCCAGGCAAATAGGCATCGATAACATCAAGACCTTGGTTGAGGACGGCCGCAGTATAACTGAGATCTATCTTGAGGACAGCTCACCAGATAAAAAAATGCAAAAAAGGCGGGAAGCTAATGCGCTCCTGGAGATGGGGATAACCCCTGAAGAAATATGGGAAGAATTGATTAGACAAATGCCCGAGTTAAAGCCTATAATTGAGGGTAAGGACGATTATATAAAGAGTGAGATGAAGAAAATCGAGGCATTTGTGAAGGGGCAGTAATGGCAAAGATAGAACTGGAACTGGGAAATGAGCTTTCCGAGAGGCTGAAAAAGGTGGCTGATAAAGTGGCCTTGTCTCCCTCTGAAACGGCTAAAATGTTGTTAGCTCAGCAACTGGCTACCGAGAGAAGGATTGATTGGCTAGCACTTATAAATAGAGGGCGGGAATTTTTAGCCCGTATAATACAGGAAGCCAGAAAGACTTAAAGGGAGGTGCATAATGGAAGGCAAAGTAGTAACTTTGGGCGATAACCAAGAATATGGACTGGCCAAGTACGCTGTCCATGTTGAAGTCGAGCAAGGCATTGGGGCGATTGGCATTGGGCCGATTACCGGGAGTATCATCAAAGCAGTGGTCGAGTATGCAGGTAAAGAGGTTACTGAAGTGCCCGAGGGGGAGAATTTTAAGGTGGCCGTTACCTACTCAGCCTCAAATCCCGGGTATTCCTGGTCGCCGGCTGACCCAGGGTGGTTAATAACCATGACCGCTATGAGCACCGATGGAACGATAAAGGGCTACGAGCACGCTCTCATAACCAAGGCCAGCATCCCTTCCGCCCTAGATAGAATCGAGCCCCTGGGGCCAATGCCTGCTCATGATATCACCCTGCGGATTAAGCTTTGGGGCAATCAGGATACTGTAATTATTCCACCAAGTCCACCTCAAGCAGACTGGTAGAAAGCAAGCTAGGAGGTTTCAATGGTTATGGAAAGCCTCGTGCTGGACAAGCCAGCTCCTGGCATTGAGCTGGCTGTTGGAC
>JAUXAC010000114.1 GCA_030615035.1 Dehalococcoidia bacterium | reverse complement strand
AGAAGATTACTCTCGGACCAGGCTTTGAGCTTCTTGTCTCGTAGCACTTTCAGTTGTTCCTCCAGCCAGACCATATCTATGAAACTCTTTTCCTCAGCTGGTTCTGGTTGGGGCTCGGCTGCCGCTGTAGGTTGTAGTGGCTCAACTGGCAGGCCCTCCCTAGTGCAGGGGATATCCTCTGGCCATAATACTTCGACTTCTGATTCCGCTTGCTCCTCAGTTGGCTCAGGCTCTGGTTCTGGCTTTGGCTCTAGTTCAGGGGGCTGCTTCAGTTGTTTTATTGTTAACCAGACTGCCCAGGGGGATTCTCTCGAAGCTTTTAAGTCTGTCATTGTCTTGTAGCCGAGCTGCCCGCATACCTCGACTGGTTTCATCTCCCAGAATTGAAAACAGAATCTAACGACAGCGTCCATGTTGGGTACATCGTCCTCGGCGATATCGTCAGGGGTTTTCTCCTCTCTTGGTTCGGCTGGTCTTTCTTTGCCTGTCTTGGATTCAGCTTCAACGAGTTTCTGCTCAGGGTAAAGGTCCTCTGGCGCCTCTTCCTCCTCGAGCGCCGGCAGCATAATTACCTCAGGCGCCACCCTACCCAGCTTTTGGATCTCGGCTAGCTTAACATCACTGCGAATCTGGAGAATGTGGACCGTCTTCTTCTTAATACCTGGCGGCTCAACTATCTGTGGCTCTAGTGATAGGGTCAGGGGAATGAAAGATATTCGTCCGCAAAGCCGTTTGATAAGGTCGACACAGGAGTTGACATTCACAATGGAGTAGAAGGAAGTGGTGTCTAGCTGCCAGACGCCAATTCCGGGCACGTCGGGTATAAGAAAGAGAAGGTTCATCACCCGGCGGCACTGCTTCTCCAGGTACTGCTCGCAGTTATCCGGGTCGCACCCCCAGTCCTTGAAAACCCATTCTTGGGTGGTGTGGCGGGCGATGTCCCCTGTCTCCACGTCGATCTTCCTGGTGGCTTTGACTCCGTCTCCCTTACAGACCAAGCCCTGGGTGAAGGAGTAGCAGCGGAGCCACTGCTGGGCAAACTCTTCTGCCCTCTCGGTCGGGAACATGATATTCAGCTTCTTGGGCGTATCGCCCACGATTCTCTTTATCTCCTCGGGTACCACGAAGTGGTCCGTGGCCCGGGGATAGGGGTTCTTTCCCTCTGGCTCGACTTTGATTCCCAGCCGTATCTTGCCTAACCTAGGCATCCGTCTAACGTCGCTAACTTTTTCTATCGGGCACATCTTTCTCCTCTTCTATAGGTTCAATCTCCTTAATCTCCCTTATCCAGCCTGCTTTGCGCATATCCTGTTGAGCTTGTTCGTAGCCAAAGTTAATGTTTTTGTTTAGCTCCATACTTCTTGCCATATCGCCGGGTATCGCCTCTCTTGTCATTCGCTTAGGTAATTCTGCCTCTCTATCTACTATGGCTAGTTCGGGAATGGACAAGATTTTCTTCGCACAGTTATCCCAAGTTTCGCCACTCATATAATCTCGAAATATATCGTCCAATTGTCGTTTAACTTTATCCCTTATCTCTGACATTATTACCTCCTTAATACTGGTAGCGGGGGTGGGATTCGAACCCACGACCTGGTGGTAATGAGCCACCCGAGCTGACCTTCTGCTCTACCCCGCGCCATGTTCCCTCCTTTCTTGCTGGCTCGGTGTAACTATTGCACCGCTTTCAAATGACAGGGCTTGTAGCCGGACGCCAGCAAAGGTTATACGGTAATGTAGCTTATACGCTGATTCGGCCATCCTCAACCTTGAGAACCCCACGTCTGAAGGCCTCAGTCACGGCATGAGCCATGGTTATCGCACCAAAGTAGTTCAGGATGCCAGCACGGAAAACCTTTACGGTATTAACTGACAAGTCCAGCTTGCTGGCAATTTCCCCAGTCCCATAGCCCTCAACGATCAGTTTGAGCACTTCCTCCTGCCTCACCGTCAATGGCCTATACACCATCTCACTCCACAACCATTACGTCCGCGTCAACCTTAATTGTGTAGTCGAGAAGAGGGCTCATCTTTCTACTTCCTTTCCGAGGGCTCTTGATAGGGCAAACCAACCGCCTCAAATACCTCTCGCTCGGAGCGGCATACAATTTCACAATCCGGAGTAGAAAACCCTGAGCCATAGGCATGAAAACGCCATCCCTTTCTTAAAGCAGCCCTGGCAATGCGCTTATTGGTCTCCTTCCCACCGGTCCTAACAACGAGAGCAACAGGCCAGCACTGCTCATCGGTAGAAAAGATGTCCACCCCAATGCCATTGATATGAATCAGCAACTTGTTTTTGGGTCCATAAATTCTGG
>JAUXAC010000106.1 GCA_030615035.1 Dehalococcoidia bacterium | reverse complement strand
CGGGAAGGACGGCAGGGCCCTGGATATAAACGGGGAAACCTCGCAGAAGATGAAGAGATACTGCCAGGGCTGCGAGAGATTAAAGGTCTGCACAGAGCACCTGATGTATAAGCAACTTTCATGAGTATTTAAAATTTACTGCAAATTCTTACCAAGTATGATGAATTTGGAAAAATACAGGGAGAAATTTGATGAGCTGGGCATACCCAGGGATGATGTAGGCAGGTATGCGGAATCCTTTAACGGAAAGATTTTTGTTGTGAAGGGAGGGGGAGAGATTGTAACAAACCAATATACTACTGCATATGACCTTGTTGCAATGCATGATTTGGGCATAAAAACCATTTTTGTCCATGGGGGGAAGGAGAGGATAGACCAGAAGTTTAGGGAAAGAGGATTGAAAAGCGAATTCGTGGAAGGCTACAGGATAACAACACCAGAGGGAATGGAAGCGGTTGAGGAGGCACTGGATGAGATTAACTGGGAGTTCAGGAGGGAGATTAGAGCAGCAAGCGGGAATGCCCTGGGCCTTAAGGAGGTCATATGTGCTGTTAAGCACGCACCTGTCAAGGAAGGGGATAGGGAAATAGACCTGGGGCTTGTGGGAGAGCCCAGGGCCCTTAGGGAGGGATACATTATGCCTGAATCACTATATGATTATGTTTTGGTGATTTCGCCTGTGTCCCTTGGGGTTGATGATAACCTGCTCTATAATACGAATGCAGACGATGCCGCAAGCTTCATTGCAAGCCAGCTGGGCGCGAAAAAGCTAATCTACCTGAGCAATGAGGATGGTGTGATTATAGATGGTTCAAGGGTCTCGGAACTCACTGAAGAGGAGGCGGAAAGGCACATAGATGAGGGTCATATAGATGGCGGCATGGTCCCAAAGGTAATGCAGGCTGTTTGGGCAAGGAAGAATGGGGTCGAGGCGGTCCAGATAATAAACGGCAAAACCCCCCATGCCTTGCTAATGGAGACATACAGCGACAAGGGCATAGGAACCATGGTAGCTTAGCTCTTCATCATTTTCAGGACTTCTGCTATCTTCTTTCCCAGGTTCTCGCAGGTCTCTATCCCCAGTTTGTCGTCTTCCGGTTTGGAGCCCCTGGGTACCCAGGCGATTCCCCCGAAATGCGCGGTCTGCTTGTCCGAGACAGGCAGCATCTCCTGCAGGAGGAAGAAGTTTATTATCTGGCCTAGGACGAATTCCTGGCCCCCGTTCCTGGAAGCGCCAGAGATTATGCCCCCTCCGGGCTTGTTCTTCAGGGCATAGTTGTCCCTCCTGAGGGTTATGGAGCGGTCCATAAGGGCCTTCATCCTGCCTGATACGCAGGCGAAATAGGTTGGGGAGGCCAGGATTATTGCATCCGATTCCCTCATCTTCCGGAATATTCCCGGGACATCATCCTCTATTGAGCACTCGCCAGGATGGTCCCTGCAATGGTTGCAGTGTTTGCAGTATTCCAGTCTCTTGTCCCATAATTCTATTGTCTCTGTCTCATGGCCCTCCTTTTCGCAAACCTCTAAGGCCTGCTTCAGGAAAAACAGTGTGGTGCTTTCCTTCCTGTGCGAGCCGTTGATGCCTAGGACTTTCATGAGGATAATATTGGGTTATGGTTTATAAAGGGTCTTCAAAAAATCCTATATGTTCAGAGGATTCGTAATGTTCTTTGTGAAGAGCATCAAGGGTTTCAAAGTCATTTCCGTATGTTCCCAGGAAATCGTCAAAGGCTTTTTTGGAAGTCCACCTGTCCATGGTTACATAAACATTAGGGTCATCCGTGTTTCTGCCTATCCCGCCCCCTAAATAACCAGGGCTAAGTCCAAATAATTTGGGCCAGTCCTCCTGGTTCATCCTGACAAAATCACCAGCATGACCTTCCCTTACATGAAATTTCCAGATATTCACAGCCATGGTAGTAAAAATAGCTGTTAAATATAAATACTTTATGAAGCATTCATTTCCTGTAGGGGGGCCTGCCCTTCCAGTTCTCGGGCAGGAAGAGCTTCCTGGGATCCGGGTGGTGCAGGATTTTTATCCCAAGCATCTCGGAGAGCTCCCTCTCGAACAATTCCGCGCCAGGGTAGATGGGGGTGATGGTGTTTATTCGGGGCTTCTGTCTGGGCAGGGAGACCCTGAGGTTTATGCTATTCCCCTTATGGAAGAGATGGTAGGTAATATCAATGGATTTTCCGGTATCGGTTCCTGTTATGCTGGTAATTCTTTCAACCCCTGATTCCTTCAGCCTGTAAAGGGTCTTTTCCAGGTTTTTGGTGTCAATCCTGACCCAGACTTCTTTTTTGGATTTCAGGTGCTTTGAGATTTCCATTCTAACCCTTTTCCTCCAGCTTTTCCAGGACCTGGATTAAACCCTGTATCACTGCCTCGGGCTTCGGGGGGCACCCCGGGACATATACGTCCACTGGAATCACCTTGTCCAGGGGGCCGCATACATTGTAGCAGTCCCTGAAGGGGCCGCAGGATATGGCGCAGGCGCCTATGCCCAGGACCACCTTGGGCTCGGGAATCTGGTTG
>JAUXAC010000051.1 GCA_030615035.1 Dehalococcoidia bacterium | reverse complement strand
AGCGTTCTGAGGGGGAACGGTAGAAAGGAGGGAGAGTATGTTTAAGTGTGTATATGACCCCTGTGATGAAGATGCTGAGTATATCTATTTGGGCAAGTCGCTCTGTAAATTCCACTTCAAGAAGGAAGTAAAAGAAGCAGTGGAAGCTAAGAAGCAAGCAGAGAAAAAAGAAAAGACGTGAGCCAGCATTCTAAGGGAGGGCAATAACCAAGGTAAATTACTTTGAGCGCGTAATACACAGAAAGGAGGTTTAGAATGCACGACAGATATCGAAATTGGGCGATACCTTATGAAAGAGCTGCAAGAGCTGCTTTGCCATTGCCAGGACGTAAGTCTATTGAGGAACAAGTGCTGGAGGATTTAGCGAGCACAGATAATGAGCTAGAGAAATTGGAAATACTTGATAGCTATGCTGGCTATGCACAAAGATACTACCGGGCGAAAATGGTTGAAGGGTTTGCTCAAGAGTCAGGCCGCATAGCCACATCTATATTTGGCCCCTGGGTGAGAGAGTTAATCCCCCAAGTTCAAGTTATTCACCGAGCCGCCAAAGCAAGTGAAAAAACAGCACTCTAAGGGAGAGCGATAGCCAAGGTAGATTACTATCAACTACCCAAATAAAACGCCAGATTTCGCCTACAGAGCGTCCTAGATACGGATTTTGAGAGCTCCCAGCCCAGTTTGAGAGTGGGAGCTCTTTTTTGCCTAAAGTTAGCTCGAAAAAAAAGTTGCCCAGGGGCTTGACAAAGGCTTCAGAGCGTGCTACTATGGTTGCGTGGCTATACAAGAGCAAACCAGGGACTTCATGACAGTGCGCCATGCTGCCAAGCAAATTGGCGTACACTTTACTACCGTCTACCGCTGGATTGATGCTAAGACGATTCTTAACATTAACTTCGGCGGTATTTTGTTTATACCAAAGAGCGAGGTTGAAAGGATCAAAAAAGAGAGAAATAGAAAAGCCACTGAGCAACGGGCTCAAGTGGCTTAACTATGTAGGTCGATGAGGTGTGCAATTCTCACAACCTTAACTTTGTTATATTACCACACCTCGAGGCCCCCAGTCAACAGAAAAGGAGGTGGCAAGCTGACAACAACACAACTGAATACGAGAAAAATATAGGAGGTTTATTTTAATGAAAAAGGTTTTTACAATACTATTGATGCTAATCTTAGTGAGCACTCTCGCTGCGTGTAAACCAGGCGAGACCGGGCCACGAGGCCCACAGGGAACTCAGGGCATTCAAGGTGCGCAAGGCCCCGCGGGTGAGCAGGGCCCACAGGGTGAAGTTGGCACTGGAGGAGCATCAGGGGCAAAGGGATCTCAGGGCGAACTAGGTCCTCAAGGTGAAATCGGACCTGCAGGGCCAGAAGGACCACGAGGGCCAGGTGGAGCACGAGGGTCAACGGGAGCAACTGGAGCCAAAGGTGCCACTGGTGCGACAGGACCCAAAGGTGATACAGGTGCAACCGGTGCCGAGGGGCAGAAGGGTGATACCGGTCCTGCTTTCCCCAATCTTGGCATCTTACTGTATGTTGAAGATGGTGGACAGGAAATTGCCTATGTCACCTATGTTCTGGATGAACCTATTATGCTGAAGGATCTGCCAGAACTGATTTTCTTTCAGGAGACAGTCTACGGTCTCGGTTACACTTACGGAGCTAATGTTGTCCTCGGCATTGATATAGATAGTGATGGCTATGAGGCTAATGACCTTGCCTGGCACTTTGGGCACGATTCTACTATTCTAGGAGGTGATACCTTCATAGCGATGGACGGAGCTGACCTTCGCTTTAGTCCTAGGAAGGTAGATGCTTTCAGTGTTTCTCAATGGTGGACACCGAATATTACAGGGGATGGACTTTCCACTGACCTTTACTGCACATTCTCAGACTTACTAACGAGAATAGACAGCGAAACCTGTGATACAAATGTTCCAAACACATCTGTCAAAGTAAGCCTAATCAGACTCGTTGTCGGTGGTTCTGGGAGCTGGATGGATGTTGCCATCCGGGTTACCTCTGATATGACACCATCTGAGGTAGGAGTGTATTCTCAGTAAGACTACAGGAAGGAACTTGTTCGGAAGACTCGTTCCTTCCCGTGTGGAGCTGAACACTCGGCTTTAGATGGGAGGGAATGAAAGGAGGCCGACAATGGCAACCATAATGAGCTGGCAATCCAGTGACGGCAGGCGGGGTAGGTGTGATAATCGCTGTCACTCAGCCAAGCATCCCAAATGCGTCTGCTGTTGCGGTGGTCGCTTCCATGGCTCTGCGAATCAGCCCGGCGGTGTCGAGCAGGCAGTTAGGCACTACTGGGACGATGTCTTGAACGAGACAGAGAAGAAAGCCAAAGAAGGGCTAGAGCTGGAAACGGAGAGGTGGACCAAGAACCGGCAGCGGATCCTGGGGGAGCTGCCAAAACCAAATAAGTCTAAGAAGCAGCAGCAACAAGCTATCCAGTACCGGCTGCCTTTGGAGATAGCCAATGTCAGATAAGCAATTAGAGAGAGTCAAGGAAATTCGGAAGGCTATTGCACTGCTGGGGTGGAGTGAGGTTAACAAAAGAATAAGGAGCCGAGAAGACCGGACAATATTTAACAAACTCAGTAAAGAATTTGATGCCAGAATGAAAGCCGAGGGAGACAAAGTTCTTGAGCAACATCAAATCAAGTTCTAATGCAATAGCGAGCCAATGGATGAGAGAAACCCACCGATGGCGAGCGAGCCAGTAATAGAGAGTAACCCAGGGTAGTAGAGCGAGCCAAAGGATTTGAGAAAACCAAGAGACAGGAGCGAGCCATGGATGAGGAGAAACCCATTTGCTAAGAGCGAGCCAGGGAAAAGGAGGAACCCATAGTATAAGAGCGAGCCAATGCAGGAGAGAAACCCATGGATTTAGAGCGAGCCACCCACAGGGAGAAGCCCAGTAGAAACGAGCGAGCCTGGGGAGTCGGCGTAAACAATGTTGACGGCTCCCCAGGCAGAGAATAAGAAAGGAGATAAAAATGGTAACAAAGAACGAAACCAAAAGTGAGGTTGTGAAGCTGGAAGATGCGGCTATCATCAGGCTTGTTCAAGACTTTCCGCCAGCTATCCTTAAATCCATCGTGGGACTGGTGGAATACCACACCGGCTTGATAGACCAAACCAGGACGGAACTACAACAGGTAGCCCAAGATCTCGAAACTACTGAAAAGTGCCGCTCCGCTGCGGAGGAACTGGACATACCCGAATTGCTAGACCGACACAAGAGGACCATCACGAGGATTAAGAAAGAGCAGGATTTTCTCCAACGCCGGTTAAACGCATTGGAGGAAGGGTTTCTACCATTTCCACGCTTTGACTATGCCTCAATTGAATGGAGTGGGGAGCTGATGAACTACAACACTCTCAAGCGTCTCAAGGAGGCAAAAGACAAGGGGCTTTTCGACCAGTTTGGCGTTGTCCAGGACAAATATTCTAGACCCAATCAGCGAGATCCCATGTTGGTAGGGATATTACAAGGTGGCCGTATGCGGGGAACCAATCGCTACGAAGAACACTTTTTTATCGGTGCATGGCACTAAAATGTGTAACTGCTCTAAAAAAGGCACCCGCCATTGGTGGAAATACCTAAAGCTCCGATATTATTGGAGAGACTTTTGGACTAGGCTCAGGTATCACCACATAGTTATCGATGGCAAAGACCGGTGGGTTTATAGAACATCAACGCTAGTATGGACTGAGTTAGGAGCATTTTTCGTGCCAGTCTTGCGGATGTTTAATCAGTACCCTGGACCCTGCATGGGGCGTGATGAGTATGAACATTGGTTTCCTACTGAGGCAGAGAGGTGAGACTGTGAAGGTAGCAATAGTAATGGTGGCCATAATCATTTCTGTTTGTGGCTGGGTGGCACTGGTCGGGCTTGTCCTGACCGATAATTTCTGGATAGGTTCAGCCCTCTCACTAGGCGGAGGTATAGCTATTGGAGGAGTCGTATCTTACCTGATGAAGCGATGGTGGTTTAAGGGAATTGAGAGGAAAGGAGAGAGATGATAGGCAAACCAGTAACGAGTGAAGAATTTCAAGAGGTATTAAACAGGGAGGAAAGGAGTCAAGAATTTAGAAAACGGGTAGAGGATGAACTAAAAGGAATAAAGCCTGGTGAGTGCTTCCTTTATGAGGCAAAGGAGGGGATGGGAACCTTTGCAGAGATGAGCTTTTCTTTTATCATTTCTTCCTTCGTCGACAAAATTGGCGGACTAAAGATGATAATCGAAGGCAACCGCCGGACCTATGTTTATAGGGAAAAATGAACAGTAGTGAAATACTGATTAAAGGGAGATGGAGCCTTGAAGCCAAAGAGGTGGTATGAATACAAAAGAGTGGTCGCCCTGTGGTTGCTATGGGCAGTAGGGCTGGTTGGCTTGGGCTATTGGATAGGGTATGCAATTGGCAGCGCGGGGTAGAGTAAATGAATTGTAAAGATTGTGGTGTCGACTTAGTGAAAGGTATTAATTGGTATCCTTCCCATCAAGCAAATCGGAAGTATATTTGTAATGACTGCTTTGCGAAGGCTAATCGGGAAGGGCATAGACGAATAGATGCTGTACGTAAAAGAAGACGATCAGTAAAGTTCAGAGAAGAGGCAATCCTTTTGCTCGGCGGCAAATGTGTCCAGTGTGGGTTCACTGATATTAGAGCTTTGTGCATAGACCATATAAACGGTAGCGGTCGCAAAGCCCGTC
>JAUXAC010000003.1 GCA_030615035.1 Dehalococcoidia bacterium | reverse complement strand
ACGGTGGTCAGGTGTGGGCCGAAGGGAAGGTGGAAGAAGGCGCAACATTCTATTTCAAGCTGGAATAACATTACTAAAAAAGGAGGAGAAAATGGGGAGGAAGACTATCCTGCTGGTGGAAGACAATCCCGATGATGTAGAGCTGACCCTACGTGCTTTAAAGCAATATAACGTTAGGAATCAGATTGCGGTGGTGCGTGACGGGGCGGAGGCACTGGACTTTCTCTTTGCCAGCGGTGCCTATACCGAGCGCAGTGTGTGCCCTATGCCTGCGGTAGTTATCCTGGACCTGAAGCTACCCAAAGTGGACGGGTTTGAGGTATTGCAGCGTATGCGTGCTGATGAGCGGACAAAGCTCGTTCCGGTAGTGATTCTCACCTCGTCCAAGGAAGAGCGAGATATGGTCAACGGCTACAAATTTGGTGCCAACAGCTACGTTCGGAAGCCGGTGGACTTTACCGAGTTCGTTGAAGCGGCGCGGCAACTGGGTCTGTACTGGCTGGTCGTAAACGAGCCGCCACCTCAAACAAGGAGAAAGTAGATGGGCAAACCCCTCCGTGTACTTGTAGTCGAGGATTCAGAAGACGACGCCCTCCTGGTGATACGCGAGCTGGAGCGTGGTGGTTATGACGCCACGTTCGAGCGGGTGGAAACAGCTGAAGCCATGACCGCCGCTCTCAAGAAGCAGGCATGGGATGTCATCATTGCGGATTACAAGATGCCGCACTTCAGTGGCCCAGCAGCACTGGAGCTGTTAAAGAAAACAGGGCTCGACCTGCCTTCTATCGTCGTATCAGGCACTGTCGGTGAGGAGACTGCGGTGGCAACCATGAAAGCTGGTGCCCATGACTACCTGATGAAAGATAATCTGACACGGCTTGTGCCTGCCATTGAACGTGAGTTGCACGAGGCCGAGGTCAGAAAAGAGAGCAAGCTAATGCAGGAGGAGCTCCGGGTAGCAGAACAAAATTTCCGCAACTCTATAGATAATTCTCCTTTGGGGATTCGCATTATTACCGCGGAAGGAGAAACTATTTATGCCAATCAGGCTATTCTGGATATTTACGGATACAGCAGCGTGGAAGAACTGAAAGCCACACCTGCGAAAAAGCGTTATACGCCGGAAAGCTATGCTGAGCACCAGGAAAGGAAAGAAAAGAGAAAACTGGGGAAGCCTGGCCCGCCTAGTTACGAAGTAAGTATCGTACGTAAGGACGGGGAAATCCGATATCTGGTGTTGTCCCGTAAGGAGGTGGTGTGGAATGGTGAAGCACAATATCAGGTAATACATCAGGATATCACCGAGCGCAAGAAAGCAGAGGACGCGATAAAGCAGGCAGCTGAAGAGTGGAGAACAACCTTTGACTCCATTGCTGACTTGGTTTCCATCCATGATAAAGATTTCAGACTTGTTAGAGTGAACAAGGCTTTTGCTGATGCCCTCAAGATGAAACCAAAAGAAGTTGTCGGCAAAACATGCTACCAAGTGATTCATGGAACAAATGAACCCGTGCCGCTTTGCCCTCATAAACAAACACTGGAGGACGGAAAGCCACATACAGCGGAATTTTTTGAACCTCACCTGGGGATTCATCTTGAGATGTCTACATCGCCTATATTTAATGAGAAAGGTGAGATTGTCGGTACTGTCCACATTGCAAAAGACATCAGCGAGCGCATAAAAATGCGAGAGCAACTCATCGTTACCGACCGGCTGGCTTCCATTGGTGAGCTGTCATCAGGCATTGCCCACGAGCTAAACAATCCGTTAACCGGTGTTATCGGTTTCTCCGACCTGCTGTTAAGCAAAGACATCCCCGATGATATCAAAGAAGACCTGGAAGTAATAAATAGGGAGGCCAAACGAACTGCTGAAGTGGTAAAAAATCTCCTCATCTTCGCCCGAAAGCGTGAGCCAGAAAAGCAGCCGGTGGATATAAACAATATTGTGAAAACAGTATTGGAACTACGTGCCTACGAGCAGAGGGTAAACAACATCCAGGTCAACACTCCGTTTGCACCTGACTTACCGGAAGTAGTGGCAGATGGTTTTCAGCTGCAGCAGGTATTCCTGAACATCATTATCAATGCCGAGCATTTTATGATTGAGGCGCATGGAAGAGGCATACTTACTATCACCACTGAACGGGTGGGGAACATTATCCGGGCTTCCTTTGCCGATGATGGTCCGGGGATTGCTAAAGAAAACCTGAGGCACCTGTTCGACCCGTTCTTTACCACCAAGGAAGTAGGCGAGGGGACCGGGCTCGGTCTTAGCATCTGTCACGGGATAATAGCTGAACACAGCGGCAGGATATACGCTGAAAGCAAATTAGGCAAAGGTGCCACCTTTGTCGTTGAACTGCCTATCAGCAAGTAGTGGGAGGGAAGGAGCAATAGGATGAAAAACTCTAGTGCCGGTCTAAAGAGAATCCTTGTGGTCGAAGACGAACCAGCAATCGGCGATGTATGCCGGAGAGTCCTCAGCGGTGAAGGCTTTGAGGTGGATATTGCTGTCAACGGGAAGGTAGCTCAGGATATGATAAGGGAGAAGCGATATGACATCTTCCTGATTGATATCAGGATGCCAGAGATGGATGGTAAAGAGCTTTACCGATGGTTGCAAGAGAGACATACACAACTAGCAAGCAGAGTAATCTTCACCACAGGAAGCGTACTTGGAAAAGATACCGAGGCTTTTATGGAGCAAACTGGCAGACCGTTCTTACCCAAACCATTTACTCCTGATGAGATAAAAGCTATACTGAGAGAAACCTTGAAGGAGGTGGAAAATGGCTGAACAACGAGGGAAGGTACTGGTTGTTGATGACGAGCAGACTGTACGGAAACTCCTCAAGCGTACCCTAGAAGAGGCAGGCTATGAGGTGGTCACGGCAGGTAGCGGACTGGAGGCCCTGGAACGGGTCTGCGAACAGGAGGTTGGGGTAGTGCTTCTGGATATAAAAATGTCGGGGATGACCGGGATGGAGGTGCTGGGCAAGCTAACCGCTGACTGGCCAGAAATTTGTGTGATAATGGTTACCGCTGTTGACAACGCGCAGACTGCCGTTAAGGCTATGCAATTGGGGGCTTATGACTACATCACCAAGCCCTTTAACCTGGATGACATGTTGCTGAAGATGCGAAGAGCCATTGAGAAAAGGGACTTCCAGTTGAGAGACAAGCTCCTGATGCAGGAACTTCAGCAAAGTGTTAAAGAACAGGCGGAACGAATGCATTCACAGTTTAATGATCTGGTTCATAGCCTAGCCCGGGAGCACAAGCTGCTGTACGAATTAGCTGTGAAGCAACCCGGAGGCGGCAAGTCGTTGCTCGCGAAACTTCCGTCGGAATTACGAGAACAGATGTCCTCTTTTGATGAATTTAGGGAGGCCCTGCTTAGAATCCTGAGAGGGGGAAAATAGTAGACGTACCAGGGCTTCTGCAGATGGTGGTAAGGGTTTAAAACGATAGATAGCCCTTGTTCTAGAGGTAATCCTATGAGGAAAACACGTATCCTTGTAGTTGATGACGAACTCAGCATAATAAAATTCCTTCGTGCCACCCTGAAAGCTGAGAGTTACGAAGTGCTTACGGCAATGGACGGGGCTGAAGCTCTCCAGAACATTGAAATGGAGCTACCTGACCTTGTGATTCTGGATATAATGATGCCCAAGATAGACGGTTTTGAGGTTTGCCGTCGGCTTCGTGAGTGGTCACAAATCCCGATTATCATGCTCAGTGCCCGGGGCGATGAAGGGGACAAGGTGAAGTGCCTTGAGCTTGGTGCCGATGACTATATCACCAAACCATTTGGCGTGGATGAGCTACTGGCTCGCGTCAGGGCAGTAATGCGCCGCACCGAGACGGCTGGCAGTATACCTACCCAGCCTTCGTTTGCCAGCGGTGACCTCAAGATTAACTTTGTTGAAAGGCGGGTAACTGTTGCTGGCAAAGAAGTTAAATTGACACCTACCGAATATAAGCTCCTCCAGGAGCTGGTACTTAACGCGAATAAGGTTCTTACCCATGGAATGCTGCTGGGTAAGGTCTGGGGACCGGAGTATGGAGAGGAAAAGGAATATCTTCGTGTCTTCATAGGTCGTTTGCGGAAGGAGCTGGAACCCGACCCAGAAAGTCCTAGGTATATCGTTACGATTCCCGGTGTGGGCTATCAGTTTAAAGCTACAGGATAGCGCAAAGAGCTAATAGCAAGTAGAGTTGACAGTAAGGGTGCCTTTTATGGGTACCCTTTTTTGTTGCCTGAAAAATGTTTATGAAATGTTTATAAATCCGCCATAGATTTTTATGCCTTGTTTCTCATCCTAACTATACACTGAGGCCAAAACATGCAGGAGGTAGACTAGGATGAGAAACAAATCGATTAAGTGGATGTCCCCCATCAGTGTTATTTTAGCGTTGACCTTTATTTTCGGAACAGCAAGCCATGCATTTGCACAACCACCGGCCCAAGCAGAGAAGGTGGAGGTATTAGTCTCCTTCACTGAAAAACCGGGCCCCGCTGAGCAGGCACTGATACAAAATGAAGGCGGCAAGGTAAAGCATACCTACCACATCGTGCCAACTATTGCCGCTTCTATTCCAAAAGGTAAGCTTGACTCACTGCGCCGTAAACCCAAGGTGGCATATGTCGAGGAAGACGTCATTGTGCAAGTTATTGCGGATCCACTGCCTTGGGGAGTTGAGCGGATAGAGGCCGGAATGGTGCACAGCCAATACAAGGGACAAGGCATTAAGATCGCTGTACTTGACTCAGGCATTGACCTTGACCACCCCGACCTCCGGATAGCTGGCGATGTCACCTTCGTTCCAGGGACAACTAACGGAGATGACGACCATGGCCATGGGACTATGGTCGCTGGCATCATCGCTGCGTTGGACAACGACATCGGGATGGTTGGTGTTGCCCCGGAAGCATCTCTCTATGCGGTCAAGGTCTTAGATCAGAACGGCAATAGTGTGAGCGGTTCTGTACTCAGCGGCATTGAGTGGGCGGTAGACAACAATATGCAGGTAATAAATATGAGTTTTGGCAGCTTTCTGAGCCTTCCTCAGGCAATACAAGCAGCGCTGGACAAGGCGTATCAGGAAGGAATCGTGCTCGTAGCTGGAGTTGGAAACAGCGGTGACCAAGGCACCATATTCTCTCCGGCAAGGTACGAGCCTGTCATCGCTGTGGGAGCGACGGATCAGCAGGATGCCAGAGCCAGCTTTTCTTGTACCGGTTCTACTCTGGAATTAATGGCACCTGGCATCGCTATTCTGTCCACCAGTCGTGGTGGTGGGCACAGCAGTGGAAGTGGCACGTCTTTTTCTACGCCACATGTTACAGGCGTGGCAGCATTGTTGATCGATTCCGGTGTCACAAGCAACGTTAAGGTCAGGCAACTCCTTCGAGGCACAGCCGAAGATTTGGGACCATCAGGGTTTGATAGTTATTACGGATGTGGGCTGGTCAATGCCGCCAGGGCAACCGGTATAAGCAGCAACAATGAGTCCGGTGATACGATACCGCCAATCACCACAATCGAACTCAGCGGCTTAAAGGGCAATGGGGACTGGTATCGCTCGGATGTGACGGTGGGATTCACCGCTGAAGATAATCCCGGCGGTTCTGGAGTCGCCAAGACAGAGTATAGCCTGGACGATGGCAAGACCTGGCATACCTATACCTCACCCTTCACCATAACCACCGAACTTACCAGACATACCGTATTAGCCAGGTCGTGGGACAATGCCGGCAATGATGAGGGGCCACCAGTGTTTGTGAAATTTAGAATTGACAAGACCCCGCCTATCGTAACCTTGACTGTCGCCCCTACTGAGATTGAGGGAGTGAAACCAAACCATATGGTATGGGTTAAGTACAGTAGCACAGTTGAGGAGTCGGGTTCACGCTTAGGTGCCACACCCCACACTGTGCTGGTTGATGAGTACGGGGAGCTGGACCAGGATTTAGGTACCCGCCGTTCGGGAGCAGTCGCCGTCGAGGCGTGGTGCAATGGTAATGACAAGGATGGGCGCACCTATATCATCGGGCTCAGCGCCTGTGATGCAGCTGGGAACGAGACCACAGTTGAAGTGACGATAACTGTTCTTCATAAGCGAGACAAGAAGAAGACAAATAATTGAAGGACTGGGGAGGAAACTACAAGAGTCTCAAGTATTAAAAGAATAGGAGGTGATATATGGCTAAAAACAAGGGCATGAGAGTAGCCAAGTGCCCGATTGGGCAGGAGTATTGCTATCCATCTTGCTTCTTCCGTAAAGGTAACCGATGTTGCTTCAGGAGCAAGAGGGGTAGACAGATATCAGCACTCAAAGAAGGAAAGAGGTAACAATTGCCGATAATGTGTAGCCTAGAAACAACTGCTTGTAAGGAGACAAATAATGGAAGACATGAGTAGGAGAACCTGGCGCTATGAGGACTTCCTCCTAAAAGAGATAACCATGGTTGTACATTCACTTGGTGGTGTAACCAGGCTACCGAAATTCGCTTGCCAGCTGGAAGAGGAGCTAAGGGCTACCGTTCTGGAAAAGACCAACGGTTGGAGCAACGACGATATAGCGCTAAAATTACAGAATTGTAAAAGCGGTAAGCATGGTTGTACCTTCACTTGGAGATGCAATCCACCTACACAGGTTCGTTTGCTTACTGGAGTAGGAGTTTGAGGGTCTTAACTCCTTATTCAAACCTGAGTGCATCAATGGGGTTAAGACGGGAGGCGTTCCACGCGGGATAGAACCCGAAGAATAGACCTATGCCAACCGATACTGATACGGCAAGGATGACTATATCAGCACTAACAACGGTTGTTATTACTCCCATGCTAGTGATGATGTATGAGACTACCCAGCCTAAGATAACGCCAATGATACCACCAGCAAACGTCAGGAAGGCTGCCTCCATGAGGAATTGAATCCATATATCTCGCTCTCTGGCTCCCAGTGCCTTGCGAATGCCTATCTCCCTGGTTCTCTCCAGTACTGACACCAGCATGATGTTCATTACACCGATACCTCCTACCAGCAGTGAAATGGCGGCGATAGCACCCAGAAAGAGGGTCAGCGTGCCTATCACCTCAGACATGGTGCTGGCTATCTCCTCCATGGACCTAATCCTGAAGTCATTCTCTTCATTTGGGCTGAGCTGGTGACGGGAGCGAAGCAGTTCGCTAATCTCATCAACAACGTAACTTGCTTGCTCTTGGTTGCTTACTGTCAGGGCAATGGCTGATACAACACGCTCTCCCTGTACAGTCCGCGGCTGGGCAACCATCTGCTGCATAGCAGTCAACGGAATGAGAATGGTGTCATCAGGTGAACCCATCAGGGCTCCTTTACTCTCGAGAATGCCGATGACACGGACTATGTTTTTCTCCATCCTCAGCGTCTGTCCAACGGGTTCAGTACCCTCAAATAGGGTTTCTGCGATATTGGAGCCGAGGACGGCTACTTTTGCACCACGTTGATAGTCATACTCAGATATGAAGGTGCCATTGGCAATATCCAAGTTGTATGCTTCCTTGTATTCTGGCGTTATCCCGGTAACTTGGTTGCGAGTATTCTCGGCACCGAAAATGAGCTGTAGTGACTGTGAATATGAAGGTGCTACGGAAGATATATAGGGAATCCGTTCGGATATTGCCGTCGCATCTTCAAAAGTAAGAGTGGTAGCACTGCCAGCGGTGCCCATAATACCTCCAAAACCAGAGGTTGCTCCAGGGCTGACAAAAATGAGGTCAGACCCGAGGGTTTCAATGCGTGAAATGACATCTTCCTGAACACCTCTCCCGATGGACATGAGAGTAATCACTGCGGCGACACCAATAACGATACCTAAGATGGTCAAGAAGCTGCGAAGCTTGTGTGTGACTACTCCGACCCAGGCGGTAGACAAAGGTTCAAACCACTTTTTCATACTGTTTCCTCCGAAACTACCTGTCCGTCCTTGAGATGTATGATGCGCTGGCAGTGGTTAGCAATGATAGAGTCGTGAGTGACTACGACTAAGGTAATGCCTTGCTCGATATGTAAAGTAAGAAGGATAGAGATTACCTCCTCACCGGAGCGGCTGTCCAAGTTGCCAGTAGGCTCGTCTGCCAGAATCAGGGGCGGATTTTTTGCCAGAGCCCGGGCGATGGCCACCCTCTGCTGCTCACCACCAGAAAGCTCGGTGGGACGGTGATTGGCCCGGTCGGAGAGCCCAACTTTAGTCAGCGCCTCCATAGCTTGCGTGCGGTCACTACCACCAGCATATCTTAAGCCCAGTTCAACATTAGCCAGTGCCGAGAGCCGTGGTAGTAGATTAAAAGTCTGGAAGACAAAGCCGACCTTTTGAGCTCTGATCTGGGCCAGTTCGCCTCGGTTAAGGTGGCTGACTTCTCTACCTTCCAGATAATAACTACCAGAGGTCGGTATATCCAAACAACCGATAAGGTTAAGCATGGTTGATTTGCCCGAGCCGGAAGGACCCATAATCGCCACCAGTTCACCCTTTTCAATACGAAGGTTTATTCCACTGAGCACTGTTAGCTCCCTTTTGCCCATGAGATAGACTTTGGTAATGTCCTGTAGGTGAATCATCTCGGTTACCTCCTGCCTTAATGCCGCATGAACGGCAGCGGTCCTCTTGATTGGGGCGTTGCCGGTGCTGTGGTAGTAGTTTTATTTGGCAAAACCACTTGCTCGCCTTCATTTAGCCCATCGGTTACCTCGGTGTACTGCCAGTTGCTTATGCCGGTATTAATCGCACGCTCTTCAACGATGCCATCTTTCATGACCTGAACATACGTTGCCATTCCTCGCCGCTCAATCGCGTTGCTGGGTATCAGCAACACATTCGTCCTCTCATCTATCAGAATGTTTACCGTGACAGTTAGTCCTTCTTTGAGTTGAAAATCCTCAGGTATTATCGTCGGTATCTGCCCTTGTTGCATCTGCTTCATCATGTCTTCAGCCTGCTCCTGGGTAATCTGGCCTGATTCAATGGCTTGCCTCAGATGTTCCGGAAGCTTCCCGGAAGAAATCTCCTCCATTAGCTTTTGCCTCTCCTCCTGTTGTTTCTGCATGAGAGCTTGAGGAGACTCTATTTCGACCTTTACCAGATAATTCACCACACCTGCCTCAATAGTGGCCGTCGGTGATATGTCGGTGATTTCGGCCGGAAGTTTTATACCTAGCATGGCATCCGCCTCCACCCATGCTTCTGCCCCAAGATTTACCTGAAGAATATCCATCTCACTAACTAGGATATCCGCTTCAAACTTGTTGGGGTCGGCAAGCTGAACGGCTACCGTGCCGGTCAACACTTCGTCACCGCCCTCCACATTTACCATGGTAATGAAACCGGCAAAGGGTGCCACAATGAGCGGGCTTTTGCTTTTTGCGTCGTCCAGTTCTTCCTGAGCGTCTATTAATGCTTTCTGAGCGTCCACTAATCTCCCCTGGCTCAGCGTAAGCTGAAGTTCTTTTAAGGCCACGTCTTTAGCCACTTTGTCTAGGTCTTCCTCGGCTTGAGCCAATGCCATCTCGGCTGCCTCTATCTGCAATTTCTTTATGGCTACTTCCTTGATATCACTGCCAGATAGCATTGCATCTAACCTGTCTTCAGCCGTGTTCAGCCTTGATTGGGCATAGACTATTCGCTCTTGCCAAACCTTATAACCTGGTAGTTTGGGGTAATCTTCATCAAGGACATATTCTAGGATTTTCGGATAATCGCCTTTTTCAGTTTTCGGCACATATTTTATCAGCTTCTCAAAACAGTACTCCAGATATTCCTCGGCTTCATCTACGTCAGCCTGTGCAGCTTTAAAATCTGACCAAGTATATAAGTCTTGAGTCTGTTCGAGGTTGAGTTTTGCTTGATCTAGATCTATCTGTGCGTTAAATAGAGCCAGTTGCTTAGCGGCCTTGTTATCCTGAGCGTTCTTCAGGTTTTGTTCAGCCGTTTGTAGATTAATTTTTGCTTGGAGCAGGTCACGTTCCTTTGCCGTCACCTGGTCCTCCAGTGTGCTCAGTTCGTCTTCCCATTCCTCGGTGTCCAGTTTGGCCAGCACCTGCCCTTCCTTAACAGTATCTCCCTCTTCTACCAGAACCTCTTCAACCGTCCCTTCCTCGTAGAATAAGTCAATAGCTAGGTCCTCGGTACGGGATAACGCTAGATTGCCGGCGGCAGTGATATCTATAATCAGGTCACCGCGTTGCACCTCAGCTACTTGGTATTCCATCCCCTCTACCTCGCTTGATTCAGAACCACAGCCGAAAGTGGGAACCATGAGCCCAGCGAGAATAAGGATAATCAGCATTAACTTTAAAACTTTCATCAAACTCACCCAATCCTTTCTATTAGTTAATGTAGGATATCTTTTATATTCTATAACGCTAGTAAAGTCAAAAGGTTAATAGTGTAGCAGTTGTACCAGAAATCGGTCGGTTAACGGGTTTTCTTCGGGGTTTCTATGGGATTGGATCTGAGCATCTGCTCAAACTGAGAAAGCATCGCCGTGGCATGGGCTATAAACTCTGTTACAGATTCTGCCTTTACGAACATTAGCCCTCTTTTGTCCGGTCCACTGAACACGAGTAGCTTGGTGCTTGGTCCGATCTTAAGATCCCTACGGGCTTCAGCGGGAATGACCACTTGACCCCGCTCAGCAACTGTCACCGACCCGTATAACTTGGGTTGTTTCCCTCTGAAGTGACCCAGCATATTAGTTGACCTCCTCATAAACTATGATTAGTGTATAATAAACATAGTATATCATATATTTCATGTACTTTAAAATTTTTTGGATACTCAATCACACCCTGATACGAAATGAAAATAATATATCCTTGTGATTAACAAATCTAATCTTAAAAACATTTAGAAATTTAAACTCAAAATAGCAGATTTTGATAAACAGTATGCAGCAGTTTATGTAGCATCTACCGACTAAGTCAGGCCTTAAAGGAGTGAATAGCGGGCGTAACAGTAGCTTGTTTCGTTACCTTCAGGATAAAAAGGTTCCTTTTTAATATAAAGTTGATTCAGTCCTTCTATTCAGATAAATGCCTTTGCTTTTAAAGTAATTTCGATATCAAAATCTATTTAAGAACAAAGGCACAATCTAGTAATTCAATTGATTGACCCACTCAGGTACTTTCGCATCTTGAGCTGTATCATACTGTGGTGTGTACGGCTTTATATCAAAAATCGGAGTATTTTTAATCACATCTAGTCCCTTTACGGTTACGACATCGTCCTTGATAGAAAGAATCTGTGTCGTTGTGATACCAATAGGATTTGGCCGTTGAGGACAGCGGCAAGCAAAGATACCCACTTCCGGTACGTCATCAACTCTCCCTTGTGGCACGTGACGAATGTCGCAGGTTGTGACTTCGTGCATCCAGTAGATGACAATAAGATGGGAATAATCCTCGAGTCCTTCAAGAGCTTCTTTGTATTCTTCATTCAGTACTAAATCGGTAACAACTTCGCTCCAGCCACCAAAATGTTGATGCTCCCGATTTTTGGCGATGCCAATTGTCTTGAGTGTAATTTGCATGGTAATCCTCCATGAAGTTACTTAAATCTACTTGTCTTCATACATTCCCCTGATGTACAAGTTCTTTCACTTTCTCGACAAACGTGTTAAATAAAGTCCCAATACTTCTATTATCATCAGCATCCACAATCTCCGCCTGTGGCACAGGCAGCAGCATCAGGGCAGTCAGGGCTGCCACACAACATTTTAAGGAGGGTTACACTAACAAAATCTGCTGTTCGCATTTCATGCGGTCTTGGCTATAATGTACAGGGAAAATCCGGTGGCTCCGAGGGCAAGACTATTAACAATCATAAAGGCGCCGCTTGCCAGGACCACGTTAATGAGGCCAAAGGTGGCTACCGCTAGGTACAGGTAGTTCTCCAAATTTAATGCCTGAGCGTAGGAGAGTTGTTTGGAGTTTGTGGGATTGAATTTTTCACCACCCAGCAGATCCCCGTAGGTTGGCGCAATGCCATGACGGTGTTCTCGTACCGTATCACCAGCAACTTGAGCCTCTATGGCAGTATCGATTACCTCCCCTTTCTCTACGTCGCCTGATGCGATACCGAGCGTTATTTGTTCCTGCTTCATTGAATTCTGTATCCAATTTTGTTTGGCAAACCCCTGCTGAACAAAAACTATGCCCATGGTCAGAGATACCGCTCCGAGCAACATTACTAGAATGCCTAAATACCGAACCTTGCTATTCATTTTTTCCTCCTTTTGAGTTATTTTCGTATAGTACTACATTGTGGTAGTAATTGCAAGAGATATTCTTGTAATTGATAAACTAGGCTCACTTCATCGTTTAATCATTTCTCACAACCTGCTCTCCTTCAGCACGACAACGCGGTACCACTTCGTAAATGTACGTAGCTGATATCTTATGTTCTGTGCCAACTTCGACATGACGGCAACTCATATCTTTAACTTTAGACCACATAGTGGTATCATTGAGGACAACGCCTAGAGGGTTTTGAATGAAAACTAAGGAGTTCTCTCAGATTCGGCGCTATTTGGGCAAAACTCAAAACCAATTAGCGCGATTATTAAGTGTTTCACCTAAAGCCATACAGAGCTTTGAACAAGGGTGGAGGAACATTCCAGCAAGTGCTGAGCGACAATTGCTATTTCTCCTATACCTTAAGAGGTCCTTAGATGAGAACACCAGTCTCTGTTGGGAGATACGAAATTGCCCTGTTGAATGGAGAGAAAATTGCACTGCGTGGGAATTTAAAGCCGGGCATTTTTGCTGGTTTATCAATGGGACATTTTGTCAGGGCAAGGTGCAAGAAAGCTGGGGGAAAAAGATAAAAGTATGCCGACAATGTGAAGTATTTCAATCGACGTGCCTTCTCATTTGAGCCCACAAGTCTATTGAACACTTCGTCAGATTGTACAATAGTAAAAAAGGAACGTTTTTTAACATTCTGACGTTTTGGGTAACCGCTAGGCAAGATTATCTCAGAGCTTGCGCACGTAAAACACGCAATGATGAGCGTGCTTGGGGTCAGTAAAGAACATGAGGCCACCTAATTGGTCTTCTGATTCACTTTCTATTAGGATCATACCAAGGCCCTCCAAGGTTCTCAATAATTTGTGCTCATCGTAGAGCTGGAAAGACCGTTCGGTTCCGTAGTCTTTGTCAAAGATGCTTAGCACGCCGCGGCCGTTTTTGAACATCAGCTGGAGGACACCATCCTGTTTCAGCACCCTGCACAGCTCGGGTAAGGTAACCTTTTCTATAATCGCAGGGTTTATGTGCTGGATAACCGCGTTACAGATGACAAAATCGAAAGAAGAGGCGGGGAACGGAAGTTCTTTTCTCAGATCGGCAATTGAAAGTCTATCGGCAATCTCAGGATGGAGTCTAATCGCGACATCAATATTCTCTTTGACGGCATCTATGCCAAATATGTCGTAACCATCCAACCAGAGATGGTACACATCACGTGCCCCGGCACCACAACCAGCATCAAGACCACGCTTGCCTGGAACCAGAGTCTTGAGATGTTCTATTAGATCCAGGTCTCCGGCAAGTTTAGGGTGAGAAGATTCAATATATATGGATTGCAGAAACTGGTGAGAGACTTCCGCGTATCGGTCGGCATAATGGGCATAAAATTCCCCTGAATAATCTAACATAATGCCTCCCTGAGTATCCCTTAACCTCAATTATAACAGGTATGGGAGTTACTATTAAAAATGGCTGGTTGTTAATCTCAAACCCTGTAGATGTATCGTAGCGAATAAGTTTGCTTGCATAATTGGCAAAAATATTAAAAAAAGCTGCTTAAGTTCAATTTGGGAGAATATGCGAGTATTTGGGATTATGGGCGAGAATTATGGCGAATATGTTGGCAAGGAAGCTCTATACGGTGTTGCTTAATTAACAATATTAAATTATTACCAATAGAATTTTTACTTAACAACTTTGACTTACCGCTTTTTGTCTGGTAAATTGCACAAGACTTCTGTCCAGAAGTATTAAGGCTTAGGGAGGTTTTATTAAAAGTACTTTCAAAGGAGGGAGGGAGCCACTACAGTATCAGGAACTGAATATGATATTCATATTCGCCGTCAGTAATCCTCATTATTTCTCGCGTTTTTATTGGACTTGACCTAGTTTAACCGTTTGGTATTTACCGCTTTTCTCCTTTCTTTTATTCTGCCTGGGATTATTATGATTGAAGGCAATAAAAAAATATGCTGCCAGAATTTGTGGAAAATCTTCGGGTCTAACCCTGAAGGTGCGTTTGATTCTATTAAAAATGGTGTGTCCAAACAAAAGTTCATGGAGGAGACTGGACACGTTATTGCCATAAGAGATGCCTCGTTTGAAGTAATGGAGAACGAGGTATTCGTAATTATGGGGCTGTCGGGCAGTGGGAAATCAACCCTAGTCCGCTGTATCAATCGGCTCATAGAACCAACCAGGGGCACCGTATTTATCGACGGTACGGATATTTCCCAGATGAATGGCCGAGACCTTAGAGAGTTGCGCCGCCATAAACTGAGCATGGTATTCCAGAGCTTCGGTTTGCTGCCACACCGTTCGGTGCTGGATAATATTGCCTTCGGCTTAGAGGTCCGAGGAGAGAGTCGAGAGAAACGGTGGAAAAAGGCTTCAGAGACTTTAGAACTGGTGGGACTGAAAGGCTGGGAGAGTTGCCGGATACATGAACTCAGCGGTGGTATGCAACAGCGAGTCGGCTTGGCTCGCGCCTTAGCGGTAGGCTCCGAGATACTGCTTATGGACGAACCTTTCAGCGCTCTGGATCCTCTTATTCGTCGACAGATGCAGGAGGAGTTCTTGAGCCTGCGCGCCAAGGTAAAGAAGACGGTGGTCTTTATTACTCATGACCTTCTTGAAGCACTGAAGCTGGGTGACCGCATTGCCATTATGCAGGATGGGCAAATAGTGCAGGTAGGTACTCCGGAAGATATCGTATCCCGCCCGGCTGATGATTACGTGAGAGAATTTGTCAAAGATGTGCCCCGTGGGAAGGTAATAGAAGCTCAGGCTATTATGGAAAAACCTTCGGCAGTGATTGGTAGTGACCAGTCCGTCACCACCGCCATAGAGAAAATGGAGAAAAATGGAGCCGACCTGACTTTCATTGTCAATCCTTCCGGCGTACTCAAGGGGACTTTAACCAAGGAGCGTGCCGTAGCCGAGAAAGATAACGGCTCAATTAAGGTAGGCGAGATAGCCAATCAAGAATTCCCAGCCACATCACCGAACACTCCACTTGAACAGTGCCTGCCACTGGTGGCAGAGGGCGACACACCAGTGGCGGTAATGGACAAGAAGCGGCGTCTGCTCGGGGTAATCACTAGGCCAGTATTGCTCAAAGCCGTGTAGTCTAACGTTGGCGTCGGTGGAGAGACCTGGCATGCACCCACAACATCGGAACTGAAAGCATAAAGATAAGGAGGAAAAGGAATGAAAAAAGCTTTGACTGTTTTGCTACTTACGTTAATGGTTGCGAGCATGGTTATAGTAGGCTGTGCTCAACCCGCTCCAGCACCAGCCCCGGCTCCGGCACCAGCCCCGGCTCCCGCTCCGGCACCAGCCCCGGCTCCGGAACCGGCACCCAAACCCCTTATCAAGCTCTCTGACCTCAACTGGGGCAGTGCCCACTTCGGAGCTGAGTTAGCCAAGATACTCATTGAGGAGGGTTACGGCTACCCGGTAGAGCTTATTCCGGGGGCAACTATACCGCTGTTCCAGGGAACACGCACCGGCGACCTTGATGTGTTTCTGGAGGGCTGGCTACAAAACCAGCAGGAAGCCTATGACGAGGCTATGGCAGCCGGGGATATCGTCCAGCTGAGTTGGATGAACGACGATAACTGGCAGAGCGCGTTTGTCGTACCGACCTATGTTATCGAGGGTGACCCTGAACGCGACATTGAGCCGATGGCGCCAAATTTGAAGACTGTTTTCGACCTTGAACAGCCGGAACACAAGGAGCTGTTCCAAAATCCGGAGAACCGGAGCAAGGGCATGCTCATGAATGGTCCACCAGGCTGGGAATGTGAGATAGTCACCATAGAGCAGGTGGAAGTCTACGGGCTTGCTGACGACTACGATGTGATAAACGCCGGTAGCCAGGAGGGACTCTTCGCTTCTCTGGTGGGTGCTTATGAGAAGGGAGAACCCTGGATAGGCTATCTGTGGGGTCCAACCTGGATTGCCGGTAAACTTGCCCTGACACTGCTGGAAGAGCCTGCCTTTGACCAAGTGGTGTGGGATGATAACCACGCCTGCGCTTATCCTGCCGTCGACCTTTTCGTAGCGGCGCACAAGGACTTCCCGGATAAAGCACCTGACGTAACCGAGATGTTCAAGAAATGGAAGCTGAGTACGGCGACCCTTGACGAGGTCCTGTCCTATCTGGATGAGAGCGGCGGCGAACCGGTTGATGCTGCCATCTGGTTCCTCAAGAACAAAGAGGACATATGGACTACGTTCGTACCATCTGATATAGCAGAGAAGGTCAAAGAAGCAGTAGCCAAGATGTAGCCAGAGAGAAGTACCCGCTGACTTACCGGATACGGTGAGACGGGTTATAACTCAGGCTTTTATACCCCCGCTCTATAGTCGCCCAGGTTCTAAGTAGAGCGGGGGTATCTCTGAAGGTGACGAGGTGATAAGATAATGTTTGATTTCCCGGAGATATTATCCTTTCCCCTCCTGGCGGAATGGATTAACCTGGCAGTGAAATGGCTGACCATAAACTGGGCGCCATTCTTTGATATCATTACAATAGGTATCAGGGAGCCGCTGGTACAGCTTGAACATGGTCTATGGTGGCTTCCCTGGTGGGCAGTGATTGTCATCCTTGCCGGGGTAGCCTGGAGATTTGCCGGGCGCAGGATTGCTGTTATCGCCCTGGTGGGGATGTTTTTTATCGGCGTCATGGGGCTCTGGGACCAAACTATGACCACCCTAGCCATAATCATTACCTCTGTCGCCGTGTCCCTGCTGATAGGCATTCCTCTTGGCATTGTAGCTGCCAAGAGCGACCGCTTCGAATCAGTGATTCGCCCTGTTCTGGACGGCATGCAGACCATGCCCAGTTTCGTCTATCTCATCCCGGCGGTGTTCTTTTTCGGACTGGGAAAGGTACCGGCGGTTGTGGCTACATTTATCTATGCAGTACCGCCCTGCATACGTCTGACCAATCTGGGTATCCGGCAGGTATCCAAAGAACTGGTTGAGGCGGGCAGAACCTTCGGCTGTACTGGCGTACAGCTTCTGTTCAAGATACAGCTCCCACTGGCCCGGCCGAGCATCATGGCGGGTGTCAACCAGACTATCATGATGGCACTGGCAATGGTAGTTATCGCCTCAATGATTGGTGCCTCTGGGCTTGGTCTTGAGGTGCTAAGGGGTATTCAGCGCCTTGACGTAGGAAAAGGCTTCCTTGCCGGCCTCGCCATCGTCATCGTTGCCATTATTATTGACCGAGTTAGCCAGTCTCTAGGCAAGGGAAGTGTCACTCTAAGACGCCCGGGTCAGTAGTCACTCTTCTAACGGGCTGGTTTAATGGCTTCAGCAAGAGGAGCACGATGAACTTGCTGGTTATCCTTACTTAATTCTCCTTAAACCATAATAACTCTGGTAAGTAGACTAAGCATATAGATTGTTTTGTTACCTTATTGCACAAATTGACGTTTTGGTATTGATTGTTATCTTATCTAATTATACCGCCCGGGGGGGAAATAAAATCTAGCTAGATTTTCAAATATAATAAAAGCTTCCTTTTTTACTCCAGTATCCCACGCTCAGCCATCAGGCGTGAAATTTGGCGCACCTTTTTATGTCTACATTACGCTGGGTTGTGCAGCGAGGTAACAATAATTATGAGGCAATTAGAAGTATGGAAACTCCTAGTGGAACGTGGTAGAATCCTTTATCGGCGGGAAATTTATTCTGAATTGGTTTTATGTGGGGAAAAGACCAAACTTTTTGGGAAATAAGGAACTCGGTCGATAAACTAATCAATAGTCACCGAACGAGAATAATACTGCCCTAAAGGTTACGGAAAACCTAATTTTATTTTGACCTCAGCTCTACTAAAAAGAAAGGGAGGTTGTTTAGATGTTTGATGTATCTCTTTTGTCTAAGGCAATTGAAGGGGGCAACCGCGAAAATGCTGTCCAGTTAACCACTGAGGCTCTCAGTGCCGGCGCGAACCCACAGGACATCATTGCCCACGGATTACAATCAGGTATGGGTACGGTCGGCGAGAAATTCTCCAGTGGTGAGTATTTTCTGCCAGATATGCTCATGGCAGCACGAGCAATGAATGCTTGCCTTGAGGTGCTTAAGCCTCTACTTGATAAAACTGGTATACCAACAATCGGGAAAGTAGTTATTGGTACAGTAGAAGGAGACATGCACGATATCGGCAAGAATGTCGTAGCTACTTTTCTAAAGGGCAGCGGCTTTGAGGTCTTTGACCTGGGACTAAACGTGCCCGACAACAAATTCATTGACGAGGTGAGAGAGAAAAAAGCAGATATACTAGGACTCTCGGCTCTGCTCACTACAACCATGCCATTTATGAGCAGGATAATAAAAGCGCTGGACGCGGCTGGCATGCGCTCCAGCGTCAAGGTGATAGTCGGTGGGGCACCAGTAACGCAGGATTATGCTAATTATATTGGGGCTGATGCCTATGCCCACGACGGCGGCAAAGCCATCACAGTGTGCAAGCAGTTGGTGGGTAAGTAATAATATATCCATTGGTGATAAGTTTAGAGGAGGAGGCGTAATACAAATGGCAATGACGCAAAAGCAAAGGATTTTGGCAGTAGCGAGAGGAGAACATCTGGACAAACTCCCTTTCGGGGCACGCATAGATGTTTGGTACAACTATCACTCAGCCCATGATACGCTTCCGCAAAAGTACAAGGGCTGGAGTCAGACTGATATTCTGCGTGACCAGGGTGCTGGCGCTCAGTACCGCTTCCCGGCAGTGGTCAAGGAAGAATATAAAGATATGGAAGTTGTTGAACAACATGACCCGCCAAATATAACCACGGAGTACAGAACCCCCGTCGGCACAGTTTCTAAAAAAGAGATATTAGATACTTCCGAGGGTCCCTGGATTAAATACGAGATGGAAAAGTTATTTAAGAGTGAGAAGGACTACCCGGTAATTAAGTATGTAATGGAGCATACCATCCCGGTCGACAACTCCGAGGCGTTTCATAAGGTGCGTGATGAGGTTGGTGAGGATGGCATGGTGATGACGGGAGCCGGACTGCTTTGGTCTCCGGTGCAGCGTGCCATGCGGGAAATCGTGGGTTATGAACTATTCTTTTATGAGCTTGCCGACCGCCCGGCGGAGGTGGAAGAGCTAATAGAAGTCATGAAGGACCTGGAGAGACGCAAACTCAAGATAGCCATAAAATGTGACCTGGAAATCTTCAACATCTGTGCCAACTGGAGTGATGATATCCAGACGCCGGTATTTAAGAAATACTTTACCCCCTGGTTTCAAGAAGTATCTGATTTGCTGCACGCCCATGGAAAGCTGGCTATGGCTCACACTGATGGAGAAATGAGAAGGCTTCTTCCGTTGTTTCCAGAAACCCGCATTGATATTGCGGAAGCAGTTACTCCTGCCCCGCAGACCCTTGTTCCTATGACAGAGTTCAGAAGGGAACTGGGCGACAATGTTACAATTTGGGGAGGTATACCCTCGGTATTGTTTGAGCCTATGTACAGCGATGAAGAATTTGACGCCTATGTCAAGAACCTCTTCAAGGAAATGGCTCCTGGTTACAGGTTCATCGTGGGGATGGGTGACAATTTACCTTTTGATGGCGATATAAACCGCGTCGGCAGGGTAGTAGAGCTTATAGACAAGTACGGGAATCTCCCTATTGAAATTTAAGACCCGGATTTCCAATATCAGTTTGGAGGTAAAACTAAGGTTCGTGTGGTATAAAGGGGGATTCTTATGGTTATTGTCCAAACATCAAGTTGGGCAGCCACAAAATTATTTGCGGGAAGAGAATGCACAGTATCAGACCGGTCCATTGAAGGAGCACGAAGGGGATGACACCCCGATAGATATGGGCTATGGTTACCTCTGGAGGTGCAATTCCTCTCAGATAGAAAATGGCGTAGGCAAAAGGTGGCGTTAGGTAGGACATCTGTAAATTAACCATGACCAGAAGGGCAAACCATATAGCGTCAAATTCCAGAGTGGCGGCTACTGGGGTGAAGAGTGGGACGATGATGAGAACTATGCCAATCCAGTCGATGAACATACCCAGAATGAAGATGATAATCATCATCATCACAAGTACTCCCCACCTGCCGAAGGGTGCCGCTAGTAGCAGGTTATGTACGAAGTGACCACCCCCGAGACCCATAAACACACTGGTAAACATGCTAGCGCCGACCACCACAAACATAATCATGCTGGTGATCCTGACCGTCGTGTAGACCGTTTCCTTTAGGCTTCCCCAGTTAAGCTTGCGGTAGGCGAGAGCTAACAATATGGCGGAAAAGGCGCCCAGGGCAGCCGCCTCGGTGGGAGCGGCTACTCCCAGGAAAATCATCCCCAAAACAGCCATGATAAGGAACACCGGGGGGACCAGTCCGGTAGCCGCCAGGTAAAGCTTTCTCGGCAGAGGAACAGCGTTCCTTTCCGCAACTGGCATTGGTGGTCCCAGCTCAGGCTGGATAAAGCACCTGATAGCTACATAGGTTATGTATAGCCCAGCCAGGAGAAGACCAGGCGTAAAAGCCCCAAAAAACAATCTGGCCACTGAAAGGTTTGCCATGGGACCATAGACAACAATCATGATACTGGGGGGAATAAGAATGCCCAGAGTACCACCGGCGAGGATGCACCCCGAGGCTAACTCCTTGTTGTAGCCTCGCTTGAGCATCGGCGGGAGGGCAAGAAGTCCCATGGTTACCACTGAGGCACCGACTATCCCGGTAGCCGCGGCAAATATAGTACAGACAAAAATGGTGGCAATACCCAGTCCTCCTCTCAAACCACCCATCAACAGGTGCGCAGCGTGAAAGAGTCTCTCCGAGGAGCCGGCACGGTCCAGCATCACTCCCATAAAGACAAAGAGCGGGATGGCAACAAAGATGTAGTTTTTCAGCACCCCAAAGATACGGAGGAAGAGTGCCGGTATAACCTCCGGTCCCCACATCAAGAGTCCGAAGGTTAAAGCCAAGCCCCCGAGGACAAAAGCAAGGGGATACCCGGAGAGAACACCGACCAGGACAAGAGCAAACATTATGGCGGGGATAGCGTTTTCTATTTCCATTGCAGTTCCTTTCTGGTGACAACAACAAACAGGGAACGAATGAATTCGGCCGACCCCTGAAACAGCAACATCACGCAAACCACCGGTATTATCGTCTTGAGGGGATACAGGGGGGCCCTGATGACACTCTCCACCGCCTTTTCCCCCACCCGCCAGGAGAAGGGGACATGCACCATGGAGAAGTAAAGGAGAGCAATAAACAAGGGGAAGAAGACTACCAGGCTGAAGAAAATATCAATGATGGCCTGCCACCTTGGAGAAAACATCCGATAGAAGATATCTACTCTTACATGTCCCTTGAGACGAAGAGTATAAGCCGCTCCCATCATAAAGAAAGCAGCATAGAGGTTATAGGCGAAATCGTAAGTCCACAGAGGGGCCTCGTTAAATACATACCTCATTATGGTCGAGTAAACCATGCCAACTACCAGGATGATGATAAGCCAACCAAAACCCTTCGCCACCCACTCATTAAAAAGGTCAACGTACTTCAGATAGCCCCTGAGAATTTTCAATTGGTTCCCTTTCTTGACAACACCACCCCCGGAGATGGAGGTGGTGTTGCTTAAGACCTATTCCAGCCTGCTTAATTACTTAACCAAAACGCCGTAAGGATACATTTTCTCCGCGTAGATATAATAAGCATCGTGGAATGCTCTCGCCGAGGCTAGTGCCTTGGCAGTCATGGGGTCCTCTACGCCCAATTTATCGTAGTGTTCACCAAGCAGGCGGAACATTTCTGCCGGGACTTCTTTGTCGAGAATTGTTACCGTGACCTTCTCCTGCAGTTTGTCCAGTATCAGCACATCACGGTATGTCCCTTCCAGCAGGTACCACCAGGTATACTCGTTAGCTACCGTCTTCATCAGTTGCTGGAGGTCGGCTGGCAGTGCCTCCCAGGAATCCTTGTTCACCCCAACGTCAAAGGTGGGATGTGCCTGGCGGAAAGCAGTCAGCACAGCATAGTCCACAACATCCTGGAGACCTACATCCCAGTCTTCGTTCATGACGCCCCATTCGGTGGCATCAATCACGCCTCTCTCCAGGGCGGGAAGCACTTCGGCTCCAGGCAGGGTAACCACCGTGGCACCCATTTCCTTAAAGACTTCTGCCCAGTAGCCTGAAATTCGGAAGGTCAACCCTTCGAAGTCCTCCAGTTTATGCAGCGGCTTGCTAGACCAGGCAAAGACCTCCGGGGCACGGAGACCCATGACCATAACCGCTCCCATATTGTATCCGGCAGTCTGCCATGCCTCGAGCATCAGGTCTTCGCCGCCTCCCCGATACATCCAGGTTATCCAGGGTACTGGTCCGGAAGCAAATGGCGCGTCGCCGCCAAAGAAGGGTCCGGAAGGTATCACGCCGAGCCAGTAACCGGGCCAGGCATGGTAGCAGTCAAGGGTGCCGGCGCTGGTGGCTTCCAAGGTCTCAAAGGGTCCTACTATAGAACCACCAGTGAAACTTTCAATCTCCAGTCGTCCGCCACTCAACTCAGTGACCCTTGCCGCAAAGCCGTCTGCCAGCTCCTGCAAAAGGCCACCACCCCAGGATGACTGCATCTTCCACTTAATCGTCTCGACCGCGGGTGCTGGCGTTGGGGCTGGAGCTGGGGCCGGTGCCGGGGCTGGCGCCGGAGCTGGCGCTGGAGCCGGAGCTGGCGCTGGTGCCGGACAGCCAATAGCAAGCAAACTTACGGCCAACAACAATGCCAGCGGAATTAACAATATTTCTTTTCTCATCAATTTACCTCCTTTTAAGACTTGAGATTACCAAACACTCACAACTATCTCATACAGCACCACCTCCTGTCCAGCTTAATTAGCAAACAAGGGCAAGTTGTGTAAGGATAACATTCCAACCTTACCTTGTCAACGAATTGGACTGAATTATGATGCCTGTTAATCAAATTGCACATTTCGTCAATTTGTTCAATAGGGTAACAATACAAGCAATTGTTGGATGTTGTACATTCTGGACTATTGTTGGTTAGTGAGAGGCGATACCCAGTGCACCTTTTGCGTTAAGTTGCACATGGCAGGGACACCGGCTCCAGCCTCTACTTAACTCTCCCCCTGGCAGAGCCCGCCAATTGAGAAATTACTCCCGGTTTTATATGTCCACAGTGATAACATACATTACACATCATATAAACATATGATGATAATATGATATAGTGAATTACTATCTGGTAACCTAATGCAGGAACTAGATAATATTTACTCTTGCCGGCTAAACAGTAGGTCCGCTTTAGAACACAGCAATCGCAAATATAATTTGGAGGAGGAATGGTTATGCTCAAATTCAATGCCAATTTAACAATGATGTTCAATGAGGTTGATTTTCCAGACCGTTTTGAGCGGGCATCTGGAGCCGGTTTCAAGGGAGTCGAATTCCTGTTTCCTTATGCATGGGACAAGGAGGAGCTGGCGGAGAAGCTGGAAAAGTATGCTCTTGAAACGGTATTGCACAATCTGCCGGCTGGTGACTGGGCTGGCGGAGAGCGTGGCATCGCCTGCCTGCCAGACCGGGTCGGAGAATTTCAAGAGAGCGTGGGGTTAGCTATCAAGTATGCTAAAGTTCTGAGATGTCCTCGCCTGAACTGCATTACCGGATTAACTCCCAAGGAGGTGCCAGCAGAGAAAGTCCGCCAGACACTGGTGGATAACCTTCGCTTTGCCGCAACTGCTCTGGAAAAAGAAGGCATTACCTTTCTGGTCGAGGCGCTAAACAACCACGATATTCCTGGATTTTATTTAACACATACACAGGATGTACTCCGGTTGATTGAGGAAGTAAATCACCCCAACCTCTGGCTTCAATATGACATCTATCATATGCAAATCATGGAAGGCAACCTGACGAGAACCATTTTAGATAATCTGGCTCGTATCAGACATATTCAGCTCGGGGATAATCCGGGACGACATGAGCCAGGAACGGGTGAAATTAACTTCACCAACCTGCTTCGCTTCATTGATGAGGCGGGATACGATGGCTGGATTGGGTGTGAGTACAAGCCGGCTGGTGTGACCGAAGACGGTCTTGATTGGGTCAAACCTTATCTTGAAGGAGGAAACAAATAATGGCAAAACTTGGATTTATCGGGCTGGGGATAATGGGCAAGCCGATGGCTGGCCATCTGCTAGCTGCTGGCCACGCAGTTCATATTTATGACGTAAATCTGGAGCCGGTTAAGGAACTGGCTTCGAAGAAGGCAGTGGTCTGTAGCCATAGCAAGGAAGTGGCACAAAAGTCCGACATAATCTTCATCATGGTGCCGGACACGCCTGATGTGGAAGCCGTTCTGTTCAGCAAGGATGGTGTGGCTGAGGGCGTCAGGTCAGGTTCTATTGTGGTAGATATGAGTTCTATATCTCCGATTGCTACCAAAGAGTTTGCCAAAAAGCTGGCGGCTCTGGGGGTAAAGATGCTTGATGCCCCTGTTTCCGGTGGTCAAGTGGGGGCGGAAAAAGCCACTCTTTCAATTATGGTAGGCGGCGAGCCCGAGGTATTTGCGCAAATTAAACCCTACTTTGAACTTATGGGCAAGAACATAGTTCATATTGGTGAGAACGGGGATGGGCAGACCTGCAAGGTAGCTAACCAGATTGTAGTTGCCCTGACAATTGAGGCGATTGGGGAAGCTCTTTTGTTTGCCTCCAAGGCGGGGGCTAATCCGAAAAAAGTAAGGGAAGCACTGCTCGGCGGATTTGCTCAAAGTCGGATTCTGGAAGTACATGGGGAACGAATGATTGGGCGTAGCTTTGACCCCGGTTTCCGCATCCGATTACACCAGAAAGACCTGAACTTGGCCTTGCAAGCAGCGCGCAACCTGGGGTTGAGCTTGCCTAACACCGCCACCGCACAGGAACTATTTAATGCAGTTGCCGCCCAGGGTGGTAGTGACCTAGACCATTCCGCCATGGTGCTGGCGCTGGAAACGCTTGCCAATCATAAGGTTAGTGGATAGGCGACTTGCCAGCCTATGAAATCGATCTTATATTTCTCAATACTCTAAATCTAGAGTCAGACAGGCTAAACATCACCGATTGGGATGTAACTGACATCTCGAGCGTCTCTTCGATGCTCTGGAGACCTGCAGAGTGTAGTTACGACATTGGAGAGTGAGGGTGGATATTGAAGGATTGTTGTCTAACAAAACGTCAAAATGTGTGAAGAAGAAAAAAGATAGTTTTTCGTTACTTCTAGTCTGAGCTTCTGTACCTATTGACATTATCAGGAAAATTGTTTATGTTGCATACAAACCCTAGTAAGAAAGGAGGTGAACTCATGCAAGCATATTGCGTTAAGTGCCGAGCCAAGAAGGAGATGAGAGATGCCAAAAGCATAACCATGAAGAATGGTAAGCCAGCAACTCAGGGTGTATGCCCCACATGTGGCACAAAGATGTTTAGAATTGGGAAGGCGTAACCCTGATTACAATATAGGAATTCAAAAGGGCTGGATATTTCCGCCGATTGGTTATCCAGCCCTTTTGTTGTGTATCACACAATTCAAGCGATTATACAATAAACAATCTGGACAAATGTGCAATGGTCAGTTGAAGGGTACAGTCAAAAAGGCGGGATGCCAATTTAAGGCTCGTTGCAAATAAAACCAATGAACAGGAAGGATTTTTAGGTTGCGTGCCGATAAGAGCCGGGTTTTTCATATTTGGCTGCCCTTAATTAAGACCGTTGTGCCAGCTCCAAATACTCCCGGGCGGATTTAGCCAGCATAGGCGCAACGCCGTGAACTATGTACTGAAACCCACGCTTTTTAGCTTTGACTAATGCCTCATGGGTGTAGGCGGTGGTGCCGGCTATCCTGCCGGCGGCACGAATTCTGCTCACCAGTTTCTCGATCATGGCCTGCACCTCAGGGTGATTTACCTGCCCTACATACCCCATGGAGGTAGATAGGTCATTGGGCCCAATGAAGAAGACATCAATGCCCTCTACGGAGAGGAGTTCGTCTAAGTTACTCACTGCTTGTAAGGTCTCCACCTGGATTGCTACCAGGGTCTCCTGATTGGCCTTGAGGGCATATTTCTCTAGGGGCATGGTAAGCCCGTAATTGGCAGCCCGTACCGAAGCCAGCCCTCGTCTTCCCTGTGGCGGGTATTTCACTGCCTCGACTACTGCCTCTGCCTCCGCCCGAGTGTTGATCATGGGTAACTGCACCCCCAGGGCACCAATGTCGAGGTAGCGAAGGATGTTCTGGCGGATATTCATGGCTACCCTGATTAAGATGGGGAGCCCAACGCTTTCTGCTGCCCTAACCATGTGCTCGCAACTTTCAACCCCCGCTGGGCCGTGTTCAGCATCGATTAGAGCGAAGTCAAATCCCACGTGGCCAATCAACTCCACAATCGTGGGGGAATACAAATTGCACATGGCACCATAGGCGGTGCCGCCGCTAAGGATCTTTTCTTTAGCTTGATTTTTGTGCATTTTTCACCTCCTGCGGCAGTTTCAATCAGTACAAAAGCTTCCTTTTAGCTACTATTTATTTTGTTCATATCAATTGGCTGGCGGGATGCCACTTACCCGATTACCCTTAGGCTCCGGTCACTTAGAATGTCAATGAAGCCCAGCCATCCTTCAGCAGTCCCGATATTATTGAGCCGACATATACCACCGGGATTCCCGCTGCTTCCAATTTATCGGTTATATTCATTCTATCGGCGCACCACTTGCATGCCATAACCTCAATACCAGCCCCCATTAACTCCTTCAGTTTCGCTTGAACTTCCGAATCGTAGGCAGCAATTTTCTCTGATGGCCCAAATATAATTACTTTAACCTCATCCATCCACTTTTTGGTCAAAGCGTTAAATGGATATATAAGTCCAACCTCTAATGCTACTTCTCTGTCCCCACTGCTCAAAATAACGAAAACTTTTGTTGCCATAACTCGCCCCCTTAGATGTTTCTCAATACCTATGATTTACGTCAACCAATCAGTCCTAATCACTTTTTATCAACTACTATTTTCTCTGCTTTTTCTCCAAGAAAGCAATAATGGTTTTTTGAGTCAACATGAATGTCTAAGCTCTTGAACGCTGAAAAGAATTTTCTTATTTGTTCTTCATCAAAGTAGTAATGGGGAATACCCATCTCTCGGCCGTCTAACGGCAGAAAAGTATTTTCTTCAATCTGTTGAAACTGTTTGGCTTGATTTCTATACATGGGGACAGTGGCAAAAAAGAGCCCTGCCGGCTGTAGCAACCTCCATATTTCTGCTATCAATCTCCTTATATTCTCGGCTGTGTTATGATGGATTACCTGCACCGAGATAACTGCATCAAAACAAGCATCTGCATAAGGCAATTTATTGTAGATATCCCCAATAATCAAGCTGGCGGCTAATCCCTCGTCCTCCATCCATCTTTTCGCCAGCTCAATGCCTACCGGAGAGACGTCGACTCCGTGAGCTTCAAAATCATGCTTGGCCAAGAACACAATATGACGACCAGAGCCACAGCCCAAGTCCAGTATTCTTTTTGCCTCTCGAGCTCTAAAATATGGTATAAGCCGGGGCATATCTTCGTGAGGATTGTCAAATACCCTTCCCTCTCTCCGAAAAATCTGGTCCCACCGATTTTTATTGTATTTCATTCCTTACTTCTCAGCAAAGGCAAGTTCTTGTTTATCAGCCCTACCATGAGACCAACAGCAGGAAAATATAGGGGATAAACATAGCCGTAATAAAGTTTAAAATCCATCCTATAGTAATTATTCTGGTGACTGTTTTTTTATCTATTGCCCTCATTCCCTTACACATTCCGACACCGATTACTGCTCCTACTATTCCGTTAGAAGCGGACACAGGGACTCCTACCTGGGCAAAGAAGTGAAGGCAAATTGCTGTTGCCAGGACAGAAACAAAAGCAGTGGGAATGTCAAGCGGGACAATCTTACGTCCTACTGTTTCCATCACCGGTTTGCTGTAGGTGCATACCCCAAGGGCGATAGCCAGTCCTCCGATAACAGTTCCTAGAAAAGGAGTAAATACCCCGGCTCCAACGAAGACCCCTGTGATATTAGCTACATTGTCGGCTCCCATGCTATAGGCTGCGTAGGAGCCCACTACCATAATGCCTATTTTCATAGCTAGCATAAAAGTGGGTAGCGTTTTGATTCTCCGGGTACAGATGTCCAGAAGTTTGTAGAGTCCGAAAGCGGATAACATGCCTATGATAGGTGCAGTAACCCAGCTAGCCATCACCAGAATGAAATTATGCCAGGGAAATTTAGATAGACCGTCCACATAAAGGGAAACTCCGAACACTGTGCCCATTATTGTCTGAGAGGTGGAAACCGGGAATCCGAAGTAAGTCATCACAGCAATCAGCATGGCTGCGGTAATAGTGCATAACAAGGCGAGCTTAACATCAAGCTCGGTAGAGAATGCCACGATATCTATAACTTTTTGTCCCTCCAGGAGACTGCCCAGAATAAGGAAAACCGAGCAAAGTATAATGGCAGTGCGATACCTTATCGCCCCCGTTATTACTCCTGTCCCAAATATATTGGCGGTATTATTGGCACCGAAAGACCAACCCATAAAAATAGAGCTAAGATAAACAAAAGGTAAAAGCACTTTAAAATCCTTTTTGGTTTTTTATCTGAGTAAGTATGACAACAGTGAATGGGAAGGCTATACTTCTTTCCCATTCTGGCCTCGTTGTAAAATGGCTGGACTTAGAATCCTGTCTTAATGGTAAGCCCTCTCACTTTATCTGAGGCATTTTCAGCGGAATTGGATATTTGTCCTAACCTCAAAACAAGTTGCCTGAGGTGAATCTTTCTAACTAGGCTTAAGTCTGACTGAAAGATCCGGTGCAGAATGTCGTCTTGAAGTATATCAATCTCCTTCTCCCGATCATGTACCTCTGTGGTGGTAGAGTAAGCTTTCTCCATATCTTCGTAAAGCAGAAGAAAACATCTACGAAAGGCAGAGAAGCCCTCCAGCGTCTTTTCTGCAATCTGCTTAAGCTCTCCCTTCCATTGGGGAAGAACCTTCGGCGTCTCTATAAGAAGAAAGTCAGCTATTCTTTCAGCATCATCGGCCATACGGTCAATAAGGTCGACGAGAATACTAAAATCCTCCCGATAAACTGAAAGATAGCCGCCTGAATAGAGTGCATCCTCTACTTCTCTTCTTACCGCATCAGCGTCACTTTCCTTGGCATAGGTAAGCTTAGCCATTTGTTTAAACTTCTCCCAGTCACCGTCAAGATAGGCAAAAAGAGCCTCCTTGAAGGCCTGAAGTCCTTGTCCTACTTCCTCTATGTGTTTTTCGATTAGGATGTCAACCTTTCCCTCTTTTCTTGAAAGCATTCCTCACCTCTTTTCCAAATTTGTGCCCAAAAGCCCTCGGGTTACGGATTTTCATCCTCCGTCTTGGCAATCTCTTTTAATATGTTGTTTACATGAGAAAAAACTGCAATTGTAAGGGTTTTTTTTGTGTCCCACCAGATAAACTCGGCAAGCTCACGCCTTACATGAGGTTCTCCTTCTGCCTCAACTCGGCAGACTTTATGCTCGTTAACCGAACCCTTAAAGTCACACCCTGGTAAGCGTGTCACCTTAACAGAGTGTAATCCCAATTCCTCGTATAGCTCTCTTACAGCGGCACTTTTAACGGGCTCGCCGTTTTTTATTGCTCCCCCAGGTAATGAAAAGGAAGCTAGCCATTTATCTCTAACCAGCAAAACTTTGCCGTCTCTTATTATAACAGCGGTGACTCGCTTTCTCATTTCTTTTTAGGGGGGAGCTTGATTTCTTCTACAACAGCCCATCCTGAGCCAGGAAGTTTTTGCCTCTCAACAACGGCCTTTTTCCATTCTTCAGGGGTATAGGTCTGCGCTGGTTTAGCGTGTTTTGCCCGTTCCTCTAGCGAGGGGACAGGTCTATCAGCAGGACCATCGTAATCTTCTTTGGGGGTTAAGGTTTGCCCTAATCTCATGTAGTCTTCTCTCTCCATTTCTTCGCAAACATGGGACCCGGCGCCAAAGGCACGAGTGACCGCCAAGATAGCCCAAATCGCCTCAGGGGAAAAACCCAGGTCCATCATGGTAGCTCCCGTAGCACCGAGCATATCCAGATCTACAGGTTCCTTGCTTATTTTTTGGGCAGCATTCACAATTTCTTTCATGAAGGCAATGTATTTACCGTCCACGCCGAGTTTTTCGGCGCGTGCAAACATACGTTTGGCGGCTGGGTCTTTCAGCATTAAGTTGGAAACGCCCAGGGCTTCATTGTCCAGGTTTTCCTTTACCAAGATTTCGGCCATCTCTTCACTGGTTTTTCCTTCATTTTCAACCCTCGCCAAATATTTATCAAGCATGTTGCCAAAGGCTGAATATGCTCCGTAGGCATGCCCAAAGGCTAAAATGGATGCCCCACATGATTGAGTTAAATAGGTCTTGGATTTAGCAATAATTCTTGATATCGCAGCCGGCATCGACACCCCGTCTTCCAGGCTCAAAATCATGATATAGTTCAACATTTTTGCTTCTTCGACCGAGGGGATTCTAGCCTGAAAGTCTACGAAAATAACGTCTATAAGGCCATACTTTGCCTCTACTAGTTCTGTTGTATCGTATCCCCTGGCAATGATGCGGTGGACATTCTTGTAGGCAACTTCAGAAAGCCAGCGAAAGGGAGCCCTCGCAGTGTCTGCTGGTATGGTGCCATGCTCTCTATTTTTATAGTCATAACGCAGCCGTTTATCGTCTAAAGAACCCATTTCTTGTATTCTCCTTCTTCTTTTTGTTTCTTGGCATACTCTTGCCGCTCTTCCTGGCTTGGCACCTCCCTGTCCTCAGGACCTGCATACTTGATCATGGAAAGGTCAAGCATCTGGATCATGGGTTCTCTCTTAGAAGCCGCCCAGGCATGTCCCTTCCTCATAGTGAAGAGTGCATGAGCTGCGCAACTGAAAGCACGGCAAACAACACCGATGCACCACGCCGCGTTAGGAGAAAAACCTATCTCGGCTAAAGCCGTATTTCCGGCACCAATCATATTAACGGCCAGATATGCTTTCCCTTCCCTTTCCCGCCGACTGTTAAAGTACTTTTCAATTGCTCTCTGAAGTTCAAGGTATACGCCATTTACCCCTAATTCTTCCTGCTTGATGTGAGTCGGTTCTGCCCTTGGGTCACCTTCAGTGTGCTGCGGCTGTCCCAGACCCATAACCGGCATTTTATTGTCTAGGTGTTCATCAACTAAAATCCTACCCATCTCATCAAGGGAAATTCCTTCCACCCGCGCTCGTTCAATGTAACTATTCAGCATGTAACCATGGGCTGCCCCTGGTCCATGGGCACCACCAAAGGTCATAACTGACGCGGCTACCGCAGCTGGAAGATAGGGCCTACCACTGATAACCGAGACTGCTGCCGCTGCCGATGGGGAGAAGGAATGCTCCATAAACTCGCCCATCTCGTATTGAAGCATTTCCTCTTCAGCCTCAGTGGGAAGCCTATTCTGAAATAAGATAAACAGTGCATCGCAAAAGGAATAATCCGCCTCTGCCAATTCGCTCAAATCATATCCTCGTAAGACAGTCTTTTCTTCCGTCTTATACGAAATAGCAGTCTTCCTTCGCAACAAAGGTTCTCTGTTCATTCTTTTTCCTCCCTGTTCATTCTTTTTTCCCTTGTCACTCCTCCCACTCCTCCTCAATTCTTCTTTTGATTATAATTCCCCTTTTCGCCAGTTCAGCAATGTCAGTTCTTAATCTCTTCCCCACTTCTTCAGATAGTCTCCAAACAGTTCCTCGTCAGCAGGGACGTATTCTTCAACAGGAACTGAAAGCCAGGTATAATTGAGGAAATGTCTCCAATTAATATTGTCACTGGTCATGTTACCAGCCCAGGTACCGCAACCGATGCTTTCAGTCCATGGCTGGCCATTATACCAGCTTCCGGTGTTGACCAGACAGTGGGGCATATTGCATTCTACTCTCCCTACGTTAGTCTTTAGGGCAAGTTCCTCCATGCGGTCTTCTCTGGTGGTGTGAATTGAGGCGGAATGACCCTCGCCCGAGAATTTGAGTATTTTCTTCAGGCGCTCAAGCATTTCGCTGAAATCGCTCCACTTCCACACCGTCAAAACCACACTTAATTTCTCACCTGAGAACCTGTCTTCAGGTCCTATCTTTTCCCCTATAACCATTATGAACCTTACATTCGAGGGAATATTTATACCGGCAACCTGAGCAATATGTTGAGCCGGTGTGCCCACTATATCTCTATTCAATGTCTCCCCATCCGGCCACAATGCCTTCCTTATTTTTTCTCGCTCCTCCGTGTTGCACATGTAGCCGCCTTCCGATTTTAATGCATTTATCATCTCGTCGTAAATGCTTTCGTGAATAGCCACCGCGTTTTCTGAGGAACAGGACGTAGCAAAATTAGCGACCTTAGACCGTGCAATCTTACTGGCTGCGGCAGCTAAATCAGTCGTTTCATCCACAATCGATACAACATTGCCGGCTCCAACCGTATGAGCGGGTTTACCAGCTGCATAAACCACTTTTACCAGTGCGGCTCCACCGGTAGCCATAGCAAAGTCGCAAGCGCTCATGAGTTCAGATGTCTTTTCATTGCTAGTTTCTTTAATACATTGAAACAAGTCCTCAGGCGCCCCGACTTTCTTGAGTGCCTTTCTTCCATATTCAACAGTGACATATGAGGTTCTTTGTGTCCTCGGATGGGGTGAACAAATCATCGCATTTCTTGTCTTCAAAAGAGAAAGACCAATGGTACAAACCGTCCCCTCGGGATTTGTGCAAGGGACCACATTGGCGACGACTCCTATAGGTTTGGCAAATATTTTTAGGCCCTTCTTTTTGTCTTCTTTGACTAGTCCGCATGTTTTCACGCCGCGGAGGTCCCACATGGTACCCCGCACCTTGTTTGTTACCTTGGATACCTTATCCTCATAAACCCCTATCTTACCCTCTTCCACAGCAAGCTTCGCCAAGGCCCTGGCGTTCTCATTCTTTTGCCACTCCCAGCCTACCGCAGCAACCATCTCGTCGACCTTCTCCTGAGGCCAGAATTCCACCTCTTCAAAAGCTTTCCTTGCTCTACGATACATTTCCTTAATATTATCTTCCATAGGCCTTCTCCTTAATTAATCGTTATCTCTAATAGATGAACGTGTTCAGGAAGAGTAACCATAACTTTGTCACCTATCCCACATATACCCTGATTGATAGAAGAAGCTACTGGATTTTCCCTGTGCTGTTAACCACGCCCTAACATAAATGGCTGTTTTGATTTTACCTTCCTTCTACAATAGCGGGTCTTACCGCTCTGCGCTCTTGCAGAGCCTTAAACGCTTGGGTCACCCCATCTACAGTTAGCGGGAAGAAAGGACTAACCATCTCTTTCCAGGGGTACTTACTGCGGGTTGCATGGACATAGTCAAGAGCCCATCCAAGATGCTTTGCTTCATAGTTATGCAATCCTGTAATTGTCAGTACTTTAAGAACTAGGTCGGATGCATCTATGGTTACTTTCTGTCCAGGATAGACGCATCCAACGTTGGCTAAACGTCCACCTATACGAAGCATCTTTACACCAAGTGATATTGCCCCAGTGAATCCCGAGCATTCCATGACAAGGTCTGGGCCAAATCCACCGGTGTGCTCTTTTACTTCTTTAATTAGCTCATCGTCATCAGACTCTTTAGAATTAATCACCACATCAGCACCAAACTTCCTTGCTGCCTCTAACCTCTCATCAACAATATCGATTGCAATTACTTTTCCAGCACCCCATCCTCTACTCATTGCTATAGCGTTAAGGCCAATCATACCCGCACCGAAAACGACAACTTTATCCTGAAATTCTAATCCAACTTTGTCTAAATTAGCTGTTATAGTTGCTCCAGCACACATCAAAGGGGCTGCTTCCTCATTCGCCATATCTTTCGGAACTTTAAACGCGGCTGTCCCCGGTCTAATATAAACATACTCGCCACAGCCACCATGAAAATAAGGGGCTACATCGCTTTTAACATGCCCATACTTATATAGTTTAAGACACTTCATGGGTAATTGTTTTTGTTTGCAGTAATAACATGCACCACAACTCCAGATATAAACGAATACTATGCGGTCACCTATAGATAATGGCTTTCCGGCAGTATCTTTGTCTACCCCTTCTCCCAACTCAACTATCTCCCCGACAATTTCATGACCCATAACTGAAGGAACCGGGAAAGGTCTATCGCCCAGCCACGAATGCATGTCTGAGCCACAGATAGTTGCCAATTTTGTTTTAATTAAGATTGCTCCGGGCTCTATCTTTGTGGGCAGTGGATATTCAAACTCCTGGAATGGTTTGTCCACTCCCATAAACATTATGACCTTACCCGTTTTCACTGCCATCTCCAACTACCTAGCTGCCCAAATAAAGGCACAAATCACTAACCCCCATACCAGAGGTTGGGAAGCGTCAGGACTATTTGGGGGAAAAAAACGATAAGGGCTACGCCCCCTACCTGTAAAACCATAAACTGCGCCATCCCCAAAAAGATGTCTTTTAGACTCCACTCAGGGACAACTGATTTAATGTAGTAAGCAGATAATGCCACCGGGGGGGAGAGCCAGCAAGTCTGCAAAGTTACCGCCACCGTAATGCTAAACCACACCATGTTGAACCCCAATGCGTTAACTAGCGGCAGGAACATCGGCAAAATGATAACCACGATAGGGACCCATTCCAGAGGCCACCCCAGGATAAAAAGAATCACCAATATGACGCCCAAATAAGCCATAGGCGGTAGATTGAGCCCCAGTAGCGAGTCTGCTATTAACCCGGGGGTGCCAAGGCGGGAGAAAACAGACCCCAAAAAGTTGGAGGCCGCAATCAGAACCAGAATCATGGCAGCAGTCTCAGCAGTACGAAAGACAGACTCCTTGAACATTCCCCAGTTGAGTCGCCGGTAAGAAGCAACCAAGATTAGCGCCCCGACGACACCAAGAGCTGCCCCCTCTGTTGGTGTGGCAAATCCGGTCAGAATGCTCCCCAAAGTAGCCATAATGACGGTAGTTATCGGGATGAGCCCCAAAGCAAGCTCACGAAGTGAATAAGCGAGTGAGGGCGAACGTTCCTCGAGAGGTAAAGCCGGACCCAGGCTTGGCTTCAAAGCACTCCGTATTAGACAGTAACCTATAAAAAGGGAAGAGAGCATCAATCCGGGCAGAAAGGCGCCGGCAAACAACCGCACAATCGAAACCTCAAGTACTGGACCCATGACCACCAGCATTATGCTGGGAGGTATGAGGATGCCCAGAGTCCCGCCGGCAGTAATCGCCCCTGCCGAAAGTCGGGTATCATATTTAGACGCCCTCATACGGGGACCAGCCATTAACCCGATAATAACGACTCCAGGAGTAACGATTCCGGTAGCCGCCGCAAACAGGGTTGCCGATACAAGGGCGGCTAAATACAAAGAGCCCTTCATACCGCCGGCGAGCAATTGGACAGCATGGAACAGACGAACCATAAGCCCGCTCCGCTCCAGCAGGTAACCCATAAGCAGAAAAAGGGTCACTGCCGCCAACACATATTCCGTCATAGTCGTCATGACTTGAAAAGTAATCAGGTAGAACACCCGGTTGCCAAGAGCAATATAACCGAAAACCAGACCGAGAATGATTAGACTAAAAGAAACAGGAAAACCGATGAAAATAAAAGTCAACATGAACCCGAGGAGAATTAAGCCCCAGACTTCAAGACTCATCGTACGTTACCTCGGACACAACAGTGGGAACCTCTATCCCCCGGACACGGCGGATGCTTTTCAGAAGCTCGGCTGTCCCCTGAAGTATTAACAGCAAGACAGCCACAGGGATAGCAAGTTTAAAAGGCCATATAATGGGCCTCCACGGCGACCATGTCGACGTTTCCCCTAAAAGCAAAGACTCGTAAAAGTAGTCCCAGCTTAACCATAAGAAAAAACACATCCCGGGCAGAAAAAGGAATAAATACAGAATCGAGTCAACAAGTCCCTGCGTCCGTGGAGACCAGGTCGCATACCAGAGATCAGTCCGGACATGCTTCCCCTTATACAAGCAATAGGCTGCTGCCAACATAAAATGGATGCCATAAAACATATAAGAGAGTTCGAAAGCCCAAATGGTAGGGGAGAAAAACTTGCGGGCAATTACCTCGTACACCACCACTACCACCAAGGGAACGACCAGCCAGGATACACTTAACCCTGACCATTTGCTAACTTTTTCGATATTCCTTATCAGCCAGGAATCCATTAAGTTTATCCTTTCTACCGGGCATTTACACAACCTATTACCTTTGACTGGCCGATACCGACAACCAGCCAATATCGACCAGTCAAAGTCCAATCCGAATCAACCACTTAGAGCTTGGCTAAAGCCCCTTTGAGTGCAAGCCTGGCTTATCTTCGTCAACTAGTCCTCGTAGGTAGCCGCGCCCATATTGGCATACAGCCGGTTAACCTCCGTCTCATAGGGAACGACTCTTTCGGCAAAAGCCTTCTGGGAGTCCATCACCTCCTTGAAGAAGGGGTGTTCTGCCGATAGCTTCGCCACTACCACTGACACTGCCCGAGTGAATTCTTCTTCGTAACCGGGCGGGGCGGGGAACACTGTGACTCCATGCACCGTCTTCAGCTCCTCAAGGGCCCAAGCGTTTCTCGTTACATTGTATGTCTGATGCTCTAAAAATGCTGCCTTGGTCGCAACTTCTATCATCGTTTGGATGTCCGCGGGCAACTCACTCCACGCATCCCCATTGATGATGATTGAGCAAAAGCCATCCGCCTGGTGGAGCCCTCCTAGGCATAAGTACTTGAGTACGTCGTAAAAGCCCATCTTAATATCAGTGGAAGGGTTGATCCACTCTCCGGCGTCAAGAACGCCCTTCTCTATAGCCGGTATGATTTCTGCCCCGGCCATGGACACCGGGGTTGCCCCCATCTCCCTATAGACGTCCTGAGCCAAACCGGAAGACACGCGCCACCTTTGTGCTCTGAACTCGTCTAAGGTTTCGATCGGCTCCTTGAACCATCCCAACATTTCAGGACCATCTGGTCCAAATACGAAAGGCACTATGTTCTGACCGATTATTTCCTGATAAAATCTCTCATACAGCTCCTGCCCCTCACCCTCGAAGAACCATGCCAACCAGACCGTTTGGTCATATCCCAGCCCGACAGCACCTGGCGGACCACTGAACAGACCAGCCGCCGGATGTTTACCAATTTGATAATGAGTCCAATGCTGTCCGGCGTCTACGACTCGTTTGTCAACGGCAGCCCCTATCTCCTTGGGAGGCACCACAGCCCCGGAGGGGAGTACATCTACCTTCAGCCGCCCTCCTGACATCGTCTCAAGGTTAGCGCTCCATTTTTCCAAAAACATTATATGGGGGTCTCCCGCGGGGGTGGCTGATTGTAATACCCACTCGAAGACCTCTGCTGCCGGTGGTGGTGTTGGTGCTGGTGCCGGCGCGGGTGCAGGTGCTGGTGCCGGCGCTGGCGCTGGTGCTGGTGCTGGCGCAGGTGCCGGAGCCGGTGCTGGTGCTGGAGCCGGTGTTGGTGCCGGGCAGCCGATAGCAAGCAGGCTGATGGCTAACAACAATGCCAGCGGAATTAACAATAATTTCTTTTTCATCGATTAAAACTCCTTTATTTAGATTTTTCCTCCGCCACCACCCTATTTACTTCCATAGGCATTACCTCCTGCGGCAGTTTCAATTAGTCAAAAAGCTTTCTTTTAGCTACTATTTATTTTGTCCATATTAAATTGGTAAGCGGGATACCACTTGCCCGATTATGCCCAGGGCTACAACGGGAGGGGCACCGGCTCCAGTCCGTCCGCCCCGGTCTCCCCTGGTAGAGCCCGCCTACACTCAATAAAAACGAAAGGCTCCAAGATACACCCGCACCTGGAGTCTCTGAAGAAAGACCTGCCCCCGCGGGTCTTCTCTATTTGCCAAGCGTCTTCCCCACCTCTTTAGCTTTTTGGTGAGCCTTACGCACAATGCTCGGCTTCATTTTAATATGTTTTGATTCCCTGAGGAAGTCATTCGTCCAAGCATCCTAGTATTTTGATACATTACCACTAAATATCACCCTTGTCAATTCCTTTATGCAAAAATATTTAGATAAGATATGGAGTACCTTGCTTTTTGAACTACCCGGTATTTTGTGTACCCAAAGAAAATTTTCCCAGATATTTCAGTTGGTTTTATTGTTCTCCGAATAATATTTAATGCTATACTCTCTCCGTGACCGTGGCCAAAAAGTGCACGTTATCTGCCATTTGATGGCACAACCCTGTTGTTATATGTTTAATATCTGGCAATCCTGACGACTAAGTGTCCTCAAAGAGGGGCTTTAACCCGCCCGGAGTTGGTGGCAAAGGACGAGATAGCGTTTCGTTCAATGTAACGGCAGAACTGAATAAGCAGGGAAGCGAGATTGGACATTGTAACACTAACCTACTTTGAGTATAATTTTGCTAGCAAGGACAGTCCTGGATGTGGGACATGAAGCACTATTGGAGAAGTAGGCGGCCGCTGCGCCGGGAGACTGGCGGGGCACATCTTAGTACCACTTCGTGGTATAACAGTCAAAGCGAGCATAAAGGAGGCGCTGGCTCATGATATCAATCTCTCGCCTGCTCTGCGACACTATTAGTCCGGGTGACAGTCTTCGTTATGGAGAGACAACACTATATTCCGTAGGTATAAACAAACCAGCTCAGGGAATTCCTCGACCGGTCGTGGTCTGGAATTGCACTAGGCAATGCAATCTAAGTTGCATCCACTGTTATGCCAACGCGGATAGCCGGAGAGCCCCTGGAGAGATGGATATGGCGGCTGGTAAAGCGTTTATTTGTGACTTGGCCGATTTCAATGTACCTGTGATTTTGTTCTCGGGAGGTGAGCCCCTCCTCAGAGAAGACCTGTTTGAGCTGGCAAGCCTTGCTAGGGAGCAAGGAATAAGGGTTGTTCTTTCCAGCAACGGCACTCTAATTACTGATGAGGTAGCCAAGGAAATTAGCAAGGTTGGCTTTGCTGAGGTAGGGATAAGTCTAGATGGTATTGGGGCGAATAACGATCGCTTTCGCGGCAAAAATGGTGCTTACCAGGCAGCCCTGGAAGGCATCAGAAACTGTGTCTCCCTGGGTTTACGGGTGTCATTACGGTTAACCATTACTCGCTTTAACTATCAGGAAATTCCTCCCATTTTCCGACTGGTAGAGGAGGAAGGCATAGGCCGCGTATGTTTCTATCATCTTGCCTATTCGGGTCGGGCAGATAGTCTAAGGGAAGCAGACCTCAACCACTCTGAAACCAGGTCAGTGGTAGATATGATTTGTGAACATACTCTGGACCTTCATCGGCGTGGACTGCGGAAGGAAGTCCTCACCGTAGGTAACCACGCTGACGGTGTTTACCTCTATCTTAAGTTGAGGAAGCAAGATCCACAACACGCCAGTAAAGTCTGGGACTTACTCAAAAGGAATGGTGGCAATAACTCAGGTATCAGAATAGGCGCCGTTGATGACCTCGGGGATGTCCACCCTGACCAGTTCTGGTGGCACTACTCGCTAGGTAATGTTCGCCAGGGAAAATTCGGTGATATATGGACGAACACTTCGGAGCCACTGCTCCAGGGACTGAGGAATCGAAAAAGGCTGCTTAAGGGTCGCTGTGCCCGGTGTCAGTATCTCGACCTGTGTAATGGCAACCTGCGGGTGCGCGCTGAAGCAGTGTTTGGCGATGTCTGGGCAGAAGACCCGGCATGCTACCTCAGTGATGAGGAGATTGGGGTAGTACCATGAGGAGAGAAGGAAATACCATCGAGCCCCGGTTACAGCTAGTAGCTTGGGAACTAACCCGAGACTGCAACCTGTTCTGTGCCCATTGTCGAGGCTCAGCCGGTCAAGGCCAATATAATGGTGAGCTATCAACCGAAGAGTGCTTTCATCTTATTGACCAGATACTGGAAGTGGGCAAGCCAATTATCATCCTGACCGGTGGCGAGCCACTGGCTCGCCAGGATGTGTTAGTAATCGCTAAATATGCTGTGACCAAGGGGCTGAGAGTAGTCATGGGCAGCAATGGCACGCTTATTACCGAAGAAATGGCAGCTAAATTGAAGGATGTCCCGATATCCCGCATTGGGATAAGTTTGGACTTCCCAGTTGCTGAACTTCAGGATGATTTTCGTGGTAAGGCAGGTGCTTTTGAAGCGGCTATAGCTGGCATAGCTAATGCCCATCGGTCTGGTATCGAGGTCCAGATTAACAGCACCATCACCAAGCTAAATGTCAACTATCTAGATGCTCTTCTCTCTCTGGCACTCAAGGTAGGGGCTGTTGCCTTTCACCCATTTATGCTGGTGCCTACCGGCCGTGGCAAGGGGCTGGAATCAGTGGAACTCCCCCCCGAGCAATACGAGCAAACTCTTAACTGGATATATGATAGGCAACTGGAGTTAGGGGACAGGATGTTTTTCAAGCCTACCGATGTTCCACACTACCTGCGAGTGGTTAAGCAAAGGCAGAAGCAAAACCAAGGAGTAAAGAGACCAGAACCTACCACTGGTCATAACCTGGCGAACTCCATCACCCGCGGTTGTCTGGCTGGTACTGGCTTCTGCTTTATCTCCCACCAGGGGAAGGTAAAAGGATGTGGGTATCTTGATGTAGAAGCCGGGGACGTCAGAAAGGAAAGCTTCGGCCAAATTTGGGCTAATTCACCTTTGTTTTGTAAGCTAAGAGACCTATCCAATATCAAGGGAAAGTGCGGTGTTTGTGAATATAAAAGGATATGTGGCGGCTGCCGGGCTCGAGCCTATGAGGCTACCGGGGATTATCTTGAAGCTGAGCCCTACTGTATCTATGAACCGGCAGCGCAGCTAAAGAAAGTAGATGTCTAACATGAATCTTGACAGTATTGACCGAAAGCTACTTAATCTAGTGCAGGTGGAATTCCCGTTAACCAAGGAACCATATGCCGACCTGGGATTGCGTCTAGGCATTGACGGAGACGAGGTAATCCACCGAATTGAGCAGCTAAAGGCAAAGGGAATTATTCGCCAGATAAGCCCAGTACTAGGTGCTAGAAGTCTTGGCTACCAGATCACTTTGGTGGCAATGAGGGTAGCTGAGAACCAGTTGGATAAAGCAGAACGACTTATTGCCGAACATACGAGCATCAGCCATGGCTATGAACGAGACCACCATTTCAATCTCTGGTTCACCCTAGCCATTCCTCCCACGACTGACATAGAGACTGAGTTGCAACAGCTAACCAGTCCTATTGATGTTGAAGCCATCTTTGCCCTCCCAGCGATAAAGTTGTTCAAGATAGGAGCCTATTTTGCTATGGGTGAGGATAGCCAATCAGCGGCAGATACAGTGATACAGCGTGGTGGCGTTCTTCCGCAAAAGGTTGAGCTTTCCCAGATAGACAGATTAATAATTAACGAGCTACAACAGGACTTACCTCTAATTCCCAGGCCATTTACTGTCATGTCAGCACGGTTAGGTATGGATGTGGAAGACTTCCTAGCTCAGTGCCAATCACTGAAGCGGCGTGGTGTCATGCGGCGCTTTGGTGCTGCCATCGACCACAAGCGGGCCGGTTTCAAAGCAAACGCTATGGCCTGTTGGTTAGCTCCACCAGCTGTGGTGGATGTTGTCGGTCGAAAGCTGGCCTCATTAAAAGAGGTGAGCCATTGCTACGAGAGGAGGACTAACCCCCTGTGGCGGTATAACCTCTTCGCCGTGATCCACGGTCATACCAGAGAGGCTTGCCAGGAGATAGCAAGCAAAGTGGCTGGTGAAACTGGCCTTATGGACTACGTATTGCTATTCAGCACGAAAGAATTTAAAAAGGTGAGGGTCAAATATTTGGTATGAAAAAACGTGTTCAACCGCCTACCTACTATCCGGTCTTTCTGAACATCACTGGCAAGAAATGTGTGGTGGTCGGTGGGGGACAAGTCGCCTTGCGTAAGGTAAGGACGCTTCTCGAACATAAAGCTAAGGTTGAGATAATCAGCCCTGACCCCTACTCTCGTACTCATTCAGTCATCTTGTCAATCATGCAAATGGTCCGAATGTATTCTCCGGTTGCGTCTCTAGCCACAGCGGCATTCAGGCTAACATCAATAAAGGTACCATCCTTTCGAACCAACCGGTATTGTTTGTCGTATTCAGACCCCTTGGTCAACACCTCTTTCAACATCTCTTCAGCATTTGTCTGTTCGTCGGGGTGAACGATCTCGACTAATTGGCGCCCAATAATCTCACTAGGTGCGTAACCCAGTAGTTGTTGTGCTCGGGCGTTACAATCAACAATGCATCCTTCCTGATCTACTGAAACAATCAGACTAGCAGCAGCTTCGACTATGGAGCGGTACTGCTCTGCGCTCTGGCGCAGTGCCTTCTCCACTCGCTTCCGATCGGTAATATCTCGGAAGGTCACGACCGCACCCAAGATCTTGCCATCTTCGATGATTGGGGTACTGGTGTACTCGACTGGAAAACTGTTGCCGTCTTTTCGCCAGAATACCTCATCATCTACGTTAGTATGGACAGTGCCATCCTTGAATGCGGCGTATATTGGGCATTGCTCATTGGGGTAGGGCCTACCATCGGGCTTAGAATGGTGGACGATTTCGTGGTGGCGTCTGCCGATTAGGTCTTCCGGCTTATAGCCGAGCATTCGCGCAGCGGCTGGGTTCACAAAGGTGGCCCTTCCCTGCGTGTCCAGGCCATAAATCCCTTCGCCGGCAGCTTCTAAAATAAGCTCGTTTCGCCGCCCCAGTTGTTCGGTAACATCCTCCACCCATTTGCGCACGGTGACATCACAGGAGAAGATAGCGATTTTCGTGATCTCTCCTTTCGCACCAAAAACGGGATAGATATTTTGGTCAGTAATTTTTCCTTCGCGCTCATCTTCATAGTGAACGGGTTTCCTTGAACGAATTACCTCGGCTATATGAGCCTTCATTGGGGCTGCCGATTCGGCAGTCAAAAGATCATAAATGGACTCGTCGATCATTTGCTCTAAACTCATGCCGAGTCTTCCGGCGGCTACTTCGTTTGAGGCAAGAATGACTCCCCTAGGATCCGTCAATATCACTGCATCGCTGGTAGCATCCAGAATCGCCCACGCCAGTTCCTCGCTTTCCCCCAGCGCCTCCCGTGAGCGCTCGAGATTCTGCAGCATTTTATTAAGGGCTAGAGCCAGTTGACCAAATTCACCTTTAGCGTCAATGTTAAACCTATGCTCAATCCTTCCGCTACCAACTATTGTTGCCCCATCTAGCAAATCCCGAATTGGTCTGGTGATCCTTCGCGATATGACCAAGATAGAGGCGATTCCAATTAAAACACCGATCACGCCTAGGGCGAGGAGCCATATACCGGCTGAAGTAGCTGAAGCTTTCATATTTTCTGACCCGGCAAGCATCTCAGCGTGTACCAAGGGTTGAACATGCTCAGCGAAGTAAGTATCCATTTCCTGAAAGGATTGCTCGAACTGTGCAATGAGCCCATGTAGATTGTCAGTGATTGTGAATATCTTGGTGCCGTCACTTATGACTTCTTCAAACTTTCCATCTATGTGGTTGAGCCAGCTGTTCTCATAAGCAGATAAGCTGGTTTCCCGATACATAGCTCCAAATCGTTTGAAATCTTCTTGCCCATCTGAGATCTCTTGCCGTAGGCCGGGATCCGGCTCAGCCGTGTAAGCTTCGATTGCGATGGATACTTTATCAAGACTGCTTTGCATATTTAGTACGGTTTCCAGTTTCTTCATCGCATCTGGAGGGGTTCCATCGACAGTTGCTTGAAGCATACTATTGATTAAAACGTTGATCTCTTTAACCTCTTCTTGGAACGACAGAAGAGAAGCGTACTGTTTATCTACAAGTATCACGACCCCGTGAGCTGACTCCTTGAATCCTCCATAGAGTTTGTCTATTTCTTGACTGAGGTGCCTGGCTTCATCGGACTGGGCAAGTTCGTCAAATCTTACTGCGACCTTTTCAAAGCCAGTTTCAGAATCACGCGCCTTTTCCACATGTGTCGGGTCTCTATCTCTGATATAATCAGACACTGACCGGGCAATATTGCCAGCATTGAGCCGCATCTCCAAGGCAGCCTGTTCAAGCGGCTCTTGCACCTCTACCATTTGTGTCACCTGACTATCTATACGCTGGATTTGCCAGTTGTAGATGAGTAATGTAAGTGCCAGGACAAGGACCAATAGCCCAAATCCTAGCCACAGTGTTCCTGTTATTGTTGGTTTTGGTAAGCTTGCCGATTTCATAACTACTCTTTGGCCCATTTGCACCTAGTGATATCTTAAACTAGAAAGGATCTTACACGTTAATTTTATCTCGCGAACAGAGCTACGTCAATCATTAGCCATTTATATCATCATACACCCCTATTAAAGTAACTATCGTTGCCGGCCAAGAAGTATCCTGGATGGAAAAGACTGTGTGACACCTTGGTGAGAGCACCTAAAAACATCGTCTGATGCATCCCTTTTGCTCCCGGATATTAGAGAAGATAAGGTCAAGGTGTCGTCAATTGTCCCGGGCTTGTTTCTAAGCGCGGGTTGAATCTTGATTCGCGAGAGGCTTGCTGATAAGTTGCGGTATCTGGTTCTTCTCTTTCGTTTCATACCGCTCTTGCCTGGTGCCAATGTGACAATTCGTGCACGGGTCTTTGATATTGGCCACTTGACAATAGGTGCCATCTTCTTGCCAGCAGAGTTTTGGGCTGCTAATTTGGTCTGAGTTGTGTATGCAACTGGAACAATCGGCTGTTTTCCAGCAGGGGTAGAGCCGCAAATAATAGAGTATGGCTCGCATACTTAATCCTTCTCTTACGAGCTTTCGAGTGAATTGTAGTCGCTTAAAGTCTTTCTCGGAGTAGAAGCGCTTCCCGCTTCTCCTTTGCGGAGGCTGAACTACACCATGTCTTTCCCATACCCGAATTGTCTCTGGATGTACGCCCAATAACTCTGAAACGACACCTATTGTGTAAAGTGGATAATCCTGGAGAGCCTTCAATGTCCTCCTCCCTAATGTCAAGTATTACTGCTTTGGCTGTGATTCTGCCCTGTCAATTGACTTCTCCTCAACAGCACACAAAAAGAATCTCAGTAACATGCTGCCACCAAACTACGCCAGTGCCTCATTGTCTGCTCCTACCATTTCCCCCACCACAAGCGCTTCCTCCAGATACCGTGCTGGGGTGTCTACCATGGCATTTACGATTAACTCGACCAGGCCGCTGTAATGGATATTGCATAGCTCTTCAAGGTTATAGTACTCGATTAGGTCCCTAATCTGCCCTTTGCAATTTGAACAAGGTGCGCACACGAATTTTGTGATCTGAGGGCTAATGACATCCTGAAAAACGTCTAGGATCTGTTTCACTTTCATTCTGCCGGAAATACCTAACTTCCAATCACGGAGATTTACGCCTGACATAATCGCAAAGCCGGCTCCTCCACCACAACAGTAGTTATACACGCCGTGTGGGGTCATTTCACGGAACTGAGGAGCAATGTGTCTCAAGATTCTTCTTTGTGGCTCAACGATCCCCTCCAGTCTGACAATGTTGCAGGGATCATGGAGGGTAATCGGGAAGTTATTCCTTTGTGGGTCAAGCTTGAGCTTTCCGCTGAACACTATCTCTTCCAGCAGAGGGAAGCAACTCTCCCTGGGGATATTCAATTCCGGTGGGTATATCCTGTCTGAGGTAACAATAGATGCCTTATGGGCATGTCCACATTCCCCGACGACGATTTTCTTCACCCTCAATTCTTTAGCAATTTGAGCGTGTCTGAGGGCTATTCTAGCTAGTTGGACGTCATCGTACCACACTCCATAGTTAACCGCGTCGTAACCAGCAAGTTCACTGGACAATGTCCAGTTAATCCCAGCTGCATCAAAGATAATGGCAAAGGCTTCTGGATTTTCTGGCCATGAAGTGAATTCTCCGGCATTATGGATAAGCAGGATGTCGGCTCCTTTCCTGTCAACGGGGATTCTTATTTTTCTGCCAGTCCTTTCTTCAATATCTGCTTCCAGGAACTCTATGATATTCATAAATGCCTTCGGATTCATGCCGATGCTGGAGCCAACTTTCAACTGTTGAACAGTGCCTTTTTTATGCAATTCTTTGGGTGCAATCCCCATTTCCTGGCTAAAAACCTTTCGAAGTTCACGGGTTATTAGGCCGTTATCAATGCCCAGAGGACAAGTTTGGGCACACCTACGGCATAGCGTACATCTGTAGGCTGATTCAGCGAGCCGGGCAACGGTAGCCCAGTTAAGCTCGATATTGTCCCCACTCAACCAGTGTAAGAATTTATTATCTCCCTTCAGGTACCTCTTGTAAATCCGCCGCAGTACCTCTGAGCGCCAGGTGGGCCGGTATATTTCCTGCTTGCCGCTGGCTTCATATATCGGGCACGCATCGCTACAGGTTTGACATTTAACGCAATACTCTAGCGAAAGCATCAAGGGCTGCATGAACGTCCAGTTGTTCTCTCTAGAAAAAAGTTTTCTCATTCCGTCCAGGAATTTGTCGACGAGTGCCTCCTCCTCTGCTTTATTTTGCGGTTTATTTATGGCAACAGCCACTACCCCATCTAGTGAGCTTTCATACCTGTCCCTTTGTTCCTCCGTGAGCTCCCCGGTTGCCGGATGGTCCAGGTTTTCGCAGGGGTGGGGAAGTGGCATGAAATCACTAGTGTCAAGCCTCAGAAGCGGCCACTCGGGATTCTTGCCGATATCACTTAGCCTGAAACTAGCCCTTGTCATTAATTTACTCCTTTTCGGACTCGAGGTGTAGGTTCCTCAGTGGTAGGCACTTGTGCAAGATCACTCCAGTACCTGATTGGTTGTATGTGAGGTGACGACCAACTCAGAGGTTGATTGAGGAGCGGCTCCAGTTTCTTTTCTATTTTGCTTCCTCTCAAATTAGGTGTATCGTCCCAGCGCACCTTGTGGTATGTGAACCACTTAGCAAAGAAGTGCATCATGTTGGTGAACGGCATATAGGCCAAAATCAGGAGAAGCAATATGATGTGAGTGACTATCAATGGTTCGATATTTCCCGTAGGGCTGAAGGTAATCAGACCCTTGACGTACGCTCGCGCGGTAGTAAAAGTATGGTCAATAAGAGCCCAGGAGAGGAGTCCGGTGAGGAAAACGGAAAAGACAAATAGCAAGTTGAAATACTCTATGCGTCTGGTATAGGGTTTCAGGTTTTTATCTATCATCCTCCTGATGAACAGGCCGATACATCCAAGGAAGGACAGCACAAGACCAGTGCCGCCCGTTAGAAGCGTTGCGTAGTAGACTAACCTGCCCCAAACGTTCGCCGATTCGGCGGATACCGCTACATCACCCAGCATCGTCAGGGCTCCAATGAGAAGCAACACACAAAAACCAATAAATAATGAAACCCCAATATGGAAGGGATAAACGAAGTACCAGTAGCCTCTGTTTAGACGGTAATACTCCCTGAAAAACAGTATTTCTTGCCCCATGAACTTCAATTCACCCAAGAAGCTTTTTTCTTCACGAGGTTTTGTCCACCACTCTGGTTCTTCTAAATAAGAGCCTCCCCACGGTCGGTTTCTCTCACCAGCTAGCGGATAAAGTTCCCATCTCAAATGGGTCGATATTTTCGTATACTTAACCACTTTTGCAATGAAAATGATCACAATGAGTGCACAAAACACATATGTCGCTATTTGTAACCCTGAAATGCTTTCCACTTATGCCCTCCTATGCAGGTCACAAAAAACTCTTTCAAGGGCAAGCGGTGTTCGATGGTTGCTTCAAGGACATCAGACACACGAACAACCCGAGGACATACCGTCACCCTGCGTGGCATGAAACTTATCACGGATACAAAAACTGTGGCCGAATCGCGATTCTCGGTATACCAGCATATCTGCAGGCGCCTTTAGTAAGCCCATTAGGGAACAGTTCCTTGATACGCAGGAGCGAGAACCCGGTGCGTCGGGCCAGCATTCGTATGGGTGGGACACTCCCAAACTCGAGGTAGTACTGTCTCATGTAGTCGATCACTATCAAGTGATCCTCGGTAAGGCCTCTTGGCTGCTCTTCTTGCGCTAGAATCTGCGCGACTTCTTCGGTCCACTTTTTTGTATCAATCAGGAATCCCTCTTCGTCCAATTCTGGCATGGCAGAACCCATCGGCTTTTGTTCACTCATCTCGCACCTCCTTCCCTTAATGTTTGAATAACTACTATCCTTTCATTACTAAGTGCCAGCGCAGTCTCGAATTACCAACGAGCTGGACTGAAAGTCCTATCTTATCTCGCGCCTCCGAAGTTCTCATCATTTCTAACTCCTGCCGGTAATCTCAACCAAACTCGCTTGGTTCTAGCACCCTAGGTCTCTCAATTCCTACCTTACATGTCTCTTCAAGTAAATTTTTGAGGTCTCCTACTTTCAGTATATTATCTTCAGCTTGTTTCTCAAGACGCCGATGGCCTGCAATAAAGTCCGTCGAGTGGTCAGAAGATATGTAACTTTTAGTTCCGTTGAGGTCAGGGGGATTACTACTCTCGAACACCGACGCATATTAGTCATTCGGAGGCAATTGATAAAAGGACAGGCTCCGCTGTAAGTCATTACTGGCGACCCCAGTTCAAAGCTGGACCTGGACATGGTGATATTGTGAGCAGTCTGTGCTATACTACAACTGCTTCTACAGCAGTAACTACCAGACGCTGTATTGTAAGCAGCTATTGCATGTTATGATGTTGAAGGGGAAATTCAGACATTACCTCCTTGGAGGTACTCGGTGACATGACTGAGGGCAAGCAAATAGGAGAGAGGCTACAGCGTCTGAATCTCATTCTCCGTACCCTCCGCGATGTCGATCAAGTCATCCTTGCGGCAAAGAACCGTGACCGGTTGATCAAGGGTGTCTGCAATAGCTTGGTCAAGACTCGTGGCTACTACAATGCTTGGATTGCATTGCTAGATGGGTCTGGAAGATTCAAAATCTTCGCTGAAGCCGGATTGGGTAAGGCATTCTTACCACTGGCTGAAAAACTTGAGAGAGATGGCCCATCTAAGTGCGGCCGGCAAGCACTAGCCCAGCCAAATGCAGTGGTGATAAATGATCCAGCCTCATCCTGTAACGACTGTCCTTTGGCAAGAGGTTACAGGGGCAGGGGAGGAATCACTGCCCGTTTGCACCATCGGGGAAAGTTATATGGACTGCTGTGTGCCTCCGTACCCGCTAGTCTGGTCGAGGAAGAGGAAGAGCGTTCCCTGTTTGAAGAGGTTGCTGGAGACATTGCTTTTGCCTTGCATAAGATAGAACTGGAAGAGGAGCACGAGCGGTCGGAGGAGGCGCTGAGAAGGTCAGAAAATCGTTACCGAGCTCTCTTTGACAGTGCTAATGATGGTATGCTAGTCCGTAATTTAGCCGGCAATATAATTATAGTCAATAGCGCCATGGCAGAGCTCACTGGCTACAACATTGATGAATTAACCAAGATGAATATCTCACAATTTCTGTCGGCAGTGAGCTTTAAGACTACAATGGAAAAACAGACAAAGCAACTTGAGGATGAGTCAGAAGCCAAGCCCCAACGATACGAGTTGCAGATGATTAGAAAAGATGGGATGGAGAGGACAATTGAAATAGTAACAAACCTACTAACTGATAGAGTAAAGGCTCCAATCATTCAAGAGATAGCCAGAGACATAACGGAGCAGAAGCGTAGTCGTGAGAATCTGCGTGCCTATGCTAGTCGAGCAATCCTAGCGCAGGAGGAAGAGCGCAAGCGTATTGCTAGGGAACTGCATGATGAAACAGCTCAAGCTTTAGCTAGCTTGGGTGTGGATATTGGTTACTTGTCCAAGACCAAAAGGCGAAGTCATGAGGAGACTTCAAAAAGTTTGGAAGGACTGCGTGACAGAACCGAAGATATACTACGCGGGGTGCGTTCTTTGAGCCAAGCGCTGCGGCCATTGATGCTGGAGGAGTTTGGCCTACTGGCAGCACTTCAAGGACTAATCAGCGATCTGAACCAACAGTACGGAATCAATGCTCAATTTGGCGCACCGGGCACGCCGAGGCGGCTGTCGCCGGATGTAGAGCTTGCGTTGTTTAGGATTGCTCAAGAGGCTTTGAGCAATATTTGGAAGCACGCACGGGCAACTGCGTGTACACTAGAGGTAGAATTTAGCCTGGAGAAAGCTAGACTGAAAATTAGTGACAACGGTCAGGGCTTTGACCTACCCAAAGTAATGGATGACCTGGCTCGCTCAGGAAAATTAGGCTTGACAGGAATGGAAGAGCGAGCTAGGCTAATTGGCGGAACTCTGACGATATGGTCCAAGCCCGGTAAAGGCACAACCCTGGTATTAGAGGTGCCTCAATAAATAATATGTAAACGATAGTGGCTTTCCGGGGCTCACGATATCGTTACTCATAATCACTACAAAGTATACTTATACGCTGCTACTGTGCTTCAGGCAAGGTCTCTTCTTATTTCATATCATCAATGGATAAGAATCCTGTCCTAAGACCGGCGATGACAGCCTCAGTTCGTGAACCTACATTAAGTTTGAGGAAGATAGTTGCCAAGTGCCCTTTCACCGTACGCAAGTTGAGTTCTAGCTCTGCAGCAATGCTCTTGTTGCTCATACCACGAGCGGCAAGCTTGATTATTTCAAGCTCTCTGGTTGATAGTCTCTCCCCTGCTTGCAGCGGCACTGACTTTATTGGATAGCGAGCTGCCTGTTTAAGAAGCTGCTGCCCGATTGAGGGAGATAGTACCATCTCACCGGTAACAACTCCGCGGACAGACTGTACAACCTCCTCACCGAAAACGCTCTTTATCAGATAGCCGGCAGCCCCCGCCTCCAAAATCCCGATGATATGCTGATTGTCACTATGAATGGTTAGAACCAACACCGCTATGTCAGGATGTAATGCCTTGATCTGGCGTGTCGCCTCAAGGCCATCCAGCTTAGGCATAGCTATGTCCATGAGCACCACATCCGGCTGCAGTTCGGTGGTCAGTCTGACAGCTTCCTCACCATCAGCCGCCTCACCCACAACTTGAAAATCCGGCTCTTTCTCTAGGACGTTCCTGATTGACTGACGGAATAGCGGGTGATCATCAGCTAGAAGAATGGTAGTTTTGTTCGCCTTTCTAGGACGCACACCAGAGCTTGAACACGCTTCAGTCATCATCGATATTCTACTGCAACCATTTCTCAGGCGCAAGTGTTGTGCTATTTAAAAATAAAGCCTACCGCTTGCCTTACGGCTGCAATCATGGCAATCACTATTAGCGCAGCCAAGGATAACCACCAAGCCAAAATCGGTGTTGATAACTAAAGCGAGGTTATCGGCAAGTGGGTCTTGACGGAGCATACCATCTTCCTTGATAAAGTAGTTATTCGAACTTCCATAGCCTATCTCTCCTCCTTAGGTCTGCGCCGCAGTGTTTCCTCTAGGTTTAGTGGGGCAACTTCCGTCCTTTGTGCTTCGTATACCGTTAGCACATTCCTACATCTGAAGAATACTCGCCGTATGGCACTAATGTCTTCTGGTGTCAGGGGTTGAACAGTAGAAGGACGCAGCGGTGTGTTGAGTTGCACCTCATCTGGGGAAAGCCATTCAGCTATTCTCGCCATCTCCAGCGCATAGTCCTTATTTGCTTCGATAAACATCATCTGGAGTGCCAGTTTTCCTCTGTATTCTGACCTGAAACGCATGATGCCCTGCAAAATTTCACCAAAGGAATAGCTGATAGCAGGCCTGTTTATTACATGAAACAACTCCTCACTTGGCGCATCAAGTTTCGCCACCACTACATCGGCCCAAGCAAGCTCCTGGCGCACATCTTCTCTAGGCATAAGGGAAGAGTTGGTGAGTACCGCCACCGGCAGTCCCAGGCGTGACTTGACTACCTCAATTGCCTGCCCCAGATTGCTGGCCAGGGTAGGTTCGCCCACACCGGAGAAAGTGGCATAGTCAGCGGGCGCATCCCTAACTTGCTCAAGCTCTAAGGCCAACTTGGAAAGCGGCACAAACTCCTTCCGTTCAGCTTGCGGATGAATTGTTCTCCCTAGTTGGCAGTATACGCAGTCGAAAGAACAGGTCTTCCCTTCGCTAGATAGGAGGTCTATACCCAATGACTTCCCCAGCCGCCATGAGGGAACGGGACCGTAAATGATACTCACTCCTACTCTCCTCGCTTTAGAGGCTTCTATAAGCCCTCTTCCATCGTTGGTTTTTCAAGGCTTTCCATCACCTGCTCCTGCGTCGACATAGCACCTCCTCCTAGTGCAATCGTTCCATTAAATTGAGCAGCTTACCTTCCAGATAAAGCTTCACAGCTTCTTCAATAGTCCCGACGTCAGTGACGATGGGTTCGATTTTACAGCTCTTCAGGCTGTCGTAGGCGCCCCAGCCCATGCCCCCGGCAATTAGTACCTGACAGTCACCAATCGTCTCTGCCATACTGGCATGTCTTACCTGTGAGCCAGCATCGTAACCGTGTCTTTCGCCGGGGGCTAAATCAGGGTGGTGGGCGGCAAAGGTGTGGTGCCCGGTCTTAGCCCGTGTCTCTTTGCTCACGATGTTGCCGTCCTCCACCGTTACCACCACGTAGAGTGGCGCCCGGCCGAAGTGTTGACTGATAGTAACCCCATCATCCGATATAGCTGCAATTTTCATTTGGTCACCTCCCGTCTGATTTATTTAGCTTAACATCACGCAGACATCCTTAATGCCTCTGGCATCGCTCATCTGTAGAGCAGGGTGGCGTTTCGCAGCGCTCTGTCCGGCCACAGCAGGTGTGACCTGGCGAGCCAGACTTCTCCTTTAACAAACTGGGGATAGATAGGAGCTTCTCCAGACTCCGGGAACCGCAGCCGGGGCAACTCAGGTTTTTGCTTCCAGACAGGCTTTGAACAAGGAACTCAGACACCTGCCCGCATGTCTGACACTTGTATTCATATATAGGCAATCTCTCTCTCCTTAATTCTAGGCTAAAAGCGCCGAGATATTTTGCCATAGCAAATCCATTTGCCGGCTGACTGCGTTATCGCCGCATTCCACCACAGGAAGTCCTTGTACCATGGCTTCAGTTACCACATTATCAAACGGAATCCTAGAGGCAACCTCTACGCCCTGGCTGGAACAGTAGTCCTCAATCTGCCGGGTATTGTCCTCATTTATGTCGTACTTATTGATACACACCAGGGCCTTCACGCCAAAGTGGTGGCAAACGCCGAGGACTCGCTCCAGGTCGTGTATACCTGATAGTGTCGGCTCTGCCACCAAGAGAGCCAGGTTCGCCCCAGAAAGGGAGGAGATTACCGGGCAGCCAATCCCCGGTGGACCATCGCTGATGATGTAGCTGGCCCCCTCTTTTTCTGCTACCTGTCTTGCCTGCTGTCTGACCAGTGCTACCAGTTTCCCCGAGTTCTCCTGGGCGATGCCAAGCCTGGCATGAACCAAGGAGCCACAGCTGGTATTAGAGATAAACCACTGACCGGCCAGATTTTCCCTCATGGTAACAGCTTCCTCCGGGCATACGTGGGAGCATAAGCCGCAGCCTTCACAGGAGACGGGGTCAACCATGAAATTCTTGATGGCTGCGAACCGGCACAAGTCCTGGCATATGCCGCACTCGGTACACCTTTGGTCATCAATGAAAGCAACCTGCCCGCTCCAAAACTCGTGCTTCTCCCGGGTAACCAGCTGGAGCAGGAGGTGAAGGTCAGCGGCATCCACATCGCAGTCAACCAGTACTTTGTTCTTAGCTAGGGCAGCAAAGGAGCCGACGATACTCGTCTTCCCGGTGCCTCCTTTACCGCTTAAGACTATGACTTCTTTCATGGGCTATCTCCTGAACCCGGTCGAAGAGTTCCAAGAAACTTTCTTTCCACTGGGTTATACCCTCGACCAGAGTTATTCCTCTAGAATAGATGCGGGCAATATCGGTATCCATCGGGATAGTGAGCAGAACTGGAATATTCTCTTTCGTACAGTATTCCTCTACTTTTCTATCGCCAACCCCGGCACGGTTGATGACCACGCCACATGGTATCTTGAGTTCTTTCACCAACTCCACAGCCAGAACAAGGTCGTTAAGGCCAAAGGGGGTTGGCTCGGTGACCAGCAGGCAGAAATCACTGTCCTTAATCGATTCCACTACCGGGCAGGAAGTCCCCGGGGGAACATCAATGATAACTGTTCCATCGCTATTGGCCTGTGCTTTTACTTTTCTAATGATAGGAGGCGCCATTGCCTCGCCAACAGCCAGCTTGCCATGAACAAAATCTACACCATCTGATTGGCCCGATTCGACGACACCTATTTCCTTACCTACCTCGGAGATAGCTTTTTCTGGACAGAGATAACTACAGGCGCCACAGCCATGACAGAGTTCAGGAAAAACCAGAACATGTTTGCCCAAGACGGCAATAGCGTGGTAGGCACAGACCTCAGCACATTTGCCACAGTAGGTACACTTCTTCTCGTCCACCTCAGGAACCTGGATGTAGACCGCTTCGCTCTTGGTGATGACTGGCCTTAAGAAAATATGGACATCCGGCTCCTCCACATCACAATCAAGCAGCTGTACCCTTTCCCTATCCTTGAGGGAAAAGGCAAGGCTGGTAGCCACCAGTGTCTTGCCGGTTCCGCCCTTACCGCTGGCAATAGATACAATCATCTATTCTCTTACCATTCTGGTTCCGCATTTGGGACAGCTAACGGTGTAACACGGAGTCCCCAGCTTGTGGGGCACTCTTTCCCCACAACTTGGACAGACGCAATACCCACCAGGTCCGGCTCCTGGGCGCGTACCTCCCATCCTGCCACCTCTTCCAGCAGGTCCCCGGGGCGGACCGGTTCCATCTCCTCTGGGCATAGTAGTACCTCCTGATGAATTATTTAATTACCTTGCTATTCTTTCTTTCCCAGTTCTTCAATGCGACGCTGAATTTCAGATAGCTGTTGTGCCAGCATTTGTGACTGAGTTTTGAGTGCATCCAGTTCTTGCTCTGGGCTCAGGGGCTGGGGTGTTGGGCCAACTGGTGGCATCATGCCGGCTCCCATACCCATACCTCCGCCCATGCCCATACCTCTGCCCATGCCTCGCCCCATACCCATGCCCATACCTCCACCCATGCCGGGACCGGAGCCCATACCAAAGTGGTCAGGTACATTTGGCTGAGAGCTAGTCTGGAATTGGCCTGATTTGTAGCCCTGGACAGCATCCTTTACTTTCCCCGAAACTCCGGTTATTACCTGAATTCCGGCGGCAGATAACACCTGATAGGCATTGGGGCCACAGTTGCCGGTGAGCACTGCCTGTACCCCTTTACCGGCAATCATCTGGGCAGTCGAGATTCCCGCTCCGCCTGAAGCCAGAGCTGCGGTGTTTTCCACTGCCTCAAACTGCATTGTTTCGGGGTCAACAATGATAAAATACTGACATCGACCAAAGCGAGGGTCTACCTCAGCATCTAGAGTAGGGCCAGTAGCTGAAATTGCGATTTTCATAATTTACTCCTTATAATTATTAGTTACCTAAAGCGGCACCTAAGTCTAACTTCCCAGCTGCTGAATTCTGGCCTCGATTTGTTCAAGCTGCCTCTTGATTGCCCCCGCCTGGTCTTTTAGAAAGGCAAGTTCCTGTTCCTTGCTCACTTGCGGGACAAAAGGTGCCGGTCCATAAGCAGGCGGCATCCCTGTGTAGGGATATGGGGTCTGCGGATATGGCCATGCCGCAGGTACCCCAGCGGCTCCACTGAGAAAGTAGCCACACCTCGGCAACCCACCTCTACCCAGACCAACATAGGGCCAGGGAGGAGAGCTTCCTCGAAAGCCAAAGCCCATACCTCCTCTAGAACCAAATCCTCTGCCAAATCCGTATCGCATGTTATCACCTCCTGTGTCTTCTTCTACGATGCCCGCCAGTACCTCCCCTACCCGAGCCAACTGCAATTAGCTGGAGCGGCGTAACGCTTGTTGTGTTACAGGTAGGGCAAAGCTGGGGAGTCGCACTCACCATTACCTCAAAAGGCACCTCCCATTCGTGCCCATTAAGGCACCTAAATCGGCGAAACGCCATTTCGAAGTTCCCCCCCTCAATCCTTATTGCCCTGCCATTGAGTAACGCATCAGCTACTTTCTGCCGCGCTGATGCCAGCACCCTTTGAAAGGTCGGACGAGAGATGTTCATCCTTTCGGCACCCTGCTCCTGCTCGAAGCTCTCTAGGTCTTTAAGGCGTATCGCCTCAGCCTCCTCTACTGACAGCCGCACCTCTTCAAGAGCCCTCAACGGTATACCAGCTGGCTTGAAGTAGGTTACATTGGGCAAGAACTCCACTCGACGGCATTTCGGTGGTCTGGGCATAGTGTATTTCCTTTCTGTATTATGAGCATATGCTCATTATTCATACTAACATATGATTTTTGGAAAGTCAATATTTGCCAGCTAATGAAGTCAGAAAAAGATGGGGAATTTTTCTGTGATATCCAACTGGTTGCACTAAACGGACAATTGTTCCCTAATCAAACAGTTCAAGCTATTGTCGAGTAGGAGATACCGACGTGGGATCGTGTTTTTGGGTTTTATTTGATAGTACCTTGTGATTAGATACACAGACTATGAAGTCGCCAAGAGGCGGCCAATGATATCTAGAAGCTCCAGTGATTTAAATGGCTTGGTTATGTAACCAGCGGCACCCAACGTCTCGGCAAGCTCCTTGTTGAGGTTTTGGCCTACCGCAGTAACCATGATAACAGGGACTTCTCTGGTCGCAACATCGTTTTTGATTGCGCCTAATGCGGTGTAGCCATCCATGTTCGGCATGAAAATATCCATAAGCACAAGATCCGGTTTAGTGCCAGTCATTGCTGTTATTGCCTCCTGTCCATCGTGGGCGGGGATCACTTCATACCCGTGAGGGGTAAGCATCGCCTCTATTACACGCAGAACTTTTTCATCATCATCAACAGCTAGAATACGAGCTTTCTTTTCTACCAATCTTCACCTCCTCTTTCCGAAAACAGTCTTTTCCCCTATGTCGACAAGTACCGCGTCACTGTTGCAAGAAACTCTTGTATGTCAACAGGCTTGGCAAGATAACCACCACAACCCGCTTGCAGTATTCTTTCTCTGTCTCCTTTCATCGCATATGAGGTCAGAGCCAAAATAGGGATGTTCTTGGTCCGGGCATCTGACTTGAGAATCTTCGTGGCTTCAAGGCCATCCATGACCGGCAGTTGAATATCCATCAAGATGAGAGCGGGGTTGCTGGCCTTGGCCAGCTCAACCCCCTCCCTCCCATTTGTTGCCTCTATGGTCGCATACCCAAATTTCTGGAGCAAGTCTCGAAACAGACTGAGGTTCTTGGGATCATCCTCGACGATCAATATAAGTTTATCCATAGCGTCTCCACCCCTAGTAATGCCCGGCTTTCAATTCATACTTCCCTTACAAGTCTCCAGCTATCCTTTGCCCCTAGACATTCTCTACTCTCACGTTCATAGTTCCGCTTCCTGATTGGCTCCTTGAATGGGCAGGAAAAAGGCAAAGAGGCTTCCCTTGTCTATGCCCTCACTTTCCACCCAGATTCTGCCTCCATGCATCTCGACAAAGCGTTTGCTCAGATGTAATCCCAATCCGGTACCAGGGGTCTTATCCCTTGTTCCACTGCGAACTTGATAAAACTCATCGAAGATCTTTCTCTGGTCCTCGGGGGCAATGCCGATACCAGTATCGGCAACGCTGACGATGAGCTCTGCCCCCTCTCGTCTGGCCCCCACAGTAATCCTCCCATGGTCAGGGGTGAACTTCACGGCATTAGAGAGAAGATTGAACATTACCTGTTTGAGCTTCCGCTGGTCCGCAATGATTAACAGGTCATCCAGTGCCGATGAGATATGGGTCTCAAGACTGAGAGAGTGCTTTGATGCCTTCTCCTTAATCATGATTAAGCTGCTTTCCAGTAGCTCTTTCATATTGACCCTAGATAGTTCTAGCTCGACTTTGCCCGCCTCAACCTTGGCCAGGTCTAGAACATCATTAATGAGGGAAAGGAGATGCTCTCCGCTATCGAGGATGTCCTTTACATACTCTGCCTGTTTCTTATTCAGTTTGCCGAAGTATTGTTCCGTCAATACTTGGGAAAAACCAATAATGGCGGTGAGTGGTGTTCGCAGTTCATGGGATATGCCGGATAGGAATTCGGATTTTGCTTGATTTGCAGCTTCAGCATCCTTGACAGCCATCTTGAGTTCTTTAGTCCTTTCCTTAATCTTATCCTCCAGTTCAATGTTGAATGTCTTAACCTGTTCATAGAGCTGCTTGATTTCTTCCTCCGCCCGCTTGCGCTGGGTGACATCACGGAATATGCCTTGAGTTGCAACCACTTTGCCACCGATACGACGCAAGGACGCATTTCCCTCCACTTGAATCGCTCTACCATCTTTAGCAACGAAGGTGGCTTCAACCTTTTTTACAGGTTCCCCAGCCATAACCTTGGCAAACATTTCCTGGCAATGTGGTAGCGATTCTGGATGAATGATATCGAATAAGCTCATATGCAGAAGCTCTGCCTCAGTATACCCCAGTGCTTCCAGCCAAGACCGATTCACGAAGACAAAACGACCATCGGGCGCAACGCTTTGGATCATATCGTGGGCGTTCTCGAATAAATCGCGATATCGTTCTTCACTCTCCCGCAATTGCTCCTCTGTCCGCCTGCGCTCGGTGATTTCCTTATTAAGATTTTCTATTGATGTAGTACTCTTTGCTAAATCCTCGGCCATTTTGTTGAAAGAACGAGCAAGCTGGCCTACCTCATCCCGGCTGGATACTTCCACTCGTTGGGAAAAGTCACCGCTGCTAATGGTCCGCGCAGATGTTGCCAGTGCCTCAATCGGTCTGACAATGTGACGAGTTGTAAACACAACGAGGATAATAGCAAATGCAAGTGCAGCAGCTATGGTAGCTACCGTAATACGAAGGCTATCGGTAGCTAGTTGGAGTGCATTAGAAACGGGTTGCTCAGCGATAACTACAAACGCTTGATTGCCAAATTGAAGGATATCTCTTGCGATGATGACATCCGTTCCAGATAATCCCACGGCACGACCATCAGCCTCTGGTAGGTCTATCGTAGTATGAGATAAAACGGTGCTTGGGTTTCTGTGTGCTACCACCTGCCCCGCCTGATCAGTAACATAGACATCTCCTTCACTCCATAATTCAATGCCGGCAAGCAGGTCCCAGATAGTCGCAAATCTCAAGTCTGCTGCCAATACGGATGCGATCTCTCCGCTACGCTGGTCAAATAATGGAACGGAAATTGTGACCAGCGGTTCCCGAATAGTCTCGTCGAAGCGAACTGGGCTGAGATAGGTCTCGCCACTTGTAGCAGGGAACAGGAATTCCTTATTTCCAGCCCGGCTCTCGAGGTCACTGTCTAGAATGACACTGGTGCGTGACAGTCGAATTTGTTCTTGTCCTTCAGAGTTAAGCAGCACCAGCTCTTGGAAGGCGCGGCTATGCAGTAGCGTGTTGCTCAGTATTGCTCGTTGCTCCTTGGGTTCGAGTACTCCTAATCTGTGCACTTCATCGAGAAGAACAAGTTCATTCTCCCATTCCTCAATAGTGGCCCTGATTTCGCTTCCCACGTTTGCTGCAACCTTATGCTGCAATACCAGGCTCTGTCGTTCAAGGATGGTAAAACTGCGTATTCCGATGAAAGCACCCGCGAGAATTAACGGGGCGACGGCTAAACCAATACAAATCAGCGCAAATCGAAAGCGCAAGCTGTGGAACATACAAGTCTTCCTTTGCTATTCCTGCTTATCAGCGCGAATAATGATTTCGGCTCGTTGCAATACCTCATATGGAATTTCAAGTCCAATGGCATCAGCGGTTTGGAGGTTAATGCCTAAGTAGAATTCTGCTGTCTCAACAGGCAAGTCACCAGGGTCAGCGCCCTTCAGAACCTGAGCAGCAATGTGTGCCGCGTGCGCCCCCGCTTTATGATGGATAATGCCATAAGCGGTCAGTGCACCCCCCTCAACCTGGACTATGCTCGGGCCGGAGACGGGAAGCTTATGCTCAATAGCAACTGCTATAAGATCAGCCAGGCGTGCATTGACCGTACTATCAGGGAGCATAAAGATAGCATCTATGTCCTTGGGGATGTTGTTAAGTAATTCAGTTACTTCACTATCATTACGAGCCTTGCCCTCCACAATTTCAATACCGATGAGAGGGGCAAACTCTTTAACCTGTGCTACGGCACTAGTTGGGGCTGCATCCTCGGGGTTATAAGGAACAAAGACACGTTTGATATCCGGTGCTATTTCTAGCAGCAATTCAAGGCGCCGGGCCTGATTCTGACTGAGTTTCACGCCGGTCATGCTGCCGCCCGGCCTTGTCAGATCTTCCATAACACCCGCTGCTATTGGGTCGGCTATAACCCCAAAGACTACTGGTATGTTTGTTCCCGCAGTGATTCGGTGGGCAGCAACGCCTGTTGGTGTGCCGGCCGTGAAAATCAGGTCAACTTCTGCCTCTACCAGGCGTTTAAGAAAGGCATCAAGCTCATCACCCAGAATCGGGGATCCTTCGAATATATAGTTGACATTCTCTCCCTCAATATAGCCGAGTTCTGCCATCGCATCCCTAAAGCCTTGAATATTTTTGAGACCATTCGGATTGTTGGTCACCAGACCAATAGTGAAGTGGCGTTTGTCCTCATTGCTCGCACTGCCGCAAGCTGTTAACGTGAGCGCGACGATGATGATAACTATTCCTAGCGCAATGTATTTGAACGCCTTCTTCAACATGGTATAATCCTTTCTTTTACTTTGTCTCTATCTTTCAGTTCAGCACCTCAATCCGTTCAAGTAGTGCTATCAGCTCATCTATGTTTATCGGCTGTCAAGGACGTATTGCTACCGGCGCTCCACTGAAATGTTACCACCTGTCATATATGTTGTCAAGAAATGGACAGCTGGCATTTTACCAATGTATGGTCAGATACCGAACAATAATATGTGGGGATGCCTCTACACCTCCGGATGCGGCTACGGCTTAGAAGAAGAGGGGTGTTCTGATTTGCCAAAAAGTAGTCTCTCCCTGACATGGAATCCCAGTTGATGGCCAAGACTACAGCGACATGATTGAAGCATACATCAAGTCAATTGAAGCAATGCCACCAGAGCACCAGCACACTTTACACTTCGCTACCAGGTGTAGCCGCTAATATACCCGTTCCACCTTAAGTAGATTAGTAGTACCGGTCACACCAAGTGGTATTCCTCCAGTTATTACAATGAGATCGCCTGTTTTTGCCAATCCTAAATCTTTGGTCAGCTTGGCCGCTGTGCTAAAGAGTTCGTTTACTGAAGATGATGCCCCAATTGGACAAGCTTGAACACCCCAAAAAAGTTGTAACTTTCCGCACACTGTCTTATTACCAGTTATTGCAATAATTGGTGCCTGGGGGCGATATTTTGACACGCGTCGGGCTGTGCTGCCAGATTCAGTAAATGCTACGATAGCAACTGCTCTTAGCTTGTTGGAATTATAACAGGCGTTATAAGCAATTAGTTCATCCGTTTGAGGCTTAATCCACGCGCTTCTCTCAATCAATATATTTTCATAAGGCAGGTGCCCTTCCGCCTCTTTAGCAATCTGGTCCATCATTTTTATTGATTGAACCGGGTATTTGCCGATAGAAGTCTCAGCAGAAAGCATTATGGCATCTGTGCCATCGAAGATAGCATTGGCTACATCGGTGACCTCTGCCCGAGTTGGACGAGCCGAAGTTACCATTGATTCCAACATTTGTGTCGCTGTAATTACGGGCTTACCAGCGCGATTACATTTCTTGATGATTTCCTTCTGTACCATTGGTACTTCTCTCAATGGGATATCGACACCCAAATCTCCCCTGGCAACCATAATGCCATCACTAACTTGTAATAACTTGTCAAAATTGGAAACGGCCCTTTTCTGTTCTATTTTAACGATGATAGGAATCTCGGCATTTCTCTGCTGTAAGATTACTCTTGCCTGTTCTATATCATCTGGACTATTAACGAATGAAAGAGCGAGGTAATCTGGCTTTTGGTCAATGGCAAAGTTGATATAATTCTTAAGAACCTCGGTAACAAAGGGCGCTGAAGTGCGCACTCCAGGTATCACTATCCCTCGACCTTGTAAAAGTAACCCGCCGACAACTATTTTGCACCTCACTTCAGTTTCACTTACGTTTAATACTTTGAGCTGTATTGCACCGTCATCAACGAGTAATTTGCTACCTACCTGTACATCTTGATTAAAAGTAGCTATATTCACTGGTATTACTTTATCATCACCTTTTATGTCTCTCGTAGTAAGGACTAGCTCCGCTCTCTTTTTGAGAAAAACTGACCCTTCACGAATGACTCCGGTTCTATATTTAGGTCCTGGAATATCTATAAGAATAGCAACAGGCCTAGAGAGTCTTGCCGATATCTTCCTTACCGTATTAACAGATAGAGAATGCCCTCTAAGATTGCCATGAGATAAATTGATCCTAGCAACATTCATACCCGCTTTAATGAACTGCTCAATGGTGGTAGCCGACTTGCTGGCCGGACCCATTGTGCACACTATCTTGGTTCGTCTTTTGTATAAATTAGCGTACTGCATGTCTATTACTCCAATGTTAGATAATTAGCACTAATATTGCAACCTCATCCATTTTTAATCAGCCTCGTCTTGCACGGAAAATATTTCTCGTTTTAACACTAGCCGGGTCTTCGGTCAGTAAACACACTGTGCTATAATTTGCATGAGTTGTAATAGTATAGGAAGCATCCATTATGCCAAGAAGAAATGATATCAGGAAGGTAATGATTATCGGCTCTGGGCCAATTGTGATAGGGCAGGCTTGCGAATTTGACTACTCTGGAACACAGGCTTGCAAAGCGCTCCGCGGACTGGGCTATGAAATCGTGCTTGTGAATTCAAATCCAGCAACCATCATGACCGACCCTGGAATGGCAGATGTTACCTATATTGAACCACTCAATCTTGAGACAATGACTCAAATAATTGAAAAAGAGCGGCCCGATGCTTTGCTGCCGAACCTGGGTGGGCAAACTGGTCTCAACCTTAGTGCCGAGCTAGCGCGTTCCGGTGTCCTTGACAAGTATGGTGTCAAGGTAATTGGCGTTGAGATTGACGCTATCGTGCGTGGTGAAGACCGAACCGCGTTTAAGGAAACAATGAACCGTTTAGGTATAGAAATGCCACGAAGTGAAGCAGTCTATAGTGTTGAGGATGCCGAAAAGGTCGCTGCTACGCTCGGATATCCGGTTGTTGTCCGTCCCGCTTATTGCATGGGTGGAACCGGTGGCGGATTGGTCTACAACGTGGAGGAGTTGCGTGCTGTTGCTAGTCGAGGTATTGCCGCCAGTCTTATCGGTCAGGTGCTGATAGAGGAATCAGTTTTGGGTTGGGAAGAATTAGAATTGGAAGTTGTGCGTGATGCCAAGAACCAGATGATTACGGTGTGTTTCATTGAAAACGTGGACGCAATGGGTGTGCACACCGGAGACTCTTATTGCACGGCGCCTATGCTTACAATTGACGCGGCACTCCAGAAGCGCCTCCAAGAATATTCTTACAAGATTGTGGAGGCGATACGAGTAGTCGGCGGCACCAACATTCAGTTTGCTCACGACCCGAAGACCGGCAAGGTTGTGGTAATTGAAATCAATCCCAGAACTTCGCGTTCGTCAGCGCTTGCCTCCAAAGCAACCGGGTTCCCTATTGCGCTAGTTTCTTCCAAACTAGCAGCCGGGCTTACCCTAGACGAAATTCCCTATTGGCGTGAAGGGACTCTTGACAAGTACACACCGTCGGGCGACTACGTAGTAGTTAAGTTCGCTCGGTTTGCATTTGAAAAGTTTAAAGATGCCGAAGACAAACTCGGGACTCAGATGCGTGCCGTTGGCGAGGTGATGAGTATCGGCAAGACCTATAAAGAAGCATTCCAGAAGTCTATTCGTTCTCTGGAGAACACTCGCTATGGATTGGGCTTTGCCAAGGATTTTCATAAGAAATCATTAGACGAGCTTATGGAACTCCTTAATGAGGCTACCAGTGAGCGACAATTCATCATGTATGAGGCATTACGTAAGGGTGCCGATGTACAGGAACTTTACGAGAAAACATACATCAAGCCCTGGTTTATCAATCAGATGAAAGAGCTTGTTGAATTAGAGGAGCGGATTCTGCAGTACCGGGGAAAGTCTTTACCGGATGATTTGCTGGTTCAGGCCAAGAAAGATGGATTCGCTGACCGTTATCTATCACAGCTTCTAGGTATCCCGGAAAAAGAAGTACGCCAAAGGCGAATCTCCCTCGGTGTGGCTGAAGGCTGGGAGCCGGTGCCGGTAAGCGGTGTAGAAAATGCTGCGTATTACTTTTCAACCTATAACGCACCAGACAAGACTACCAGTAGTAGCCGAAGGAAGGTCATGGTTTTAGGCGGTGGCCCTAACCGCATTGGTCAGGGAATAGAATTCGACTACTGTTGTGTCCACGCCGCTTTTGCCTTGCGTGATGAAGGCTATGAGACCATTATGGTCAATTGCAACCCGGAAACGGTTTCGACAGATTACGACACGTCAGACAAGCTTTACTTTGAGCCACTGACAGTAGAGGATGTATTGAGTATTTACGAAAAGGAGAAACCTGAAGGCGTTATCGTCCAATTCGGTGGTCAGACGCCACTCAATATTGCTGGTGAATTAGCTGAGGCCGGCGTCAGAATTCTAGGAACTTCACCTGACACTATAGACTTGGCTGAGGATAGGGACCGCTTCCGCCAGATGATGCGAAAGCTTGACATACCAATGCCGGAATCCGGGATGGCCAGTAACTTGGATGAGGCACTCAATGTTGCCGGACGAATTGGGTATCCCCTTATGGTGAGACCATCATATGTACTGGGCGGACGGGGTATGGAAGTGGTCTATGATGAAGAAATGCTAAAGGAGTATGTTGCTGCCGCAGTGGGCGTGACTCCTGACCGGCCTATCCTAATTGATAAGTTTTTGCAAAATGCTATCGAGGCGGAAGCAGATGCCATTGCGGATGGAGCCAGCGCATTTGTGCCTGCCGTCATGGAGCATATTGAACTGGCAGGAATCCATTCGGGTGATTCAGCATGTGTAATCCCGCCCATCAGCCTGGCCCAAGAGCGTATTGCTACTATTTATGAGTATACAAAAAAGATTGCTGGAGAACTTAATGTCGTTGGCCTTATGAATATACAGTATGCCATAGCTAACGACGTTGTGTATGTGCTGGAAGCTAATCCACGAGCCTCACGAACGGTACCACTGGTGTCAAAAGTCTGTAATGTCTCCATGGCTCGAGTTGCAACTCAGCTAATGTTAGGCAAGAAGCTAAACGAACTTGACCTCAAGCCTCCAATGATCCCCCATTTCGGAGTCAAAGAGGCAGTTTTTCCGTTTAATATGTTTCCCGAAGTAGATCCAATTCTAGGACCAGAAATGCGCTCTACTGGTGAGGTGCTCGGGATTGCGGATTCTTTCGGTCTTGCCTTTTTTAAGGCACAGGTTGCCGCCCAGCAACTGCTTCCGCCAGACGGCACAGTCTTGATAACCGTATCTTCTAAAGACCGACCTGCTGTATACGAGGTAGCCAATCAATTCGTGGGCCTTGGCTTTGACATCAAAGCGACGCAAGGCACCCGTGAGTTTCTTGCCAGCCGGGATATCAGGTCTGATTTGATCCTCAAAGTACACGAGGGGCGACCCAATATCGTGGATGGAATCAAGAACAACGAGATCGATCTGGTCATCAATACACCTAGCGGTAAGTTAAGCCAATATGATGACTCTTATATCCGAAAGGCAGCGATAAAGTACAAGGTGCCTTATATAACTACACTGGCGGCTGCTACTGCCGCTGTGAAGGGAATTGCCGCACATCGCCAGGCTAAATCAGGGGTCAAAGCGCTGCAAAGTTATCATGCGGACATTAGGTAGCTTCGTGTCGCTATATCGTGAATCAAACCAGTAAGTAACACGTTGGCCGCTCCTCCCCCTGTGAAATGCATCACCTATAGCCTGTCTATTTCTAATCAACATCACCTTGCATGGAATATATTCGTCGTTTTATGCGGATAGAGATTTGATTGGTTTTGACTTTATCTTAGATGAGCTTCTAAAATTGTACTAACCAAATGATGTCTTTTTCGTTGTATAATGTGGAAAGCAACTCAAAAAAGAGGTCAACATGAGTAAAACCAGATTATTCTTTGGAGTCATTCTTTTGAGTCTTGTGGCTCTTATAGTAGCAGGATGTGCCGAACCCGGCCCAACTCCCTCACCAGCACCGACACCAGCTCCAGCTCCAGCACCAGCTCCAGCACCAGCACCAACTCCAATACCTGCACCTACACCAAGCGGGATACTTCGATCAGACAAGCAGCGGGTGATTTCGCCGGATGTGAATGAAGCCGATCTGTCAACTCTGGTAGACGAAAACAGCGCATTCGCTTTTGACCTGTATCAGTCACTTAGAGGAGGGGAGGACAATCTCTTCTTTTCTCCCTACAGCATCTCCTTGGCGCTGGCGATGACATATGCCGGGGCTCGCGGTCAGACCGCACAGGAGATGGCGGATACTCTCCACTTCATCCTCTCGCAAGACCGTCTACATCCGGTATTCAACAGACTAGATATCGAACTGGCTCGCCGCGGTGAAGGTGCCAAGGGTAAGGATGGGGAGGGCTTCCGGCTGAACATCGTCAATGCCATCTGGGGTCAGGAGGACTATGATTTCCTGTCCGAATTCCTTGACGTTCTGGCCGAAAACTATGGTGCCGGGTTAAGAGTCCTTGATTTCGTAAATGCCTCTGAAGAATCTCGAATTACCATCAATGATTGGGTAAGTGAACAAACCGAGGGCAGGATTGAAGACCTGATCCCACAGGGCGCGATTGATGCACTTACGCGTCTGGTCTTAACCAATGCCATCTACTTTAATGCAGCATGGCAATTTCCTTTTAATGAGGAGGCGACTTCTGACGGTCCCTTTTATCTACTGGATGGGGGAGAGGTCATCGTGCCGATGATGAGGCAAACGGAATCGTTCGGCTATGCCGAGGAGGACGATTATCAAGCAGTGGGACTACCCTACGACGGCGGTGAACTCTCGATGGTTATCTTGCTTCCGCAGGCAGACAAGTTTGAGGCCTTTGAAAGCTCAATGGATTTCCATCGGGTTACGGAGATTATTTCAAACCTTACGAGCCAGCAGGTTAACCTGACGATGCCTAAGTTTGAATTCGAATCCAGCTTCGGACTGAAAAAGGCCCTTACAGGGATGGGCATGCCGATTGCTTTCTCCCCAGATGCAGATTTCTCAGGCATGACGGGCAGCCGGGATCTCTTTATCGATGACGTTCTGCATAAGGCTTTTGTCTCCGTTGATGAAGCTGGTACTGAGGCGGCAGCAGCCACGGCGGTGATAATGACGCTCACGGCAGTGCCCAGTCCGCCGGTCGAGGTTACCGTTGACCGCCCCTTTGTCTTTCTGATCCATGACATAGAGACCGGTACCATTCTGTTTGTTGGCCGTATCGTGAATCCCAGCGCATGATCAGGTCTTGACTGCTAAGGGCTACCGTTCTGGAAAAGATCAACGATTGGAGCAACGACGATATAGCGCTAAAATTACAGATTTCTGATTTGTAGATTCTACTGTCTACTGGTATTTCGTTGTCCCAACATGCTTCTTCACTTGAGTAGTGCCGGGGTGTTTCCATCTCTGACTGTTTGAATTCCAAGCTGGATGATAGTAATATTAATAACGATATCAAATAAAGAGCAGGTTTATGCAGGTATGGTAAACTGGCAGGTAACAGCAGCTACGATTTATTGTGATGCCGTTGATGGTGAAGTAACCCTATTAGTTTATAAAGACAGGACGGCGAAATGTACTGGCTATCAGAAGTACGGTAAGCCCGACAAGGAAACAGCTGAAGTGATAGAGAAGAAGAATAAGCAGTTAAAACGGCGGCTGGAATGCGAGGGTCCAGAGTGCTACCGAGTAATCCAATATCGGGATAAGCTATTTGCTAAGGAAGCAAGTAAGGGGAAGGGAGTTAAGACCTAGCCTGCAAGGAAATGGTTATGCCAGAGGAGTAAGACAGAGGCTGTTAAAAATGGGAAACGAAAACAGCGTGAAAATACGAATTGAAAATCTCTCTCTTGCCTTCGGTGGTGTGAAAGCCCTTGTTGATGTCAGCCTGGACATAAGAGACAACGAAATCCTAGCTATTATTGGGCCAAATGGTGCTGGCAAGACCTGCCTGCTGAACTGCATAAACGGCTTCTATAAGCCACAAAAGGGTGAGATATATTTTGAAGGCAAGGGAATAACTCGGATTCGCCCAGACAAAGCGGCTCGACTTGGCTTGGCTAGAACCTTCCAGAATATTGAGCTATTTACCGGGTTGAGCACCCTGCACAATATTATGGCTGCCAGGCACGTCCTTATGAAGCAGAATTTCCTTAGTAGCGCTCTATATTTTGGTCCAGCCCATGAGGAAGAAATCAAGCATCGTAAGACAGTGGAGGACATCATCGATTTCTTGGAAGTAGAGCCAATTAGAAAGAAGGTGGTTGGCATGCTCCCCTACGGAATGCGCAAAAGGGTTGAATTAGGCAGAGCCCTGGCTCTGGAACCGAAAGTTCTGCTTCTTGATGAACCGATGGCAGGAATGAATCTGGAGGAGAAGGAGGACATTGCCAGGTTCATTATTGATATATTTGAGGGGCAGGGAGCTACATACCCGGAAACTCCTGTTCTCAGGGACGGGGTTAGTTGTATTGTCCTCGTCGAGCACGATATGGGAGTGGTTATGGATATAGCTGATAGGATTGTTGTCCTTGATTTTGGGCGGAAAATTGCTGAAGGCACACCTGCCGAGATTAGAACCAACCCTGAAGTTATAGCCGCTTATCTGGGAAAAGAGACATAGTCTCTGATTGTGGCTGGATTACTCCCAGGTTCTCTCATCTACTATCTTTTGATACTGTTCCGGGATGGTTCCCTTCTTTATGAAATCAATCCTGTCTGGCTTAATCCGGCAAACATCCTGGAATTTTCCATCCAAATCCTTGGCTAATCTTCGCTTATCTTCCTCGGTGGCTTCATGCTTTAGCTCGACCTTAAGGGTCATTTCATCTCGCTGCTCCCGACGCGTAACCGATATCTGGAACTTGGCAATTTCTTCAAAGCCGAGGAATACCTGTTCGGCTTGTTTGGCAACGACAAACATGCCTCTAACTTTAATGGCATCGCCGGCTCTGCCGACAATACCGGTCAACCGGTTAGCCGTCCGGCCACAGGGGCAGGGTTCAGTAATATATGAGGACAGGTCACCGGTGCCAAAGCGGACAAGACCCCAGACTTTATTATGAATTGGGGTTACCACTATTTCACCTATCTCTCCCGGTCCTAGTTGTTTTCCTGTCTCGGGGTCAACTATTTCTATTACATATTCATCCATAAGGTGCATGCCGGATTTCTCGCGGCATTCATAGGCAAGGGCACCACCGGTCTCAGTAACCGCGTAGGTTTGTGCGGTGGCAATCTGGTAGTCCTCCTCAAAGGTTTTCCGTAGCGAAGGAGGTAGCATCTCACCAGTGAACCAGGCACGCTTGAGAGCAAAATCCCGTCGGAAGTTATAATCCATTTCTTCAGCCCGCTTAATCAGGGTCATCAGAAAGCTGGGTGTTCCCACATATCCGGTAACTTTTAAGTCATGCATGGTCTGAATCTGAATTTCAGTATTGCCGGTGCCCATAGGTATAGCTGTAGCCCCGCAATCCCTCAGGGCTTCGTGAAATAAGATACCGGCGGGTGACAGGTGATAGGTAAATGTATTAATAACCACATCTCCCTTTCTAAATCCGGCAGCCCAGAAAGACTTAGCGAACCATCGGATGCCCGAATGCTGGATTGGCTCATAGACGGGGCCGGGTGAGAGAAATACGCGTTCAACCTCCTCAGGGGGAGTGGTGAGAAACCCACCGTAGGGTGGGTTTGCCTTTTGCAAGTCTATCAGGTCAGTTTTTCTGGTAATGGGCAACCTTTCCAAGTCCTTTACCGTGCGAATCTGGTCTGGGCTAACCCCTGCCTCCTCAAATAGTTTTTTCACCGCGGGAGCATGGCGGTAAGCATGGTCTATGGTTTGAGATAACCTCTGGTTAAAATATTTTTCTCTTGTGTCAGTCGGCATTATCTCCAATTCATCAAAAAATTCATCCGGTTTACCTTTTATAGCCATCTCTTTCGCCTCTTATAGTGTTTTACTTCACGGTAGCTCTTTTTCACTCCCACGGCAGATAGTCCCATGTAAAACTCCTTCACATCCTCATTATTTCTCATGAAGTCGGCGGTGCCATCAAGGACAATCCGACCGTTCTCCATAACATAACCGTAGTGAGCAATGCTCAGGGCAATTCTGACATTCTGCTCCACGAGCAGGACTGATGTTTTTTGTTCGGTATTAAACCGTTTGATTATATTGTATATTTCCTCGACAAGCAGCGGTGCCAGACCAAGTGATGGCTCATCAAGCATCATTAGCTTGGGAGCAGCCATCATCGCCCGACCGATGACCAGCATTTGCTGCTCACCACCGGAGAGATAACCGGCGGTATTATGCCGAAGCTCCCTGAGCCGCGGGAAGTAATCATAAACCATATCTAGGTCTTCTTTGACGGCGCGGCGCTGGCGGTAATAAGCACCAACCAGCAGGTTCTCCTCCGCGCTGAGGTGCCCGAAGACCCGGCGCCCCTCCAGTGCCTGAATAATGCCCAGCTTACCTATCTCTTCGGCGCTTTTCTTATCTATTCTTTCTCCATTCCACTGGATGCTGCCATCGGTTACATCACCCTCCTCAACATGAAGTAGGCCGGATATTGCTTTGAGAGTGGTGCTTTTACCGGCACCGTTAGCCCCGAGGAGGGCAACAATCGAGCCGTCCGCTACATCCAGAGACACGCCATGCAGCACTCTTATAACATTGAGGTAGGCAACCTCAATATTATTTAACTTGAGCATATTTAAGTTCTCTCCTTCAGGGGCTCCGCCATGGCGGAGCCCCTGCCAGATTCTAGCTATTTACCAAACCATTCGAACTCTTCGTATTTAACCACCGGCGCTTCTACCCAGTCAGTTACGGGGGTGATTTCCCCACCCTGTATCTGGAAGACCCTGACCGACTTTGACAGCCGGTTGTCTCCCGGGGTATAGCTTACCGGACCGTGAAGACCACCAACATCATAATCTTTAAGTCTCTGGATGCCGTAGGTCTCAATAGCCCGCCATGATTCTACATCACCCTTGGCCAGCACATCATAGCCGACATTCTCTACCGCTACTCTCAGAATTTCAGCCATAATCAGGCTTTGTGCCCACGAGGTAATATAGTCCATGTTGCCCACGTCTTTGGGGTGCAGCTTCTGGCTGTATTCCACTATCTTGGCCATACCGGGCACGTCATCGCCCCAGTTCACGGTGGGGAACACGCCATAGACGCCTTCAACAATGTCAGCCCCGGCGATGTCAATGAGTGCCTTGGTGATGCTAGCATGGCCCAAGCCGATGGGTATGCCGGGATACATGCCCAGTTGGTAGGCGTTCTTGATGATGACAGCAGTAGGAGCCGGTGTGCTGGATATATACAGGACATCAGCGTTTAACCCCTTGATTCGGGTCAGGGAGTCAATCTCGGAGGTAGTGGTGGTGGTGTGCTCCTCGGCGGGAAGGAGAAGCTCAATGCCAAGTCTCTCGGCAGAAGCTCTAGCTGCGTCCAGTGCCCCGTAACCGGTGGGGTTATTGAGCAGGTGTAGTGCCATCTTGGGTTTCCCGGGACCCTTCCAGATGTTCTCCATATAGTAGGTGGCAAAAGCCGACCAGTCATCCCCGTAATCAGGCATCTGCCCGTAAATGTGCTGCGGTGGGCGGTGCAGTATGGGGGCGTTGAAGCAAGCCAGACCGGGAAACTCAGCCCGGTTGGCGATTTCCATGGATGCCGTCATCATTTTGGACGAGGCGGTGGCGAACATCAGACAGCCCTCGTCCATGAATTTCTTGACATTGGTGACGACCTTAGCGGCATCATAGGCATTATCCAGCCACACTACCTCAACCGGGTAGCCAGCAACGCCACCGAGTTCGGTGTTGATGTATTCAATAGCATCAAGATTACCATGCCCCATGGGGCTTCCCTTTTCGGCAGCAGGACCGGTTGAAGGTGTGGTTATGCCTATTTTAAGTGTCTTTTCTTTGGGAGCACAGGCGCTGGCAAATGGCAGTGCTGCCACTATCAGTGCCAGACAAAAGATTCCAGCTATTATTAGTATTTTTTTGTGTTTCATGTCATATCCTCCTTAATGGTTTAAGTCGTTTCTTTTTTCTGAACTGTTACATTTTAGGTGTCCCCCCTTTTTTAGGCTAATATGAGAACGGCCACAGGCGATAGGCAGATTTAAACAGTGTCCAGCGGTGGGAAAGTCCCCTGGGCTCAAGTATCAGAAACAGGACGATTACCAGACCGAATAGCATCGGGGTAACACCGGTAGCAAATCCGGCGGGTAACGCGATATTTTGCTCCAGGAAAGGAACAACCTCCACGGTTAATACCTGCTGGAGAAGGCGGATAAAGGTCACCCCAAGAATGGGACCCAGAGTAGTACCCAGACCACCGATAATTATCATCCCGATATACAGTATTGACTCGGTCAGGCTAAATTGCTCAGCATTCATAAAGCCAATCCAGTGGGCGAGGAGTGAGCCGGCTATTCCCGCCAGGAAGCAGCCAATAAAGAAGGCAAGCAGCTTGTAGTAGAAGAGATTAATGCCCATTACCTGGGCTGCCAGGTCATTATCCCGGATAGCAATAAAGGCTCTGCCCACCCTTGTCCTCGCCAGGTTCTTGGCAAGAAAGGTGCAGAGAGCAGCGATGGTCATGATAAGATAAAACTGGCTTGCCTCACTCTTGAAGATAAAACCACCGATGGAGGCGTAAGGCACCTTTATGCCAACAAAGCCGCCGGTTACCGCTGACCAGTGATTGATAACCCAGATGATGATAAACTGGGCGGCGATGGTGGTAATTGCCAGATAAAAACCCTTGACCCGCATCGAGGGAATGCCAAAGATAAGCCCGATGAGCCCGGCAGTAAAGCCGGCGCAGATTAGCCCTACCAAGAAGGGAAGCTCCAGCCGGTTGGTTAGAACGGCTGCGGTGTATGCACCTACAGCAATGAAGCCGGCATGGCCAATAGATAATTGCCCGCAGTATCCAATCAGGATATTCAGTCCGGTGGCGGCGATAAGGGTAATGCCAATCAAGTTGGCTACGCCCAACCAATAATTACCCAAATACAATGGGGCAGCGAAGAGGAGAACCAGAAAGCCAATAAATAGTGCCCAGTGGGTTCTGGTTCGCAGAATAGCCATATCTTGAGCATAGGTATAACTGCGGGTTCCACTCGGTAAACTCATACTGCTATATCCTCTCTATGCGGACTTCTCCAAACAGCCCGTAGGGCTTAATAAGTATGACAATTATGATGATAACGAAGGGTATAATATCCTTAACTCCAGCCCAGAGAAGGGGAGTAAGATAGCCGCCCCCGAGGTTCTCGCAGAGCCCTATTATGGGTCCGGCGACAACAGCGCCGACGAAGGAATTGAGCCCGCCGAGTATCACCACGGAGAAGGCTTTTAGCCCGGTCTCAACCAGACCATGGGTAATGCCACCGATGCTGGAAATTAGGATACCGCCGATAGCAGCGACTACGCAGGCGAACATCCACGACCGCGAGAAAATTCTGGTCACTGGAATACCGCAGGCCTGAACTGCCATCTGGTCATCAGCCGTTGCCCTCATGGCAATACCCATCTTGTGGTATCGGAAGAACGCCGTTAAAAGTCCAAACACGAGGAGGGAAACAGCGGCTACCCAGACATATTCCTGAGAAACTACAGCGGTGCCGATGCGGATGGGTTCAGTCGGAAACAGACGTGGCAGGGCATCCACACTCCAGGGCCAGATGAAAGTTACCACTCCCTCAATAAAGTAGGCAACCCCCAGTGTTACTGTAATCAGAGACAGGATAGGCTGGGCGATGAGAGGACGCAGAGCAAACCTCTCAATTATCCAGCCCAGAGCCAGGGCAAAAAGAATAACCAGAGGGAAACCAATCCAGAGGGGAAACCCACGCTGAACCAGCATCCCATAGGTAAACCAGGAGGAGATTAGTACCAACTGACCGAGAGCCAGATTGGCAACACTGCTGGATTTCCAGACCACGACAAAACCCAGAGCAATTAAGGCATAAACCATGCCAACTGCTAGTCCTGTAATCAACAACTGAAGTAACTCAGCCACTTGCTATCAAGCCTCTTCCCGTATATTCCTCACCTTGATGCTGGTGGTCACTACTCCCTTACGACCATCTCTATAAGTAACCGGAGCTTTAACCTTTGTCTCCTTCCCATCTTTATATATTGCCTCAATTAAATCTTTGTAACGCTCCTCCATAAACTCCCGTCTTAGCTTTCTGGTTCGGGTAAGTTCAGCTTCATCGGCGTCAAACTCTTTATGCAACAGGACAAATCTTCTGACTCTGGCTGGTTCAGGCAGATAGCCGTTCACCCGAACTAGGTCCTTCTGCACTAAATCAGCGACATCTTTTTTCTGGGACAGGTCAACAAAGGTAGTGTAGGGGATATGGTTGCGTTCCGCCCACTTACCCACCATGGCAAAATCTATGTTTAATATAGCTGCGACGAAGTCTTTATCCTTACCTCCGATGACCATAGCATCTTTAATATATGGACTAAACCTCAGCCTGCCCTCAACATACTGGGGAGCGTATTTTATTCCAGAACTCAGCTGTCCCATATGCTCCAGTCGGTCGATGAACAGCAGGTGTCCATCTTCATCAATATTGACGGCATCACCAGTGTGGCACCAACCATCCACCAAGGTTTCTGCAGTTTTTTTGGAATCCTTATGGTATCCATTAAACAGGCAATTGCTTCTAACAATGAGTTCTCCCTCATCGGTTATCCTGACCTCGGTGCCAAGTGCCGGTCGCCCCACGCTCTCAAATTTAATTTCCCCCTCACCATGAGAGGAGATGAGGCCAGCTTCGGTACTACCGTAATTCTGTCTCAACTCAACACCTATGGCATGGATTAGTCGAAAGGTATCCAGACTTAATACCGAGCTTCCGGTGACGGCAAACCTGACTTTACTTAATCCCAGCTGGTCTTTTAATGCTCTGAATAAAAGTATATAAGCAATCTGGTAAAGAGCCCGCCAGAACAGATTTGGTTTTCTGCCTTGGAAGTTGAGATCCGCAATTTTGTAGCCTACCGGCATGAAGAGGTTATAGGTGAAGCGTTTCAGGGGGTTGGCATCGAACATTTTCACCTGAATCTCACTGACCAGACTTTCCCATTGCCGTGGTCCATATATTACGAAGTTGGGTCCAACTTCTCTGGTGTCCTGGGCTATGGTTTCCGGCTCCTCGGCAAAGTTCAGCCTTGCCCCGCTAAGTAGATGGGGAATGGTAGCGAAAAAGCTATCTCCCACCCAAGCCGCCGGGAAGTTAGAAATCAAATCATCGGTCTCATTTAATGGATAGCGGTCGATAAACGCCCGGGCGGTGTTTATCAAAGCCTGGTGAGTAAGCGTTGCTCCCTTGGGCAAGCCGGTAGTTCCTGAGGTGTAGTAAATAAAGGCAGTGTCATCCGCCTTGCCCTTCTCCACATTCTGCTCAAACAGGTCAGGGTGCGTTTGCTCATATTCTCTGCCCAGCTTTATTACCTCAGCGAAGGCGGTAAGTATAGGGTCATCGTAATTCCTCAGACCCTTGGGGTCCCAGTAAATGACCTTCTTTAGCGAAGGTAGCTCGTCCTTGATTTCAAGGAACTTATCAGTTTGCTCCTGGTCATTGACTATGGCAAATTTGGCGTCAGAATGCTCCGCGATATATTTCACCTCAGATGGGATGGAGTCAACGAATATCCCGGTTACAATACCGCCGGCGGCTTGAGTGGCAAACTCCCCCCAAAACCATTCCGGCTCATTATCCCCGATAATACAGACCACATCACCCGGTTCCAGCCCGAGGCTTATCAATCCCAGTGAAAAGTGTTTTACCTTTTCGTAGTATTCCGTCCAGCTATACCTTTGCCAGATACCAAAGTTTTTCATGCTCATGGCTGTTCGCTGGCTCAACTTTTCATGATTGCGCCTGATAAGTTTTGGAATTGTATCCCGGCTGTCCATCGTTATTATATTAACCCCTGTTTTAATTCACTAACCTCAAACATATTTAGGGAAGAGCTATCTCTTATATAATAAAATACCTCCCGCCTGGGAGGTGCTCTATAATAAATTACTCAGTTAAATATATTTACTCAGCTAAATATGCATATTACAACCCCCCAAGCGCACCTCGGTGCGCACGGTAAAGACGAATTTGGTTCTCTCCAATCGGTAATAAACAAAGTTCATTGCTCTATATTTCCCTAAATTCTACTAACAGGAAGGCAGTTTACCATAATAAAATTCGGCTTGTCAATAGCTAGAGCAAGAAGCTCTAATCGGTCATGGTTAAAATCAATCTACCTAACCGGAATAGTCGTCCCTGTCGCCTTGGCAATAAGCTTTCCCTCTTGATTGGTTACCGTCATCTCGGCGATGCTGACCCGCTTGCCGCTTTTTACCAGCCGGCCTTCAGCGATAAGCTCATCACCTACCTTGGCAGCGGCAATAAAATGGATGTTGAACTGAGAGGCTATGCTGGGGAGGTCTACAGAATTGACGGTATAGGCAAAGGCCTGGTCAGCTACTGCCATAACCATGCCGCCGAAGGTTAAGCTATTGAAGTTCTGGTGTTCAGGTTTTACTTTCATCGCCACCTTGGCATAGCCCGGGGATAGCTCCAGCAACCGCATTTTTAGGAAAGAGGCGATGGGCTCTCCCTCGGCTCTGGCTCTCAGTTCTGCCAGAGCATCAGATGCCTTGCCTTCCTGTCCTGACATATTTTAATTCCTCCATTTCGGTCTGCTTTTGGGAAGAGACTAACTTGGCCCGAATTTTTGGGCAGCCTTTTTAAAACCGGCTACAGAACCTTCTAGTGTCTGGTCGTCAACACAGTAGGCTATCCGAAAATGTCCCGGTGCCCCGAAGCCACGACCGGGCACAGTCAGCACCTTCAACTGTTGTAGCTCCCTCACGAAAGCAACATCATCTTCCAGTGGAGATTTGGGGAACATGTAGAAAGCCCCTTGAGGCTTAACCACCGAATAGCCCACATTGGTAAGGTGATTATACAAAAAGTCCCTCTTTCTCTGATACTCGGCTACAGAGACGGTAATTGACTGCAGGTGGCGCACTAAACGTTGCATCAGCGCCGGGGCATTGACATATCCCAGTATTCGGTTGCAGAAGATAAAACCATCTACCAGTTCATCTCGCCGGCTACAATCAGGGTGTATGGCGATATAGCCAATACGCTCACCGGGTAGTGCCAAATCCTTGGAGTGAGAAGTGACAATGATAGCCTGCCGGTGATGTCGCAGTGGTGAAGGGTATTTTAATTCATCGTAGATAATCCTGCGGTAGGCCTCGTCGCTGATGAGAAAAATCTGAGTCCCGTATTGGGCTTCCTTTTTATTAAGTATCTCTCCCAGCTGATGTAAAAGGTCTTCTCTGTAGACAACACCGGTAGGGTTATTGGGCGAATTTATGATTACCGCCTTGGTTTTAGCGCCAATGTTAGCTTCAAGAACATCAAGCTTAGGCATGAACTGTTCATCTGCGGGCAGAATCCTGGCTACCCCACCATGGTTGTCGACATAGCTGAGGTACTCCACAAAGTAGGGAGCGAATATAATGACCTCATCCCCCTGATTGAGTATTGTCTTCAGCACTACGTTCAATGCTCCCGCCGCACCACAGGTCATGACAATATCATTCATAACAAACTTGATACCTGTTTCCAAGGAGAGCTGCTCGGCTACAGCCACTCTTGTCTCAGCATAACCGGCATTAGGCATATATCTATGCATTCCCGGTATGGGATGCTCTGCCAGCTTCTTCAACTCCTGGTGAAGCTCGGGGGGAGGTTCCATCACCGGATTGCCCAGAGAAAGGTCAAAGACGTTTTCCTCACCATAGCGCTGCTTAAGGACAGCCCCCTCCTCAAACATCCGCCTGATCCACGAACCCTCCGCCATACTTTTCCGAACCTTCTCAGAGATGGGCATCTCGCATTTCCTTTCTGCCCTGGTTGAAGGCGGTAGTATTGATTTGTCGGATGCTTGCTGGTATGCGGTAAGAGATTCCATCCTTCCAGACATGAACCTTAAAAGGTAGGAAGAGTGAGGCACATCCCAGCATAAACATATTGAGCGTCTTGATGTTGCCCAGTTCTCTAGCTCGGCGGGTGCCATCGATAAAGTAGACGCGGACTGTCCGTTGCTTCAGAATGTCGGTTATCTCTTCATCACTGGGGTACCGCTCATAACCCAGGCTGACGGACAATGGCGGGAGAGCGTGATTATTGACGATGGCTATCCCTTCCGGTCGGAGATAGTAGCCCCACCTAGCCGCCTCCAGCTTTTCAAGGGCGAGCAGTATGTCAACCTCACCCTTCTTAATCAAGGGAGACCTGACCTGAGGGGCTATCCGCACATGACTGACGACACTACCCCCACGCTGGGCCATGCCTAGGGTATCCGTTTTTTTGACATCGTAGCCGGCGGCTATAGCCGCCTCACCGATTATGTCACTGGCTAGGATAACCCCCTGACCTCCTGCCCCGGTAATAAGCATGTCTAGTTTTTTCACTTTGCTCCCTCAGCTATAATCTTGGGCTGCGGTTCTATTGCCTGCCGGGGACAAAGCTGCTGACAAATGGTGCAGGCGTCACCCACACATAAAGCAGTGTCAATGTAAACCCGTTCATCATCGCTTTGAATGGCTGGACATCCGAGCAGGAGGCAGATACCACACAGGTTACATTTCTCAGTGTCAATAGCTCTGGGTTCAGAGCGTTTCGGTATACGCACCGCGCAGGCACCACGGACGATGATAGCGGAAAGTTCAGGGCTATTCAGGGAACTCCTGACACTATTCCTTAGCGCCTTCATATTGAAGGCATCAACCACTTTGACATTACTGACCCCGATACCCCGCACCAGTTGCTCCAGTTCTACTTTTTTAGTCTTTTTGCCCTGAGCCGAAATGCCGGTGCCGGGGTGTTCCTGGCGACCGGTCATGGCAGTGGTGCCGTTATCCAGGATTATGAGCGTCATCTGCCCTTTGTTGTAAACAGCGTTGACCACACCGCTGATGCCGGCATGCAGGAAGGTGGAATCGCCGATGACGGCGACCACTTTATTTCTTACTCCGGCTTTCTCCATACCTAAAGCCTGACCAATGCTGGCACCCATGCAGGCGCAAGTGTCCATGGCCAGGAGTGGGGGATAGGTGCCCAGTGTGTAACAGCCAATATCGCCGGTGATAATTAACTTCGATTCCTTTGGTAGCTTACCTTTGGATTTCGGCAATTTGGAGCGCTGACCGATACTGCTGAGAACAAAGAATATACCGGTGTGTGGGCAACCCGGGCACAGTAGGGGAGGGCGCCTGGGTAGCTCCGGGGGTGTCTCTAATTGTTGAGGTGAGGTCCCGGTTAACAATCCAGCACTGCGGCTCCCTTCCTCAATATTATCCGGGTTTAACTCACCCAGCCTGGGGATGAATTCCTTCCCGGTAACCTTTATTCCCATAGCCTGAATATTTTCCTGGAGAAATGGGTCAAGCTCCTCGATAACTATCAGCCTATCTACCTGCGCCGCAAAGCGGCGGAGTAAATTCTGGGGGAGGGGGTAGGTCATACCCAGCTTAAGAAAGGAAGCTCTGGGGAAAACCTCTCTGGCATACTGGTAAGCCACTCCACTGGTCACCACGCCAAGTTGGCGCTCACCCCACAGTACTTGATTAAGAGAAAAGGTCTCGGCGTAAGCTGCTAGCTTGACCAGGCGGTCTTCTACTATTGGGTGCCTGAGGCGGGCGTAAACCGGCAGCATGACATATTTTTCCACATCACGCTGGAAACCCGGCTGACTGACTGGCGCAACTCGGCTGCGAGTTGCCTTCACTACTGACTTGGAGTGGGAGATACGAGTCGTGGTGCGCACCAGCACTGGGCTATCAAACTTTTCGCTAATGTCAAAGGCATATGCCATTAGGTCATAAGCTTCTTGACTATCGCTGGGTTCCAGCATTGGCACTTTGGCAAATTTGGCATAGTGGCGGTTATCCTGCTCATTCTGTGAACTGTGTGCTCCTGGGTCATCGGCACTGATTACCACCATTCCGGCGTTGATTCCGGTGGTTGCGGCAGCCATAAAGGGGTCGCTGGCTACGTTCAGCCCCACCTGTTTCATTGACACCAGAGAGCGGACTCCGGCATAGGCTGCCCCCAGCGCCACCTCCATAGCCACCTTCTCATTCGTTGACCATTCCGCGTAGATATCGTCATAGCGAGCTATAGATTCAAGTATTTCGGTGCTTGGGGTTCCGGGATAGGCAGTGGCTACCTTTACGCCAGCGTGGTAGGCTCCTAAGGCTAGAGCCTCATTCCCAGATAGTAGTTTCCTCATTTTCGCCACATTATACCATAACTTGCCTGTCAGCCACAGAAAAAACGTGGGTACAGGCTTATAGCCATATTGACAAACAGGCAAGCCGTGCCTACATAATACGGTTAAAGATTCCGACCAAGAGGAGGTAGTGATGGCTGTCTATCTTATGCTCACCACCCTCACTGACGAAGGGAGGAAAGCCCTTCAAGAAGACCCGGAGATGATCAGGGAAATCAATAAAGAAGTGGAGCATATGGGGGTGAAAATCCTGGACCAGTATGCTGTCCTGGGTCAGTATGATTTCGTCAATATACTGGAAGCTTCCAGCAATGAAACCATGGTCAAGCTGGCAACAAGATTGAGTGCCAAAGGAAATTTTCAAACTCTGACCCTGGCTGCAATCACTATTGATGCTCTCATTGAGACCCTGAAGCAGAAGGAAACTCCATGGTAGTTCATTGAAGAGAACAGGCAAAGTTAGATTTCTATTTGAGGAGTATGTAGCAAGTCATGAAAAAGCGGGTATTTTCTGGTATTCAGCCGACAGGCGATATTCACATTGGCAACTATCTGGGTGCGATTCAGCATTGGGTAGCCTCGCAAAGTGAACTTGATAGCATCTTTTGTATTGTTGACCTGCATGCCATCACTGTTCCCCAGGACTCTAAGACCCTGAAGTCAAAGATACGTGAAGTGGCTGGTCTGCTCTTTGCTGCTGGCATAGACCCCAAGCTATCTACGGTCTTTGTCCAATCCCACATAAGTGCTCATGCGGAACTGACCTGGATTCTCAATTGCTTTATCCCTATCGGCTGGATGAAACGTATGACGCAGTTTAAGGAGAAATCACAGAAGCAGAAAGAACAGATTAGCACCGGACTTTTTGATTATCCGGCGCTGATGGCGGCTGATATTCTGCTTTATGGGACTGACCTCGTTCCGGTTGGTGAAGACCAGAAGCAACATGTAGAGCTGGCGCGGGATGTTGCCCAGCGATTCAACTCAATCTATGGGGAGACTTTCAAAGTACCGGAGGTGGTAATACCTGAGACAGGCGCACGTATCATGGGCTTGGAAGACCCGACGAAGAAAATGAGCAAGAGTGAGGTGGGGCCGGGTCATATAATTTATTTGCTTGATTCACCGGACGACATCCGTGCCAAAATCATGAGAGCAACTACGGACTCGCTGCGTGAGATCCGTTTTGATGAGAGCCGCCCCGGAATTTGTAACCTGCTGGTCATCTATGAACTTTTCACCAAGCTTGGCAGGAAGGAGATTGAGGCGCGGTTTGAAGGAAAAGGCTACGTCGATTTGAAGCGGGAACTGGCAGAGGTAGTCGTTGAAAACCTAAGCCCCTTGCAGTCTCGTTATCGGGAATTGACCGCTGATCCAACCTGCATTGACTCTTTGCTGACCGAAGGGGCAGATAGAGTTCGACCCGTCGCCGAAAAAACTTTGGCTATTGTTAAAGAAAAGACAGGGCTTGGATAGGATTATTTGTTAACCTCACCCCCTTTGTCCCCCTCTCCTTTTAAGGAGAGGGGGAACGAGTATATAAGAGAGGCTTCGCCTCTCTTTGACTCTCCTTCCCTATTACTCATCCTTTAATCACCCCGATGGGTTTTGTTCTGGCAACAATCTTTGAGATGCCAGCGCGGTGAGTAACTTCGACTACAGTGGTTACGTCTTTATAGGCTTCTGAAGCTTCCTCGGCAAGTCCGGGGAGACTACCTGTCCGAACTGTTATGCCGCGGGCTTGCAGTGACTCAAGCACATCTCTCCCCCTGAGATGTTTTTTAGCAGCAGTTCGACTTTGAATTCTGCCGGCACCGTGGCAGGTGGAACCGAAGGTTTCTTTCATCGCCTGCTCTGTGCCCACCAGCACATAGGAAACCCGTCCCATGTCCCCGGGGATGAGCACTGGCTGTCCTATCCGGGAGTATTTCTGTGGTACATCGGGGTGACCGGCGGGGAAAGCTCTGGTAGCGCCCTTGCGATGAACGCAAAGTTCCTGCTTTCGACCGCTTACTTCGTGCTCTTCTATCTTGGCGATATTGTGGGTTACATCATAGATAAGCTCCAGTCCAGCTTCCGCTTCACTTTTGCCCATTATCTGGCAGAAGGACTGCCTGACCCAGTGGGTGATGCACTGGCGGTTGGTCCAGGCATAGTTGGCGGCACACCACATTGCGGAAAGGTAGGCTTGACCTTCCGGAGACTTTATGGGAGCACAGGCAAGCTGGCGGTCAGGCAGCTCAATGCCATATTTCGCCATTGCCCTCACCATTTCCTTAATATAGTCGTCAGCTACCTGGTGTCCCAAGCCGCGGGAACCGCAATGTACGTAGAGCATTGCCTGCCCTATCTGGTTTATACCCATTTCATTGGCGATGTCCGGCTCATATATTTTGTCTACTATAGCTACCTCGAGAAAATGATTTCCGGAGCCTAGCGTCCCTAGCTGGGGTGTGCCTCGTTCCTTTGCCCGGCTGCTTACCTTGGTAGGGTCTGCCCCGGTCATCTCGCCTCTTTCCTCAGTGGCCTCCAGGTCCTCGGGTCGACCATATCCCTTCTCTACCGCCCAGCGTGAGCCCTTGACCAGTACTTCGTCAATTTCCCTACCCCGCAGCCTTATTTTACCCTTTGAGCCCACGCCTGAAGGAACATTGTTATAAAGGGCATCTAAGAGTTCTTTTATCTTAGGGCTGACCTCCTCCTGGGTCAGGTTGGTGCGCAGAAGGCGAACTCCACAGTTAATATCAAAGCCGACTCCACCCGGGGAAACCACGCCATCGTCCATTTTCATTGCGGCGACTCCCCCTATCGGGAACCCGTAACCCCAGTGGATGTCGGGCATGGCCAGAGAATAGTCCACTATGCCGGGCAGAAAGGCTACATTGGCTACTTGCTCCAGAGCCTGCTCCTTCAGGAGATGCTTCAGCATCTCCTCGTCAGTATAAATTAGCCCTGGCACGCGCATACCCCTCTTGTAGCTCTTGGGTATTCGCCAGCGGTATTCGTCTATCTTCTCCAGAAGTTTATTCCCCTGTGCCATATCCTCACCTCCTAAACATCAAAGATAACCCGGACTTGATTTTTCCCTCTATCCACTTTGAGCATATGATAGGTGGCTGCCTTGACCCCCGTCTTTAGTTGGTGGCGGGAAGGGTCGTACTTCTCACCGTAGCATATTGCCTTTAGTCCACGCCCATCGAAGTCTCTTATGTCGAATCGCTTCAATAAAAGCATCTCTACATCAAACAAATATATGAGGCGGTTAAGCCACTCGAAAAGCAAAGCCTCTGAGTCCTCTTCGTTGAGCTCTAACTGGCGAGACTCAATTTCTTTTACTGTTTTAAGTTCAGCAATTATGGAGAATAGACCGTAGGCAGCATTGGCGAACGCCTCGGACAGAGACTGGCCGTAAGCAATCAGCCCAATATCAGCCGTGTGTTCTATAAACTGAAATCTTTTCACTCTTGTCAGTCAATCCCTCTTTATTCAATTATAGAGGTTTTTAAGAAGATTATAAAATCAGAAATTTTAGAATGTTTATCAACTTACCCTCTTTTGGTTTTTATATAAACCCCATCCCCCTTTTCTTTTAGGGAGGGATTGCCAGGAAAGTTAAAGAGAGGCGGAGCCTCTCTTCTAAAATATCTTCCCCCTCTCAATTTAGGAGGCTTGATTTACCCTTTAATCCAATGTATCATTTATTCCAATGCATAGTTTGCTAATTTAAGGAGTAGCCGGTGACTTTACATAAGCAGTTTGAAATTAAAGACCCATCACTAGCTGGAGTCGGCAAGCAGCGAATAGAGTGGGCTTACCGAGAGATGCCAGTGGTAAAGTTAATCAGGGAAAGGTTCACTATTGAGAAGCCATTAAGAGGTGTTCGAATTTCAGCTTGCCTTCACATTACTACCGAAACAGCAAATCTAGCGCTAACCCTAAAAGAAGCAGGGGCTGACCTTGTTCTGTGTGCATCTAATCCACTTAGCACCCAAGATGACGTGGCTGCTGCGCTGGTAGGTGATGGTATTCCCACGAACGCCATCAAGGGAGAGGATGAGGCAACATATTATAAGCACATTAATGTTGCTCTAGATAATAAACCTCAGCTTACTGTGGATGATGGTGCCGACTTGGTTACCACTCTTCACACCAAGCGAAGTGACCTGATTGATAATGTCATCGGTGGCACCGAGGAAACCACCACCGGGGTTGTTCGGCTACGCAGTCTGGAAAAAGCGGGGAAGTTAAGGTATCCAATAGTTGCCGTAAATGATGCTCAGACCAAGTATTTGTTTGATAATCGCTATGGTACCGGGCAAAGTACCATAGATGGCATTACCCGTGCCACTAATATTCTGTGGGCAGGTAAGAAGGTGGTGATTTGTGGCTATGGCTGGTGTGGACATGGTATCGCCCTGAGAGCCAACGGGCTGGGCTCCCAGGTGATTATAGCCGAGGTAGAACCGGTCCGAGCTCTGGAGGCGGTTATGGATGGCTATCAGGTCATGACACTGCTGGAAGCTGTCAGGGTGGGCGATATTTTTATTACTACCACTGGTGATAAGAATGTCATTGATAAAGTCCATTTTCAGGTGATGAAGGACGGGGCTATTCTGGCTAACAGCGGGCATTTTAACGTGGAAATCAATATTGTGGCTTTGGAGAGTCTGGCTCATAGTAAACGACGCATACGAACCTTCATTGATGAATACACCTTGGGTGATGGTCGCCACTTGTATTTGCTAGGCGAGGGCAGATTGGTCAATCTGGCTGCGGCTGAAGGACACCCCGCCAGCGTTATGGATATGAGTTTTGCCAACCAGGCCCTGTGCCTGGAATATTTGGCGAAAAATAAGGGAAGGCTCGAGTCCAGAGTCTACCCCGTACCTGAAGAAATTGACAAACAGGTGGCTCGGTTAAAACTTCAGGCTATGGGCATTGAGATTGATAGTTTAACACCAGAGCAGAGGAAGTACATAACCAGTTGGGAGGAGGGGACATAGGCAGTTTAATAGCTTCATGTAAACGGAGGAACGGATGACTAATAGTTTTGCCAGCTCAGCTAACTACATGCTGACCTCTGAGTCGGTCACTGAGGGACATCCTGATAAACTGTGTGACCAGATATCGGATGCCATTCTTGACACCATCCTAAGTAAGGATCCATATGGCAGGGTAGCCTGTGAGACGGCGGTAACCAATGGCTTGGTAATTGTTATGGGTGAGATTACTACCGATTGCTATGTTGAAATCCCCCAGGTAGTGCGGGAGGTAGTCCGAGATGTAGGCTATACCCATCCCGAATATGGCTTTGAGCACCAATCTTGTGGGGTGATGGTTTCTATTAATGAGCAATCCAGAGACATTGCTCTGGGCGTAGATAAATCGCTGGAGGCTAAGACAAGCGCAGGGGTTAGTGACTTGGATAAAATTGGGGCTGGTGACCAGGGAATGATGGTTGGCTTTGCCTGTAACGAGACGCCCGAGCTAATGCCCATGCCTATTTCTCTGGCACACAAGCTGTGTCGGCGTCTGGCTCAGGTCAGAAAGGATAAAACTCTGCCTTACCTCCGACCTGACGGTAAATCGCAGATAACTGTGGAATATGGTAACGGAGTTCCCCGGCGCATAGACAGTGTCGTTATAGGCGCCCAGCATGACGATAATGTCAGCCGTGATAAGATTGAGCAAGACATCATTGAGCAGGTAATCAAGGTGGCCATACCATCCTCACTGCTAGATGACAATACCAAGTTTTATATTAACGCTACCGGGCGTTTTGTCATTGGCGGGCCGGTATCAGATACCGGTTTCACCGGGCGGAAGATTCTGGTTGATACCTATGGTGGCATTGCCCGGCACGGTGGTGGTTGCTTCTCCGGCAAAGACCCGACCAAAGTTGACCGCTCGGCGGCTTATGCCGCCCGCTACATAGCCAAAAATATTGTGGCGGCTGGACTGGCTGAGCGGCTGGAAATCCAGATTTCGTATGTTATTGGCGTCGCCCACCCGCTATCTATTTCTATTGAGGACTTTGGCACTGCCAGGGTTGGCCAGGAGGTCTTGCTTGGACTGGTTAATAAACATTTTGACCTCAGGCCAGGAGCCATTATTCGGGACCTCGACCTGCGCCGTCCCATATATAGGTCTACCGCTTGTTATGGGCACTTTGGGCGGGATGACCTTGACCTCCCCTGGGAAAAGACCGACAAAGCCGAAATCCTGAAAAAAGAGGCACTGGGTAAACAATAGGGGAGTTTTAGAGAGGCAAAAGCCAGATAAACAAGGTGGGTTCTGGAGGAGCGAAGCCCCTCTATAACAACTCTTTCCCCTCTCCTTTGAAGCAGCAGATACCGTAAGGAGAGTCAAAGAGAGGCGAAGCCTCTCTTACATAACTCTTCCCCTTCTCCTTGATAGGGGAGGGGGACACAGGGGGTGAGGTAGATTAGCAACCCCATTAAATTCGGCACCGACGGCTGGCGAGGGATTATTGCCCAGGATTTCACCTTTGATAACGTGCGGGCTTGTACTCAGGGAGTAGCTGGCTATCTTAAACAGGCGGGGCTAGCCAGCCGGGGACTGATTATTGGCTATGACACCCGTTTTGCCTCTGAAGACTTTGCTTCGGCGGCAGCTGAGGTAATTGCCGGCAACGGCATAAAAGTATACCTCTGCCCTAAGGCAACACCGACACCAATCATCAGCTTTGGCGTTATGGCAAAAAAGACAGGTGGTGCTATCATCATAACTGCCAGCCACAACACGGCTATCTGGAATGGGTTTAAGTATAAAACTGAGCATGGTGCCAGTGCCCTGGACGAGGTTACTGCTCAGATAGAACAATTTATTCCCCAGGCTGGCGCTATTGAGAATGTAAACCGGTTGCCACTGGCTAAAGCTGTAGAGCAGGGGCTGATAGAATATCTTGACCTGGACCCAATCTATCTAGACCAAGTGGCTAAACTTGTTGACCTGAATGGGCTGCGCAAAGCCAGTCTTAAAGTAGTGGTTGACTCTATGTATGGCGCTGGTGCTGGCTATCTGAAAACGATACTAAAGGGAGGAGCTATTGAGCTAATAGAGATACATAGCGAGCGAAATCCGCTCTTCCCCGGCATCACACAGCCTGAGCCAATCGCCGTTAACCTTGGCCAACTTTCAGCTACAGTTAAGGAGCCGGGAGTGAATGTGGGCTTGGCTACTGATGGTGACGCCGACCGAATGGGTATCGTTGATGAAAGGGGAACATTTCTGACACCACTTCATGTTTTTGCCCTGCTCTGTCTCTATTTACTGGAGATACGCGGTGAGCGTGGTCCTATAGTTAAGACAATAACTACCACCAGTATGCTTTATCGTTTGGGAGAAATATTTAACGTGCCGGTGTATGAGACGCCGGTAGGCTTTAAGCACGTTGCCCCGGTAATGCTCGCCGAAAATGCACTAATCGGGGGGGAGGAGAGCGGTGGCTTTGGCTTCCGGGGTCATGTGCCCGAGCGTGACGGAATTCTGGCTAATCTCTATTTCCTCGACCTGATGATTAAGACGGACAAAACCCCGTCAGAGCTTGTAGACTATCTCTACAGTAAGGTAGGCCCGCACTACTATCAGCGGGAGGATGCCAAATTTCCTGAGGATGAACGCCAGACCATCATTGAACGCTTACGGCATGATTCTCCAGAGTTAATTGACGGGGTTAAAGTAGTAAAGATAGATGCGGCTGATGGTTTCCGATTTATTCTAGCCGATAACACCTGGCTATTAATTAGATTTTCCGGGACTGAGCCGGTGCTTCGCATCTATGCCGAAAGCGATTCCCCAGCCCGGGTGGAAAGGCTACTTGAGTTTGGCAAAGAATTAGCTGGGGTGTAAGTAAAGCCTTACCTCTTGGTGTATTGAGGTGCTTTGCGTGCCCGCTTAAGCCCAGCCTTCTTTCTCTCTTTAACCCGGGGGTCTCGTGTAAGTAACCCGTTCTGGCGCAGGATAGGCCTAAGGTTCTCATCTGCCCTTACCAGGGCTCGAGCAATACCATGAGAGATAGCACCACTTTGCCCTGAGATACCACCTCCGTTTACCTTGACCACGGCATTATACTTGCCGAGGTTCTCGGTGACCAGAAGAGGTTGTAATATTGCCCGTTGGTACTCAAGATGTGGAAATAGTTCTTCATAGGGCGTGCCATTTATAATAATGGCACCATTTCCCGGTAATAGCTTTACCTGAGCTACCGCCGTCTTCCGTCTGCCTGTCCCGTGGAAGTAAGTTTGCTTTCCCATATAATCCTGTTCCCTTACTTGGTTTCCTTAATTTGCGTAGTCTTTGTCTGAGCCGGGTGAGGATAAGTATCACCAACATAGACCCGCAGCTTCTTCTTCATACTAGCACCTAGACGCGTGTGAGGCAACATGCCTTTGACAGCATGCTCAATTACCCGCGTCGGATTAGTCTGCATCATTTTCTCTAAGGTAATACTCTTCAGGCCCCCGGGATACCCGGAATGCCGATAGTAAGTTTTCTGCTTAGCCTTGTTACCAGTAACCCGAACCTTATCAGCATTGATAACGACGACATAATCACCCGTATCCAGATTAGGGCTATATATTGGCTTGTGCTTACCCATAAGTAAACCAGCTATCTGGGTGGCTAGCCTGCCTAAAATTTTACCTGAAGCATCAATAATATGCCGTTGTCGCTCAATATCGGCCGTTTTGGTGCTATAGGTTTTCATTGCACATCTCCTCCAAGGGATGCGGGTAATTTATCTGCATCAGGCACAGCCCACAGGCAGGAGCCGTTGGTCCGGCCAAGCCAGGTCTTTTTGCCTCAAATATACTACGAAACTCATCAACTGTCATCTTACCCAGCCCAACCTCAATTAAAGTGCCTACTGTATTGCGCACCTGGTGAGGCAGGAATGAGTTAGCTACTATATTGAAAATAGCCAAATCTCCATCCTTTTCTATTTCGGCTCTATAAACATTACGTATCGTACTTTTTATTCCAGCCTCAATGCAAGTGGCAAATGAGGCGAAGTCATGCTTTCCAATGAGAGCCTGACATGCCTGATTCATTGCCCCGATATCCAGATGCCCGGGAACAAGATAAGAAAAACTGCTCCTGAACGGGGACCGGGTCGGGCTATTTAATATGTAGTAGTTATACTCCCGACTAATAGCACTGCGCCTAACGTTAAAGGAATCGCTTACTCTAAAAGCAGCTTTAACCGCAATATCCCTGGGTAAATAGTGATTTAACCCCTTGATAAATGTCGGCGAAGGCAGAGATGATTTGGTTCTGAAGCTAACCACCTGCTCCTTGGCATGGACTCCGGCATCAGTTCGGCTAGCTGCCATCACCCGACTCCTTTCCCCGGTCAGCTTCCACAGTGCTTCCTCTATCTCCCCTTGAATAGTGGGGGCATTAACCTGTAGCTGGAAGCCGTGGTAGCATGTGCCATCATATTCTATTGTTAATACAATCTTGGTAGTTGTTGTCAAGCCGACAACCTTCCTTGCTTCTAAGCCAGCGGCAGATGGTTACCGCTATTCTACCAGTGAGAGCTGAACCATAGGTGCACCATCACCTAATCTTGGTCCTAGCTTAACGATGCGGGTATATCCACCGGGACGCTCAGCATACCGCGGGGCCAGCTCTAAAAATACCTTCTCGGCTACAGTCTTATCTATAATAAATGATAGTGCCTGGCGATATGGGTGAAGTCCCCCCTTCTTACCCAAGGTAATCATCTTCTCCACCAGACCACGCACTTCCTTAGCCTTGGCTTCAGTGGTAGTGATTTCTTCGTATTTAAGAAGGTCAGTCACTAGGTTACGATACAATGCTCTCCGGTGGCTCATAGACCTGCCTAATCTTCTACCGGCTACTTGATGCCTCATGTTACCGACTCTCCAGATTGCCCCTCGTTCTCCGCCTGACTTTCCGTCTCTACCGGGGTTAGCTCTGCGGCTTCTGCCTTTTCTTTCTTCAGTTCGACCTGGGGAGCCAGGGATAGTCCCATTCCCTTAAGTCGCTCCTCTATCTCATGAAAAGATTTCTGCCCAAAATTACGTAGCCTAAGCAACTCTTTTGGTTTTTTACTTATGAGCTCACCTACTGTAGTGATGCCGCTGCGTCTTAAGCAATTCATGGTACGCACTGATAGGTCTAGTTGGTCTACCTGCATATTATATTTCTCATCAGGGATAGATAAGCGAATGAGCTCTTCTTCTGCCTTCATCTTGGAAATTTTAATATACTCGACAAACGAGGATAGTTGCTCAGTCAGAATGCTGGCACCCTGGCTGATAGCATCTTCAGGTGACATAGTACCGTCTGTCCAGACCTCAAGAAACAACCGCTCACGACTAGTTTCTCGGCCAATATGAATTGGCTCGATGGTAAAATTAACCTTGCGTATCGGGGTAAAAATGGCATCCACTGGAATCGTCCCCACAGGCATATTATCGCCAGACTCGGCTTGCTGGTAGCCCTCCCCCAATTCTACATCGAACTCTACATAAAGTTTGGCTTCAGGTGAATCTAAGGTAATGAGACAAAGCTCCGGGTTGGCAATTTCAAAATCAGCTGAGGGTTTAATGTCAGCGGCGCAAATCCGTCCCTCTCCCTCTACTTCTAGTATTAACTTACCCGGGCGATTAAAAAGAGGCCTTAACCTTAAGGCTTTAACATTGAGCATGAACTCCGTAGCATCTTCTTTTGCGTGAGGAATAACGGTGAATTCATGTTGAATTCCCTCAATCTTAAATCGAGTCACAGCAGCTCCGGGAAGATAGCTAAGTAACACCCGTCGCAAAGCATTACCCAGAGTAATACTAAAACCCTTTTCCAGCGGCTCTGCCAGAAATCGCCCAAAGTTATCTCCGCTCTCAACACACTCAATATTGGGAATTACTAGACGAGACAAATGGCTCTACCTCCTTATTAATTATCTTATCGCGAGTAGTACTCAACTATGGCCTTTCCGTTAAACTTAGCCTCAATGTCATCGGGAGTCGGCAAAGATAAAACCTGACCGACAAGGTTTTGCTTATCCAGACTTAACCAACTCAAAACAGATTTAGCCTCGATGCTCTGGACTAGTTGTTTATAATATTCAGTCTTGGTACTTTCCTCTCTCCAACTAATCGTATCACCCTCTTTGACCAAACAGGATGGTATATTAGTCTTGCGCCCATTAAGCATAATGTGCCCGTGTCTGACTAGCTGACGAGCTTGAGAGCGGGAGTCAGCGAAACCTAAACGATAAACTACATTATCCAGTCGCCTCTCCAGCAGCACCAGTAGATTTTCCCCGGTGATACCAGCTTGCCTCTCGGCATGGGCAAATAATTTTCTAAATTGCCTCTCCAGAATTTCATAGGTATAGCGGGCTTTTTGCTTCTCCCGAAGTTGCAGCCCGCGGTCAGAAAGCTTCTGCCGCCGACCGCTGTGCTGCTGTCCCGGTGGTTTTGGCCGCTTATCTACGCTGCACTTGGGCGTAAAACACCGGCTGCCCCTCAGCAAGAGTTTCTCACCGCTACGGCGACATAATCGACAAACTGGTCCTGTGTATCTTGCCATTTCTCCTCTCTTCTACACCCGTCTCTTTTTAGGCGGACGACAACCATTATGTGGGATAGGGGTCACATCCCTAATGCCGGTAATATAAAGCCCCGAACTCTGGAGAGAACGGATGGCCGCCTCGCGCCCGCTGCCCGGACCTTTAACATATACCTCTATTTGACGTAGGCCATGCGTCATCGCTTTCCGTGCCGCATCTCGAGCTGCCATCTGGGCTGCGTAGGGAGTGCCTTTGCGTGAGCCTTTGAACCCGGCTGTCCCTGAACTTCCCCAGGCAATAACATTCCCCTGAGGGTCAGTGAGAGTCACTATGGTATTGTTAAAAGTAGACTGGATATAGGCTCTCCCCGCAGGAATAGACTTACGTTCCCGTCGTCTTGCTTTAGGTCGTTTTTTCTGTGGCATACTACTTTCCTCTTTATAAGTTTAGTTTATTTCTTGGTCATACCGCGCCTCTGTCCTCTACCAGCTACTGTTTTGCGAGGACCGCGCCGCGCCCGGGCATTGGTTCGTGTGCGTTGCCCCCTGACCGGCAAGGTGTGGCGATGCCGGCTACCCCGGTAGCTACCAATTTCAGTGAGACGCTTGATGTTAAGGTTAACCTCTCTTCTAAGCTCACCCTCAACTTTATACTGCCGGTCAATAAGCTCCCGGAGACGGTTGGTTTCTTCTTCAGTAAGGTCACTCACCTTGGTATCAGGACTGATACTGGTCTGAGCCAGAATTTTCTGGCTCAAGGTAGGGCCAATGCCATGAATATACTGCAGTGAAACCCAGACTTGCTTGTTTCTGGGTATATCTATCCCGGCTATACGTGCCATCTACTCCCTCCTTGTTTCACCGAAAATTAGCCCTGCCTTTGCTTGTGTTTCGGGTTGGGACAAATAATTCTGACCACCCCTCGCCGTTTCACCACCTTACACCTTTCACATCTAACTTTTACTGAAGCTTTAACTTTCATAATTAACCCGCTCGCCTTACTTAAACCGATAGGTAATCCTACCTCGATTCAGGTCATAGGGAGAAAGCTCTATCAACACCTTATCACCAGGTAAGACCCTAATATAATGCATTCTTATCTTGCCCGAGATGTGAGCCAGCACCTTATGCCCGTTAGGCAACTCGACGCGAAACATAGCATTAGGTAGAGCCTCTACTACTGTTCCCTCGACCTCGATCGTATCTTTCTTAGGCATAAACTCCTCTAGTAAGCACCTCCGGTTCGCCATCAGTGATGGCAATAGTGTGTTCAAAGTGTGCCGAAAGACTTCCGTCAGCAGTAAGCACTGTCCAGTGGTCATCACCAACCCGGGTGGGCCAGTTACCAGCATTTACCATAGGTTCAAGGGCAAGGGTCATTCCTTTCTTCAACACCAGTCCAGAGCCAGCCACACCATAGCTTGGTACTTGCGGCTTCTCGTGCATCTCCCGCCCAATACCGTGTCCTGTATATTCACGTACTACCATGTGGCCTCTTGACTCAGCATAGTTCTGGATGGCGGCAGAAATGTCCCCCAACCTTGCTCCGGGACGAGCAGCCCTAATCCCTGCCTCCAGAGCACCCCTGGTGGCTTCTATGAGGTGTTCAGCCACTGAACTTATCTCTCCAGCACCGACAGTTACCGCAGCGTCACCTTGGAAGCCACCATAAATAGCGCCGAAGTCAAGGGAAACAATGTCACCCTCAAGAATTGTTCGTTCGCCTGGGATCCCGTGCACTACCTCGTCATTTATCGATACACAGAGGCTGGCCGGAAATCCTCGGTATCCCTTGAACGAAGCTTTAGCCCCCAGCCTTTCCGACTCCCTGACAGCGATATTATCCAGCTCTATGGTTTTAATCCCCGGTTCTACGTGATTACTCAGTATTCCCAGTATAGTAGCCACAATTTTCCCGGTCTGGCGCATGGCGTCAATATCTTTGTCGCTCTTTATGATTATCGGCATTTCCGTCTTTTTGCCTCCTCGTGATTACTTCTTCCTTACTCTGTCCCTCGGGCCATCGAACTCTTTCCCATACCCCTCCAGGATGGAAACCTTAACACACCGTCATTAGTGTATTCCAGGTACCGGATACAGGCCGAGAAGGGCTTGACCCAGGTTGCTGAGACTGGTGGCTTCTGCAAGGGGCAAGGACAGGGCTGAAACAATTCGCAGATTTCTCCAAGTTGTTGGTTATTAAAGCCCGTGCCTACTTCGCCCACATAGTTCCCCGTCATATCACTCAGGACAAGAGCACCAAACGTAGAAGCTCGCCAGCCAGTTCCTGCAGTGTATCCTATTACCAAGAATGTCCCGTATTTCCAGACCTTCACCTTGAGCCACTCCCGCTTGTCTTGAAGGTATTGCCCATCAAGCTTCTTACCTACAACGCCCTCTAATCCTTGAGCTTTTGCCCTCTCAAACAGAGAGACTCCGTCTACGGTAAAGTGTCCCAGTCTGACATTTTCTGTAGGCTGGAGAACCATCTCGAGCAGGCCTTTCCGTTGTCTGAGTGGCGCATCCTCGACGCTCACTCCATCTACCTCAAGAATATCGAACACCTCGAAGGTAACAGGATAGAGCTCGGCAGCTTTCGCTATATTGTTCATACAGTTTCGGCGCTGGATGCTGTTAAAGGTTCCATCTATCCTCCCGTTGGCTTCATAGCAAACGAGCTCGCCGTCAAGAACAGCATCATGCTTTGTGGAGAGCCTCAATTCAGGGAACTGAGCTGTCCTATCTCTACCACTTCGAGCCTGGAGTCGATAGCTCCGCCCACCGCCTGCTGCAATTATCCGGTTACCGTCATACTTGGTCTCCCAGATGTAGCCAGGGTCACTGAATACTTCCGGGTGACCCCGGCAAAGCATTGGTTTAATCATCTGTTTTCCTTATCCTCAGCTTTTGACTCTCTTCAACCTCGCCCGGAGAGCATTGAACTTCAGCTTCTCCTCAACTGAAAGCTCACCTGATGGTAGGACTGCCTCTTCAGGGCTTACGGCCTTGGCTTTTCTCGGTTTCTTACCTGTTGCCTTCTGGATTCTGCGCTCTTCAGTGTACTTGGCCCATATCTGGGTGGTCCTGTTCTGGAGAGCCGCAAGTGATGTCTCAACACCAAGGTGTATCAGGCCGTCGAATTGAGTGCGAGACCAGGTACCTACGATTTCTCCCTTCCCGGGAGTTCAGTTCAGATTGTCAAGGGTATCTTCGATCAGACCCCAGTCTTCTGAGTCGGAGTCCACAAGGACTAGCCACACCTTAACAGAAGACTTGATGGCCTCGTCTTTGCGGATGTCGTAGCCTGGTAGCCTGAAGGTCTTGAATTTCTCAATGTTGGAAGGCTCGTATGTCTCCTCAGTTACCTCGTTTTCAGTTTCCCAGTTCGATATTGTCATTGTTTTGCCTCCTCTCCTGTGTAATGTTTGTGGTCTGCGTCCCGCTGT
>JAUXAC010000015.1 GCA_030615035.1 Dehalococcoidia bacterium | reverse complement strand
TGGGAGTGATTCTCTTGCTGGCTGGTCCTGCCACAGTTGGAAAGGCATCTGATGTCGAAGCTGATGTTGCTGCGATCAAGGAGATCTGGAAAAACTACAAGACTGCCGCTGAGACCGGAAATTCTGACCTCTGGCTTTCCCTGTGGGACGAAAATGGGATCCAGATGCCACCGGGCGTGCCTGCACGCACAAAACAGGTGTTGAAGGAGGTAGTCCCCAAAGGATGGGCCGCGAGAAAGCTGGGAACTAAGATAACGATGAGTATTAACATTGAGGAAATCACGGTAACCGGTGACTGGGCCTATGATCGTGGAACTTATGTAAAAACGGTAACACTACCGGGGGGACAGACGATTCGTGTAGACGGCAAGTTCTTGGACATCTTGAAACGACAGCCCGACGGTTCTTGGAAGATCTACCGTGATTGCTTTAACTCTAACGTGCCTCTCGGTTAAGGGGGGTGAGAGCCAGACCTTGCCCCTGCGAGGAAAGGAAGGGGAGAGTGAGCCGAACCTCTATTCCTTACTTTCCCCTTCCCGGTAAAACGCTTTCCAAGAGAGAGGAGGTGAGGGAAAAATGAGGAGAATGGTGGGAGGACTAGCTCTTGTGGGGGCTGTTCTGCTGTTTTTGGCTTGTATCGGGGTGATGATCGTCCTACGGTGGCAGAAGAAGCAGAGCGAGCCGTCCTCTGCGATTTTTAGCATAGAAGTTCAAAATAAATAATCACCAATTTTGGAAGCTGGCCTGGCTTGTGGGAGAAATGGGATCTCCGAGCAACCAGGCCGGGCCAGGGAAGGAGGTAAAGATGAAGCTGATTGACAGGATCATATTCGGATTTATCGCGGTTGCCTTATGTGTTTTGGCTGTGAGGGCGTTTATGCCTGTGCCAGTCAGGGCAACCACAGGCGAGGTTGTAAAAGTTGATATTGTCAGTATTGGAGGCAACCCTTATGCGTGGTTGCATTTGATCCAACTGATAACGAATAAGTAAAGAGGAGGTGAGAAAGATGAAAAAAAAGTATCTAGTTTTGCTATTGACAATCTTGCTGGTCTTTATATTGTCAAGCCCTTTGCAGGCTCAAGTTAAGAATGAGCTGGAATTATCTTATGAGAGCCTCACCCGAAACCTACCCTATTATGAAATGACTGTTGCACCGGTAGATCCCCATATCATCTCTCGCATGGGCACAACCATTTTTGACCATTCTCGATCAACTGGTCAGAGCCTTGCATACTCGCGCTTCACTCAATTCCGGGGACACCCCGTAGAAATACAACTCAACTTGGGAAAAGAGCAAGCGGAGGGTACTTGGAACTTGAGAGAGCCAGGTGGCTATTGGTACGGTGAATCTGACAACTTGGATTCGACTAGCACAAGGGCAACTTTAACCTACTTTGTTTCCCCAGGTTTGGGACTCAAGGCGGGCTTTGCCAGAGAGAAGCTCGATCACAAGGGATTTGTCGCAGACAACCGTCCTTCTTGGCTACGAGGAGACTGGACTCATAAAGAAGAGAAAAATAGACTGATTCTAGGCATTGAGAAGGATTTACTCAAAAATTTCAAATTAGGATGTACGTACACCCCCATTTGGCAGACTCAGGATTTTGAGTTTTCTTTCGATATAACAACAGACGGAAGGTGGATGGAAAGTACAGGTGACGGCAGATTCGAGGGAAATGGCTGGAATTTCAAAGTGATCTATCTACCAAAGGATTTCCTGCGGTTGAAATTGTTCTCTGGCTTTGAGGATGGCGATGGAGACCTTGAGTGTATCGAGGTGGTTTCTGGAGGTCAAGAACACACAGACCCCTTCCGTACTTTTACCAACTCCCTCGAGAAATCTGAATATGACTTGGCTGTGGACCTCTTTTTGACTAAGCGCCTATGCCTGAACTTAGACTATTTCGTCAACAACTACAATCAGACCTATGAATACCTTGACAACGACAGGCTCGATTACCAGCTACAAAAGAATGGCTGGTGTTGCGGCTTTGAATGGCTAATTTCTTCCAGCCTGAAGTTCAAGGCAATGTACTCCCATACAGATTTTAACCGAAGGGATAACTGGTACTACTTTTCAGAGGAGGCTTCTAGCTGGGAAGGGAAAGGAGAGGAAGACAAAATCAATCTAGGTTGGATATTTGAGTTTTGAATCAGCTTATCAGTCTAGGTGTTCTTCTCAGGCTGTCTTGGCTCAGCGAGGAGAAGATAAGGAAGTGGGTCAAATCTACCATTGAAGGGAGGAGGTGAGAAAGTATGAGAAAAATAGCAGGAGTGGCTATTTTGGCGGTGGTATTGGCTTTTTGCGGGATCCTAATTGTGGGATTTATTTATTACTGTTGCCTTGTAACGGAAGTAGCAGTAATGAAAGTTGACAAGGCAGCTACAGACCTCAATCCCTTCGTGCTAAAGCAAATAGAAAAGGATAACAAAGAGATAGAAGAGATGAAAAGGTTTCACGAGTGGCTAGAGCGAAAGCGGAATAGGGAATATAGAGAACGCCAGAGGAGGTGAGAAAGGATGACCAAAAAAGCAAGTTGCCTGACCGTTGTGGGAGCCGTTTTCCTGCTTTTTTTTGCCATTGGGCTGATCATCGCTTTGCACTCGGACCAGGACAGGAAATCTTCCTCGAGGACATCGGCAGCCATAATTGACCTGGAGGCAAGCATCAAGTTCGATGGAATCCAGTTTGTCCTCCAGAATCAAGACAGCTTTGACTGGACTAATGTTAAGCTCGAGGTGAACAGGGGGCTGTTTGCCAGGGGCTATGTGCTGAAAGTCACGCGCATGGAAGCGGGCTATATCTACACCCTCGGGGCTTCGCAATTCGCCAAGGGGAATGGGACGCGCCTCAATCCGATCAAAGTCGTGCCCGGGAAATTCTCGATCTGGTGCGATGTGCCAGGAGGGAGGGGCTTCTGGCAGGTGAGAGGAACCGAGAAAATGGCCCTGGGGGAGACAAAAAAATAGATCCCAGCTTTCCCCCTCTGGGGCAAAAAGGGAGGAGGTGATAGCAATGGATATCCGGATCGGAAAAAGGTTGCGGGAATTGCGAAAGAGCCTGGGTTTGACCCAGAAGCAGTTCGCCAGCCGGGTCCCGGGGAAGGTTGACCATACCTACATCGGCAAGATTGAGCGGGGAAGGCAGTATCCGTCCCTGAAGCTCTTGGAGAAGATAGGGAAAACCTACAATGTCTCGCTGGACTTCTTCTTCAGGGGGAAGAACGAGAGGGCCAAAATCAAGAGGCTGGAGGAGGAGCTTAAAAAATTGAGAGCGGAGCTGCTAGAGTCCCGATAAAGAGACTAGCAGCCCCAGAAAGGAGTAAAATAATGGAGAAAACCCCTTCCACGAACAAAGATAACCAGGATCGGGAAAAAGTCAAATTCGGGCTGTATCTGGAGTTCCTCGACAAGGCGGGGATCGACCCAAGCGACCTGGCAAAAGCGTTCTGCCACTTGAGGCGCAGTTTCCCCAATCTGAGCAAGGAATCGGTGGCGGAAATCGTGACCAAGTGGAGCAGGGGGAAACAGGGACGACCTCTCACCGGCGACCAGGTAGGCTTGATCAAGGAGGGACTCCGCAACATTGTGGAGGCTGCCATAACTCTGGAAAGGAGCGAAGGTTTGACAGGGGTGGGGAAAAAATTTCTGGAGGAGATAAAAAAACATTGTCATAGCATAGCCCGGATATTGGCACAAGGTAAGCCACAGAACCGCAAGACAGCCCTCAAGGGGATCCTCAAGAACCTCGAGGGCATCCAGGGACTCCTGAGCTGAAACCCCTCAAAAGGCGGGCTGGCTTGAGTTGACAAGGGGGGTTGACAAAGTTCCTAAATATGTTACTATAAATAGCGAGGTGATAAAAAATGCCAAAAACCAACGCAGAAACTATGACTGTCCGGTTGCCTACTCAAGTTGCCAATGAGCTGATAAAACTACGGGATGATAAGAACCTCCCCACTATCGGTTCTGCCCTTCAAATATATGTCCAGCAGATGAAGGAGGACCAGCTCAATGACCGGCTAAGAAAGCTCGAGGCTGTCGTTTCCAAACTGGAGGGAACCGTCTGGCCAGTCCTCAAGGAAACCGCGAAGACCGCCTGCGAATTGGCCAGTGAGAATTTGGGTATGTTCAGCGAACGAGCCTGCCGAATGAGAGACCTCCTACATTGCCCCAAAGAGGAAGAGACAATCAAGGAATGTTACGAACGGAGCGAAATTGCTGAAAAAGGGGGACCGAGTTATCCAGAGTTCAAAAAGATCTACCGCGAGGTATGTCGGGAAAAGGAATCTTCGAGGCGAAACATTAAAGACAGCAAGTCAGCTTCTCTTGACTAAAGTCAAGAGCTTGCAACTAACCTCGGCCTCAATTGCTCGGAAGAGCCTTTGGCTTCATCGGTTGTCGCTTCAGGGCTTGCTGACAGAAGCCCATCGCCAAGGGCATTGCCCCTTGACGAAATGTTGTAGGAGGCATTAAAATCACTATGATTCTCATAGCCACAGGTGCAAGAAAATCGGTTGCCAGACCGCTGCCCGACTTTTCCGCAGCGGGAGCAAATCTTGGAGGTGTCCCTCGGGTCAATATAGACCACAGGGATGCCCTGCTCGGCAGCCTTATATTGAATGAAGGACTGGAGCTGCCGAAAGGCCCAGGAGCTATGGATATATCTCTGCTTTCTCCTTACTTTGGTGCGCTTTCTGATGTTCTTGAGATTTTCCATCGCAATGTACTCGCCTTTCTTCAGAGACTCCACTATCTTCTTGCTCACTATGTGGTTGACCGCACCCATCCATCTCCTCTCCCTGCCGGAAAGCCGTATCAAAGTGTGCTTGGCGCTTCTCGTGCCTTTGGCTTGAAGAGAAGCCCTAATTTTCTGGTAGTGCCTCCTGATATGCTGGGCCTGCTTCCCAGAGAATTGCAGCCCATTGGAGCAGGTCGCTATATTGCAGATGCCCAAGTCCACGCCTACGGATTTATCTCTTTTTCCTGCCTGGTGGATCTCCTTGGACAAAGCCATATTGATATAAAAGCATTTCTTCCTTTTATCATAAAACAAGACGGCAAAGGCGGGCTTCTGGCCTTTCAGCAGATGCCTCTGGTAATTGCCGAGATTGAGGGGTATCTTCAGCCTGCCTTTGATTGTGGACAGGGACACTTGCTCTTTGTAGGAGTTATAGGAAAAGATCCTCTGGTCATAGTCCGCCGAGGTCGCCCTGAAGTGCCTTACCTTTCTCGGCCTTCTCTTGGCAGCTTGGGCGACCCTGCCTATGGCTCTGATAGCGAGATTGGCCGTAAGGGAGAATCTTCGCCTGACTTCATTGTAGCAGAGCGATTGCAACCTGAAGCGGTTGGTCGTTTTCTTCTCTTGAGATACCTTGAGGATATAATTGCAAGCATTCGCGAAGCTCTCAAGAGTGCCTTTAAGAATTGGCCGTTGGTCTTCTGTAACTTGGAGTTTGCATTTTACTGTTTTAGTTGATTCCATAGTTGTATTATATCATATATGAAAGGAGGTGTCAAGGGCAGGGGCAATTCCTCCCCACGACTAAAGTCGGGGGCTTCCTTGCCCTACGTTCTGTGAACGACTATCCGAAGTTAATTGAGAAAAAATAGCAGAAGGGGGAGCGTAAACTCCCCCTTCTGAAAGGATTCCAAATGCCATCGTTCTTTGAGCTTTTATCCACCAGATACGCTCTACGGAACCCCTAACCGGGCACCAGTTTTTATGAAGTACCCAGTTGTTTATATTGTACCACATTTTTCTCGGGTGTCAACCCTTTGATGCAATTTTAGCTTTGAAAATCTGGCTATAGCCTTACCACGCGGGCTGTGGGACCTCTCAGCCCGCGAGAGGTCAATATGATCAAGAAAGATTGTTCAAGAAATCTGCAAGACTGCCTTCCTGAGAGTCCAATCTGTTTTTGCATCCCAGAAAACAGAGAATGCGATAAGCATATTCCGGGGGGGGAACTCCTCTATAAAGTGCCTGGGCGGGGTTTTGGATACCTCCCCCCGCCTTGGCCCGAAAGGCTGACGTGATGGAAAATTTTGACTACAACTTAGAGGCCAGCGTCGTCGGAAATCTGCTCTCAGAAGATGCCAAAGAAAGCATCCCCATAGTAAGAAAGGTCTTCGGGGATCTCGGCAGGGGGGTGTTCTACAGTCCCGACAACCGCCTCATCTATCAGGCGATCCTCGATTTGAACGAAAATGGACAAGTCATACATCCGGATCTCTTGGGTCCGTATCTCAAGGAGAAGCTGAAGGCTGAGATATCCACCGCCCAGTTGGTTCTACTGAAAACCCATGACCAGGGGATCGGCCTGACCCAACACTTCGCCAAACGCCTGAAGGAGCTGGCAGTAAGAAGGGAGGTCAAGAAGGTAGGCCAAGAGATTGTCCAGGGGATAGAGGGCGACAAGGAAACGTCGGGCCTCATTGAGAAAACAAAGGAAAACCTCGCTGGCCTTGAAAAGGAAAGTGCGGAGGAGAAAAAGGGCATAAATGTCTTGGAATCTCTGAACACACCATTCATTGAGAGTCCCAGCCCGATAGGAGGGGGGCTGTTGGTGCCTGATAGGTACATGATACTGGCTGCCGTAGATGGGGAGGGCAAGACCACCCTGTGCATACAGTTGGCTTTATGCGCTTGCACAGGAACGACCTTCTTGGGAAGGTTCCCCATCCCCGAGCCAGTGAAGGTCCTCTATTTCTGCGGGGAAAACTCGCGTGGAGATTTCAATGACAAGCTGGCAAAGCAGATTTCGGCACTGGAAGGGATCCTCGGCAGGAAGATAAAGGAGGAGCTTCGGAATTTCACCTTTGTAGAGCCTGTGCATATCGACTTTGTTCTGGACAAAAATGATGGTAAACCGGAATTAGATTATTGGCTGGAACAATACAAGCCTAGTATCGTAATTTTCGATCCACTGACGAATTTCGTCTCAAGCGATGAGAGCCTCAACACCGACACCATAGCACGGAAAACCGCCAGCGCCCTCGACAGAGTGGCAAGAGAGTTTAATTGCTTTCCTATCATCACCACGCACTTCAAGAAGGAGGGCGAAGTCCAGCCCAGCAATATCTTCGATATGTTTCATGGTAGCGGATACTGGACTAACCCAGCCGGATCCAAGGTCGCCATGACTAGGGCAAACCAACAGAAGTACCCAACCGCCAAAAAACTGTATTTCCAATGCAAGAGAGTTCCGGATATAGTTCCTATGATTGGCTTGCGAGACAGAGACAACCTATGGCTGGAGGAAAAGACACCCGACCAGTTGTCCAAAGCCAAGCTCATCCCCAAGGACCTAATTCAAGTATTAGAAAGAAGATGCAATGGACAGTCAGTCCCCTCGATATTCGAGGAGGTCGCTGCCGAGGATCTCGGATGTTCCCAGAGGCAAATCCGGGAATTAATGAGATTAGCCAAAGAGAAGGGCTTGATAGTCAAAGAAGGGGGACTATTGCGCATTCCAGAGATTTTGACAAGTCAACAGGAGAACCTCAAATTCAAGAAAAAGTCTTAGTACCCCCTAAGAGAAGAAAGAAAGAATTATAATTCTTTGTTTATAATAGTCTTAGCTGTTTTTTGACTTTGGAAGTAGGCAGGAAGTAGGCAGGAAGTAGAGAAACCCGCTTCTGTAGCCTATCTCATCTACTTCCTGCCTACTTCCTGCTTACTTCCCCCTTACTTCCTAAGGGGTGTTTTCTGAGAATTTCAAGGCAGTATTATGTTACAAGAATTTTTTTCTTCCCCCCCTTGGGGGTGGATACCTTGCGAACGAGGAATTGAGATCTCTCTTGGAAAAACGCAAAAAACGCAAGAACACCACCCAGACCATACTTGAGAAGTTGGGATGGTCCTGCGGGGCTGGGGAGAAATCCGCCAGCAGGCATGAACGCCTAGAAAAAGGCATTTTGAGGAGGTTGAAGAATGAGAAGGCTTTGGAGCTGGACGAATAATCAGAAGAACAAGCTGGGGAAGGTAAAGGCAGTTTTAGAAAGTCTCAGGGACTACTGGCCTCTGACCTTGAGGCAGGTCTATTACCAATTAGTCGCGCAAGGTGTCATAGAGAATAAGGTGAGCGAGTATGGTATGCTCTCCAAACTGCTGAAGCACGCCCGGCTGGATGGCTTTGTATCCTGGAATACCATTGAGGATAGGCTTCGCTCCGCTAGGCTGAATCGGGGGTGGGATGATAAGGACCACTTCATCGAGACCGAGCAGGAGGGCTTTCTTGTTGGATATAGAAGGCACTTGCAGCAGGGCCAAGCTAATTATGTGGAGCTGTGGGTTGAGAAGGACGCTCTCAGCTCGATCTTCCAGCGAGTAGCCGATCCTTACTGCGTGCCGGTCTGCACTTGCCGGGGCTTCTCTTCCGTGAGCTTTCTGCGACAGCTAAAGGACAGAATTGTGACAAGTCAAACTGAGGACCAAAAGCCTATGCTTCTCTATTTCGGGGACTTCGACCCTTCCGGCGAGGAGATGCTGCCCGCCATGAGAACCACGCTGGAGGAGGAGATGGGGGTCAATGGGGCTGTTTACAAGAAGATAGCTTTGACGAAAGAGGACATCACGAAATATGATCTACCCCATGATCCCAACGCGGTGAAGAAGAGCGACAGCAGGTATGAGAAGTTCGTGGAGAGATGGGGCCTCTATGCGGTTGAACTGGACGCTCTTTCCCCTGACGTTCTGGAGGGGCGGATAAGGGATGCGATTGAGGACCACATTGACCTCGAGGAGTTGAGCAGGCAAAGGGGCATCGCCGTAGGGGAGCGCAAGGAGATCTTCTCATTCAAGGAAAAAATAAGCGAGTGGATCAACTCGCAGGGGAAGGAATAGAGGGGCGAGGAGCTAGAATGAGCAACAACAAGCCTAAGCAAAAGGCCAAGAAGGAGCAGCCTTGGAATTCTTTTGCTTACCTCGGCGGTCTGGCAAAGAGGAAAGAGCCGGTTATTCTGCATTTAGCGACTAATACGCTAGATGATGAGAGTCACCTAGAGGGGATCATCATTGGTTCCGATAATTACACTTTGGCTTTTCTAACTGATAAAGGCCGGGAGCTAGTCATTTTTAAGCACGCCATACGATTCATTGAGAGGGTCAAGGGGAAATAGGGCAAGATAAGGCCAGTCCTAGCAAAAGAGGAATCAAATGATCAGAGGATGTTATTTCTACTCGCAAAAATGCAAACTTTGCGGTAAAGTAGTTTGCGGCGAGGACGAGCGAAGTCGAACGCGGGCAAAGAAAAACTTTTACCGAAAGGTGAACCTACACCATAAGCAGGAGCACAACCATGCCACTACCAAACGAGGAGCGGAACAAGCAGTTCGAGAAGGACCTAAAGGCGGGTCTCAGTATTAAGGAGCTCGCCAAAAAGCATGGCATAGGTGTCAGGCAGGTCTCTAGGCTGAAGAAGAAGTTGCGAGAAGAGAAGGAGCTTCTCATAGGGTTGACGTCCACAGTGACGCCTACGTCAACAAAGAGGATGACCTTCTGGCTACCGGTCACGGTAATAGAGAAAATAAAAAAGCAGGCAGCCAATCAGGGCAAGACAGCCTCGGCTCTGATCAGGGATATTCTGGATAAACACTTGTAGGTTTGCCTCATTGAACCCTGCCTCATCCCGCCCCTGTTTCAGATGTCCCTGCATCTCATTGTGAATTTTATCGAAATCGACATTTTTCACAATTTCCCCCATACCTCGCTAATTTTTCCCCACCCCTCTCGTAAACCGACCCAAGAGAGCCATCCTTGTTTCGCCTTTATTCATAATACACCTAGCGATTTCAGGATTAAATTGAATAATAGCATGGATCTGGTGGATAAATTATAGATATGATATTTGAGGCAATTTTCTCCCCTTAGTTCATGTTGGCAAATCCTGGAACGATAGGATTGAAAGCACACAGAAGGATTTTCCATTTTGCAGATAATTGGCTTCATTTTTTGTAGATGCTGCCCCCTTGACAAAATTGTAGGTGGATATAGACTATACTATCGTCAAGTTATCTACGAGGTCCACAAATTTAATCTACAAGGTCTATGAGCCACATCTGGAATGAGGGGAGGAGCTATGAAGACAATTTCTACCAGAGTGACCGAGGAAGTCTATAGTCAATTATTGGAATACTGCTCGGCGAAAGCTATCAGCCTATCTGAATTGATTACTGGGGCTTTGGAGGGGTTACTGGCGGGGAAAATCAAGATCAGGGCCCGGACTTCGCAGATTTCAGCCCGATGCCCCGAGTGCGGATTTTCGCTGTTCTACCATGCGACCCAGGCTGACGGTCCCCACGTCTTCTGTGTCCGCTGCGGATGGTGGAGCCAAATCAAGCTGCCCGAAAAGTGGAAGAAGGGGGAGCTTGTGTTGGCACAGACAGACGGCAAAAAAGAAAGCTAACAATAAAACGATACAGGAGGTATTAAATGCCAGGAGAAGAAAAAAAAATAAAAGAAAAAGGAGAAGAAAAATTGAGCAAGGAGGACGTAAGGAAAGATGTGTTGGCAGTAATGGCTGAGGAGAGGGAAAAAACCGCAACCACAGAGAACTTGGGGAGCATCAGGAAGCAAGTGGATCACCTGGAGGGCGAGATGGGCGAAGTGAAGAAAGTCTTGTGCGCTCCAGGAGGCGGGCCATGTTTCACAACGCAGGAGCAACTGGACGCATATTTGAAGGCTAACGATGAGAAGATTGGGAAGATCGGCACTATGCTCACCGAGGTAGTCGAGAAGGTCAGCAACATGAAGCCGCCGAAAGGAGTAGCCCCCGAAGGTTTGATACCCTTGGAGCCAATGACCGATGAGAAGAGAAAAGTATCTAACGAGCAGGAGAACCGAATCCGGGACGATCAGGTTGATGGAATAGTCAACTGGGGCAAGCTCACGGATAATGATATGTACCGCAAAATCAGTAAGAACGAAGCCAATATCAAGGCTATCGCCAAAAAGCCCGATATCCGGGGCGAAGTGATTGGTAGCCTCTCTGACCAAGAACGGAGGAAAATCGTTATCTTCAGTTGCAAGGATGGGGTCTGCAAGCCTTTCAGGGAAGGGATGGAAAAAGAGGCAGGGATCAAATTTTATGCCAAAGATGATCGAGGCAGATTCCAGCCGGTTGATGAGCCAAAGAAAGAGGTATCCCACTTTTGAGGAGGTGAGCCACAATGAGCGACTTTGCGTTTAGGGCAATGGAGGCCGAGATCAAGCGTTTCTTAGGCAGTTATCCGGTTACTTGGATTGGCAGGCGACCAGAGAGTTGGGAAGAGGGCAAGTTCGAGCAGGTAAGACAGGACTTCTCGGATGCCATTGTGAAATGTGAGAAACTGATGGTGAGACTTAATGCGATTGGCCCACTTTATAAGGGCTACGGCGACCTTCAGAAGACGCTCCTGGAGACGAAAAACGCACTTTGGCGCGAGTTCGAGCGCTACGAAATGTGGGGCGTTGGAAAAAAAGGAACCCCTCATCCGCAACTCGGGATCTATTCCAAGCCATCAAGACGGCCTCCAGAGAGACTGCCGGAGCATTTAAGAGAGAAATATAGGGCAGTTTAATGTCAGAAGAAGGAACGGTCAAGTGGTTTGATGACCGTAAGGGTTATGGGTTCATTGAAAGAGAAATTGGCGAGGATCTCTTCGTCCACTTTCGCAACATCCAAGGAGGCGGATTCAAAAGTTTGAAGGAGGGCGACAAAGTTGCCTTCGATGTCAAGGAAGGTGAGCGAGGTCTCCAAGCAGTCAACGTTGTTAAAAAATAAATAGCGCGAATTGCCTCTTTTTTACATAGATGGCTCCTGCTGGCAGGTTTCGTATAAAATGCCCGAAACCCAAGGCGGGAGCCGGTTACTTCTCATCCATCAACCCCCGGCATTAAGCTGGGGGCGCAATGATTATCACCGTATCAACCTCCCCTGGGAAAAAAACTGGAAAAAAGCATTGGTTTCGACCAGATCTTTAGGAAAGGATGCTTTGCCCAGGGGAGGACAGAAAGCAAAACAGAATGGCAAAAGAAATGTCAAAGCAGAAGGAAGTCGAAGATTTTATCGCCAGAACATTCATTGATTACCCGCTTGAACGAGATGAGGAAATACGGGAGAGAGCTGAGTTCAAAGAACTTCTTAGACAAGTGCTCCTTAGTATCTGGCCTAGAATCAAGATCAGAGCTGAGAAAATACACAGCATACATTTAGCGCAGGTCTCAATAGCTCATCCGATCCCCTATTCCTTCTACAAAAAACTCGCCGATATATGGGTTATCATTTTCCAGCGTTCCCTTGCGTCGGGCTTGGGAAATGGAGGAGAGGAGCTGAGGAGGCATATCAGGTACATCATCTGCCATGAGTTTTGCCACTTCTACCTTTTACACGGCCTGATCCTGGGAGCAGGCCCGCGTGGGGAAAAGAAAGCCGATGAGTTGGCCACCGAATGGGGATTCCCCCCACCCAAGGTGACGGATCCGAAGGAAAAACGTTCGGCGTGGGCACTACTCGATGAGCTCAAGCACCTTGACGAAGATCTAGCTAAATTCCATAAGAGGCTAGTGAGAGAAGGCATCATCAAGGAGCCTGGGACACCGGGCAAAGAAAAAGTGGAGGCCAAATGATTATCGGAGAGGAGGGAACGCCGATAGTTGGTAACTGGGCCGAGGTTGACGAAAACGCCCCGATGCTCGAGAACGAAATCTACGAATTCTATTATGACGTTCATACAGTAGGAGAGCGCTGGCCATTGCAAAAAATCAGAAGTTTCGTTCTCACAAAGTTCGTCGAGCTGGTGGCGAAGTTTCGGGGCCTCGAGGTGATATATTGGAAGCTGACTGGTACAGAATTGGTCTTCCAAGCGAAAGGGACTAGCACCTCCACTTGGAAGGAAGTCGCCTTGGCGACCCTGGCCATCGGTGCCCAGGGCCTACTTTTGGCAGCCGGCATAATAATCGTCTTGAGGGCTGTGTTCCAGGCCATTCCGCCTCCGCTGCCATCGCCAAAGAAGTGGTGGTGGGCTTATCTGCTGACGGGCATCGGACTTCTGGCCCTAATTTTTGGAATTGGATATATGAGAGGAAGACAGAAAGGAGAGTGATCATTGTGAACATCTTTGAAATTAAGGACCGGCTAGGCCGAATTGCCGATAATCTGGCTGCGATTGAACAACGAGTTATCCCCTCTGTGGCCACTCGGCCTGTCCGCTATTTTCCCAGAGCTCGGCCTGTGCCCGGAACTCGACTTGGCTCCCCTGGCTGGCTTGAAACCCTGATCAATGATTGGGTTGGGCCCCTTACTGGCTTGTGGACGATGTTGCAAGAAATGGGCATCCTTAGCCCGGGTCAGGCAGCCACATCCTTGACCAAAGCCGAGTTGCTCGAACTGATCAAGGGCATGGTCGAGGAGAAAAAGCCTTGGTATAAGCAGCCTTGGACTCTCTGGCTTATCTGCGGAATTGCTGGAGTAGGCTCGATAACGGCAGTAGCAATATATTACCTTGCCAAGAAACCGAAAAAATAGGAGAGGTGGAAAAAATGATAGGTGCAAGCCGAGAAGCATTGATTCGGGAGGTCTCCCAGGCTACGCATTGGGGAGAACCCGCAAGGGAAGCAAGGCTTGGTTCACCAGACGAGAAGAGTATCGCCTGCCCCCACTGTGGGGCAATAGTCAGGCTAATTGGACTCCCCCCAGCCGTTGAGCCTGGGGAGCCGTCGATAATGCTCTACTATCCTATCCAATACTGCCCTCAATGCGGGTCTGAGATTGGAAGGGCGCTGAGTATTGAAGTGACTGCTAGGATCCCCTGGTTTATGCCGGGTCCTGCTCAGGTTCGCTCAACCGGACCACTCTGGCGTTGAGAAGAAACTGACTGAGCCAAGAAACCGAGAAAATAAGAGAGGTGATAAAAAATGATACGTGCCAGCAAAATAGCCCTGGTCGAGGAAGTAAATGAGGCGTTGGCCGATTGGCCTTTATATCAACCTCGATCAGAAGCGGTTTTCACTATGCCACGCGCACGCGGAGTGCCAAAAATTCTGATGAAAAGACGGCTGGGATCCCCTGGCATTGGGGAGAAGCTAACCGAAGTCTGGAACTGGGCGAAAAAGAATTGGCCCTACATTACTGGTGGCGGAGTTCTCTACGCCATCCTGCTGGTTGCCTGCACCAGGAGGGTAAAATGACTCTTTGCACGGTTCACTGCCCTATTTGCAAAGGCTTTTTGGCAAGGAGTACCAGTAAACGAGGCCAGCCTATCCTTCGATGCGGTGTTTGTCGTTTCAGTATATTACTACTCAAAAAGTCCACCAAGGAAGCCCTAGACGGCGTTTGCCAGAATATCGAGGAAAGCGATTTGCCCCCGGAGACTTTGGAAAAACACCGGCAGAGCCAGCAAAAGCAATAATTTAGCGGGGTGGAGCAGGCAGGTAGCTCGTCGGGCCCATAACCCGGAGGTCGCTGGTTCGAGTCCAGCCCCCGCAACCAGATTTTGTGCATTTTTTCCTGTTCATCGCTCAGGCCCCCCCTGCCTGCCATTTATTCGCCGAAGCGGGCGGGCAGGGGACGGATTTCTTGGATTCCATCGGGGAATCCTGGGATATAGGTATTCAGGCGAGCCTGCTGGCAAAGTGCTCGGCGGGCCCGCCGCCTGTTCGCCTTTCTACTATTAAGGCGAAACTTTTTGAGATAGTGTCCTCTGAGATCCTGATTAAATTACACCTTAGGTGTAAGAATCTATGGCTAAAATACAAAAGCGAAATTTCAGGGACTCGATCAAGTACCTGAAAAAAGATGAGTGGCAGCAACTCAAGGGTAGCATTGACAATTACCGGGACAAGCTGATCATCACCTTGCTTTATTCAACCGGAATGAGGGTTGGGGAGTTTACCAACCTCGAGGTGGAGGACATTGACTTTCCGGAAAGGTTTATCAGGATCCCCGCCGAGAATAGCAAAACTCGCACAGCCAGGACCATCTTCGTTCCCTGGGAGGTGCTGAATGACCTCAAAGCCTACCTGAAGCTGAACAGGATAAAAAAGGGCAGGTTGTTTGACTTGACAACCAGAAGGATCCAGCAGCTCCTCAAGAAATACTCTGCCCGGGCAGGGGTCAAGGCAACTCCTCATACTCTCAGGCACTCTCATATCACCCACGCCCTGCTTGACAAAGTGCCGATAACCGCTGTCCAAAAGCAGGTTGGACATAAAAGGCTCACTACTACTCAAATTTATAGCGACCTTGCCCCGGAGCAGGTGAGGGCAGCCTATGAAAACAGGGGGTTGGGATAGTTGGAAAACCGTTCATCGGCAGAGATTGAATTTTTCGAGTCAAAGCCCTGGTTGCGGTGGCTCAAATTGAGAGAGAAAAACTATTACGAGCTGACCAAGGAAGAAAGGGTGGAATATCGAAAGCTGGAGCTGGTGGTTTGCAGGGAATTGACGAAATTGCAGCCGTATATAATCCCAAGGCCCCGGACAATTCGCAAGAAAGGCTCTGAGCTTGCGCCAAAACTAGGGCTTTTAAGGGCAGAACCCCCCCAAAAAAACACTTTGCCTTGAGGGGTAGGGGATAACCCCTACAAGCAATACGGAGACAAAAATGTATGAACAGATTGCCGACTTTATAAAGGATTTGGGCTTCCCCATTTTTGTGGCCGGATATCTCCTTGTTTATTTCAGGAGGAATCTGAAGGAGAACACCGGGGCCATCGGGAAGAATACTGGGATGCTGAAAGAATTGGCTACTCTGATCAGAAACCTCAACAACAAAAATGAGAGGGAATAGCTGTATCGCAGGACTGGCTTGAACGAAATCTTGCGAAAGAGCAATCCTGAAAGTTGGCAAGGCATAAACCCTTGCTGGTATGCTTAAAGTGCGAGTTTGCCCCCTCTATGGAAGCGTTTTTTTCTCGGGATGCTCTCTGGAATTGACTTTGGCCCTTTGGGGCTGAAAGGGATGAAAAGGTGGTGAGATGAAACATGAGAACACAAACACAAAGGAAATTGGTCAAAAGACCTCCCCGGGTCCTGAATGTCAACCAGGCAATCAGAAACTCTCTAGCATACGTCGCCTTCTCTCCTTCTCTCGAGGGGCAACTTCTTCAGAAACAGGCCCGGCGAGTAATCGAAACTCTATCCAAGGAGAAATAGCATGGCTAGAATGACCTATTTACAATGCCCTTTTTGTGCCTGGTGCCGACCAATAAAGTATGGTGACAAGGAAGTACGCTTCGACAAGGTTGATCCCAAGAACATCAAGGCTGTCCAGGTGAGGGAACTGACCGGCCAGCGATTCGGAACGCCTAAAGGCGGTCATATCGAGATCATAGAGAGCCAGACCTTGAGGGAACTGCCGAAGGATCTCAAAGAGCAGATCAGGGACCAATGCGACAAGATCCTGAAGGCACTCTCCTGACCAGCCTGCCTACCTTCCTCTCTCCTTTCCTTGCCTCTCTCTTTGCCTGTATTGGCCTGCTTTTCCTTCCAATGATTAAAAATTAAAATCTCTTAAACATAGATCAAATCATCATTTATAAAAATTCCAAAAAAAATCTATAAAATTCTATAAAAATCAGATATATCTATAATTTGCCTGACCACTCTATAGAGACGAGCCTAAATACTAATTTAAGTTCTCCCCACTCTCAATTATTGATTATATCAGGCTTTTAGCGATTTTTCCCTTCAATTTAATATAAGAAGGGGGTTGACAATGCTTTTTTTTGTGATATAATGGATATTGAAAGGATAACCAAATGAATCTCAGACTAGGCAAGACAATCGCTAGGAACTGGATTATCAATGAGAAGGCTCCGCTTGATAGTCAATATCGGTGGAGACAGACAAAGGGAATTATTAGCTTTATATATTCTCCTAAGACAAAAGAGTTTTCCCTGGGGCTGGGAAAGAGGCACAAAGAGCTTGTTCAGGAATTTGAGACTCCCCTATATGAATTTGTCAGGGGAATCTATATCAAAGAGAAGGAAAAGGTGATCCTCCGGGCTTACGCAGTGGATAAGATACAGAACTTTCAAGCTCAATATGATACGGTGGAGGCCCTGAACCTGGAAAGCTACAAGCTAAAGTTTAACGCAAGCGGAGAGGAATTATATTACCAATATGACTGGACATAAGGGGGTGAGGAAAGTGAAAAACAAGGAAATCACGAAGGCGAGCCTGAAGCGGGTCAAGGAGCTGGTGGCAAGCGTGGAGAGCATGACCGGCAAGCAATACCAGGAAGTCCTAGACTCAATGGTCAAATTCCACAGGTATAGCTTTTATAACCAGATGATTCTGATGTTCCACAGATGCTCGCAGGTGGCAGGCTACAGGCGGTGGCAGGAATTGGGAAGAAGCGTAAAAAAGGGATCGAAGGCGGTCTGGATACTCGCTCCGGCCTACTACAAGAAGAAGGTCGAGAATGACGAAGGGGAAGAGGAAGAGGTCAGGAAGCTATACTTCAGGTCAGTGCCGGTCTTTGACATAGCTGACACAGAAGGGGAAGAAATTAAAAGGGAACTGACTACCGGCTCAGATATAACCTTCCCGGAGATAAAAAAGGCAGCCGGGAAGCTGGGCTTTACTGTCAGAATGAAGCCCTTGGAGATAATAATGGGGGGGTTTATAAAGGAAAGGATCATAACCCTGAACTCAAACCTGAACGATACGGAGCACGTGGGAACCCTGATACACGAGCTAAGTCATGGACTCCTAAACCATACCAACGGCAAGAATGGCGAGCTGCCGGAAAAGGTCAAGGAGCAACAGGCAGAGACGGCGACATACCTGGCCTGCCGAATCCTGGGGGTGGAAAGAAAGTCGAAATTCTACCTCAAAGGATGGGGGCTGTCGAAGGCTATCGTCAAGGACTTCCAGAGGGTTGACAAAGTAACAAAGGAAATAGTACAGGCGATCAACAACAAGGGGGAGCAAAGCTCCCCCGAAGGGGGTAAAAAGGAATGAAAGAAGCGCTGAAGATAATGAGGGAACAGGGGAAAGGATTTGTCAAGGTGACAAAGGAAGGCGCAGTCTGGACGGATGGGAGAATCCTGGTCCTTAACTCAAACATATTCGATCTTCCTGGTGGCGAATATAGCTACCAGGCTGAGAGCAGGACATTTATTCCCGGGAAGATGCCGGACTATGAGGCGGTGATCCCGAAGGATGGAAACGGCTTTATGAAAGTCGAGCCGGTAGAGGAACACGGCTGTCTGAAGCTCCTGAAGAGGGAATACAAAAAGCAGTACATAGTCAGCCTGGCGAGCAGGAATGGGGTCGAGCAGCACATCCGGTACTTATTCTTTGAATGCCTGATGAACTTAGGGGGGGCTGGCCATTGGAAGGCGGGCCGGAACAGCTTTGACCCTGTGCTTTATTTCCAGGGAAAAACCCTGAAGGCGGTGGTAATGCCGATAGATATGGATTGAGAGCAGTTTATACCGGCCCCCTGGCGAATGGGGGGCTGTGATAAGCTACTGAAAGCAAAGGTGGTGAGAAAGATGGGCTATAAAAAGGGGAGCTTGGGGGCAGCCTTGGAACGAAATAGAAAGACTCCGCTGGACGACATAGTGACCGATGAGAATTTGGCGGAGTGCATAGGTTGCTGCGTGAAGACTGTCAGAAGCTATACTCAGGACTGCGAACTGCCGTTTATGAAGATAGGGAAGGATTACTACTTCTCTTTGAAGAGCGTAAAGGCTTGGTTTATCAGCAGGCAGAGGGTCAGGAAAGGCTCAGGGGAGATTGTGCCCTTTCCTGATAGTGGGAACGGGTCAAAGCCTGAAAAAAAAGAGGGGTTGACCAAAGGGTCGAAGGGGCTTGATAAAGTCGCAATTTGACCCCTCTATGAGGCTACTTTCCCGAAATCGCAACAAAACGGACTGAAATCTATCCGAAAAAACCTCAAAAGACCTGAAATCACATTTAGGGAAAAATGAGGGAAAAGGAGAAAAAAAAGTGATAGCAATTTGGAATATCCGGGATAAGTTTGGTCAGTCTGGTCAGGTGAGATTGACAGAGGAAGGCAAGATTGAGAAGAAGTTGTATGGACAAAGGCTGTGGCGGCTCCTGGCAAAGGTGGACATTGGCATCTTTAACGAGAAGGAGATCCAGGAGAGCCTGAAGGCGACAGAGGGCATAGTCAAGGTAACAAGGCAAAGGGGGTAAGCAATAATGAAATTTATGTGCGTCAAAGAGGCGAAGGGAATCCTGATCACTGGAGCCCCGAATGTGGTTGCCTTGATGGAGCAAGAGGGCAAGATTGACAGGGAAGCCTTCTGGGTGCTGCACCTGAATACACAGAACCAGGTTATCGAAAAGGAGCTGGTCAGCTTGGGATCAATCAACTCCTCAGTGGTACATCCCCGGGAGACGTTCAAGAGGGCGATCCTGAACAGTGCGGCGGCGATAATCACCGTCCATAACCATCCCTCGGAGAATACGAAGCCTTCAGTAGAGGATCAGAGGATATGGAAAAAATTGAACCAGGCGGGGGAAATAATCGGGATCGAAGTGCTGGACAATGTAATCATAACTCCCCAAGGCAATTATTATAGCGAAAAAGGAAAGTAAAAGGGGGTGAGAAAGCATGAAAGCAAGGTATCTTAATCCGAAGGTGTATGACCTGTATTATGACGGGCCACCGGAGTATCTTAGGCGTGTCACCAGGGAGAAGGTCACAGTCAAGGTGGATGGTGGCTGGGAAGGCGTGGATGAGCATATCGTCACTATGGCTGACGTGGCTAAATACTATCGCTATGAGGCGGGGAACATCGTGTCCGGGTGCAGGACATTGGGAATGATAACAGGGGACTGGAGGCCGATTGACCGAATGGCTAAGGAGTGCCTGGAAATCTTCAAGTGCGTAAATCTGAAGGGAATCAGAAGAGAAAGCCGGAAGCTGGGGCTAGTGCCTAAGTTTTAATTAAAGGGGGGTGAAGCAGTTATGAAACTACTCACAAAGGAAATCCTGAAGAGGCTGCCTAAGCTCGGGGAGACCAGCGAGCAAAGCGATCCTATTGTCCAGGTAAAATTATTTACTCCTGACGCACAATGGACGTGGTATGGGATCGAGTTTTCCGGGGAAGATACCTTCTTTGGCTATGTGAAGGGGCTGGAGAACGAGCTGGGGACCTTCTCTCTTAGTGAGCTGAAGGAAGTCAGGGGAGGTATGGGCCTGCCGGTGGAGAGGGACAAATTCTTCAAGCCCTGTCCTCTGAGCAGGGTAATGAAAGACTAGAAGGGGGTAAGGAGATGGCAAAGAAAGTCTATATATTGGTGGCGACCTTTGAGAGCAAGTCAAGGCCGGGGAGGTTTTATGAGGTCAAGAAGGATCAGCAGGGCAAGTTCTCTTGCAACTGCCCGGCGTGGATCTACAAGAGCAATGGCAGGAGAACCTGCCGGCATACGGAGGAGGTGGGTAATGTTTAACCTGTCAAAATTCTCTGGAATACCGACCACGATAGAAATAGCGGAAAAAGACTTAGAGGATCAACTTAAACTATGCAGGAAATTAGGTCAGAAGGGCTTTCTGGTTATAAGAAAAGAGTCAGGGACATATCCGGTTTATATTTACGAGACTAGGCCAAAACAGAGGCCGAAGATAGTCAAAGTTGTGAAGATCTAGGAATCATAGTAGATAAGGGGAGCACCCCCGGGGGGAGTGAGTACCGCCTGATCAGCGGGAAGCTCTCCTATTATTCTTCAAAGGAGAAAAGCAAATGTTCGGGGAAGCGAGAGGAGTCAACTACCCCTCCCTGACGGAAGGGGCTTGCGGCTCGGAGTCGCTTGGGGGCTGGTTGACTTGTTTATCAGCCCAACCCAGAGAGCATGCCCTCTGGTAAAGGTGTAAAGCTAGTGCAACCCGAACTTCAACGGTTTGCCCAGTGGGTGCCTTGCCTCGAAAAGAGGTGTTCGGACAGTAGCTTACCCACAGAATTTTACGCTCAGCGGGGTTGCGTGAGCAACCTCATACTCTGTCAAAGAACAGTGTTAGCATAGCAGAAAAAAATTGTTTGTCAAAGGGAGGATGGCTCTCCTCCCCCAGCTTACGCAGGGGGTCTCCGAGCCGAAAGAATGATGAAAAAACTTTTAATTTTAACTGTGTTGTTGGTTACCATTGTAGTTTCGCCTCTCTATGGGCAGACCAGAGTATTTTTAGACCTAGCTCCTGAAGGTAGAAACTACGGGGTTATCTTAAACAATGTTGGATTTTATCGGTATGAACGTAGGGTTTTGGACTATCCTGCAACTTGGGAAGGTTATGGAGTTGAATTGAGAGTCGCTCCTAAAATCCGAGTATTCTATCGGTGGGGCGATTGTGGGGAAGTTTGCCCTGCTACCGATGCTTGCTCTAATTGGGTTTCTAAACGGTATGAGAGAGGCATTGCCTGGGATCTTGCAACGTGGACATGGGGCATCGGCTACCTTGTCATCTATAATTACAACATAGACTTTTGGGGGTTTTTTAGAGAGGGCGGTAGCTTCTTTGCCAGTGAGAATCATTTTGTGATAACCGGGGGATTAAGGATTAGAATATGAGAAGGAGATGATTAAATGAATTTGCCAAGCTCTGCCCGAACTGCTTCGGCGAGGTTAATGCTTTGCTTAGGCGGATCTGGAAAGAGAGCAGGAAAAAAAGGAGAAAAAGATGGTTCCTGAAGGAACAATCGTTGAGAAGGTCATGGAAGCTCACAGACCTAATGATCTCAGCCCTCTTATAAGCTGGCTGGAGAGGCTGGGCTGCAAGGACATAGCCAGGGATAGGGATACGGCCACCCTCACGGGGCTGACGGGGATGAGGGCGGGGTTCACATTGGGAGATCCTATCACCCTCGCAGTCTGCACAGGATTTGCCCTGTTCGGCCCCCATTGGGTTCATGTCTGCCCTGGCTTGCTGGAAAAGGTCAACAAGCTGTGGAAGGCTGAGATCAAGAAGGCGAAAGGAGACAGTCATGC
>JAUXAC010000038.1 GCA_030615035.1 Dehalococcoidia bacterium | reverse complement strand
GAGGCGGAGCCTTGCGCGCGGGCGTATGATTCCCACCCGGCACGTTGAACGGTAGTCAGCGTATTACTCCACCTTTTGGAGGCGGTCGTAATACGTGTGCGAATCTCGGCCTGAGCTTCACTACAAGGATTGGACATCATGGCCCCTTTCCTCCGAGCGTATGTCACGCCCTTCCACGAAGAAATAATAGTTGCCCCGATGGAGTTACTAATACTTTCAATCAAGGGTCCTAAGATCATTCGAGCCATGAGTCTAATCCTTTCATTATAGTTAGGCCGGGGTACAGCCCGCCGGCACGGTAATATAGGAAATCCGGGTGGGAGGTGATTTCTGACCGAAGGAGTCAATGAAATCAGCCTGGAGTAAATAGAAACCCGGTTTATTATAGATAAGAGTTGACATACCCAGAGCAATGTTAACGCTGCAAACAGCCAAGGTTTCCGCGCCTACGGCTGCGGACCCGACTAGTTGCTTGTGAACACCAGCTTGAGTAGAGATCAGCCAGACCCGAATCCTTCCGTCAGTAATAGTTGGCGGCTCTTCGGGATCCGTCCACGTGACAGTAAGACAACAAGTGGGAGTATCCCACGCGGCGGCGAATAAAGTTGGTGCGTTTGGTGCATCTACGGCCGGGGCGTCGTCAGTGTAAACTCCGAGGGCAAGGACAGCCGCGGAATAGGCCCAAGAATTAAGCATGATAAAGGCGTTAAACCCGGACATCTTCCCACGGTTATCAGGAATCAAGGCACGTTGCCCACCTTCCTGAGCTTGCTCACTCTCAGCGGCACCACCCATCGCCTGGGCGTACTCTTCCCACAAATCACGCTGGCCTTGAGTCAAAGTCGCATACCAACGCTTTGACAAAGCAGTAAGACGAGCGCGGATATTGGCCTGGTCTGCAGAATTGGGATTAGAAACACTCGAGGCTTTTTCTCTGACATAGTTAATCCCTTTCCACGCACTGAACACCATGGAGCCCATAGCGTTCCTAATGTCGTTAAGCAATCCGCTTAAAATAATTCTGGCCATCCCGGCTTGTTTCCCCTTGGCAAGTTGCATGACAACGCAGATGAGGTACATGCCGGCAAGGATCAAAGTAAGAGCGCAAATCGTATTTAGTACAAACATTCTTTTTCACCTCCTTCCATAGGTAAGAGTTACGAACTTAGGGAAACACAGGACAGAGGCCACGTGTAACCTCAGTCAACGACACATTAGACGGTGGAGACTTCTGGCCGTATATATCTATGCAGTCCAGTTGGCAAAGATAATGACCCGGGACGTTACCGATAACCGTAGTCTGACCACCGGCGATACGGACGTTAGTAAGAGCGCCACCCTGGATACCAATAGGTACATAAAGAAGAATTTGCCTATGCACACCAGAATCAAGGGATAAAATCCAGGGACGAATGAAAGCCACGTTTGGCGGTGGGCCTGGTATACCAAGAGGATCAGTCCAGTCCCCCCGAATCAAGTTAATACCGCCTATGCTACGGCACTCACAAGCGAAATCAGTAGGGGGGTTCGGTGGTGGCTGCGTAGGGGCATCATCCACCCATGCTACAGGGAAAAACACACGAACAACCTGAATAGTGGAGTTGTTCATCACAAAGGAATTATAGCCAGACATGACTTTACGATTGTTAGGTATGACGTTCTGGGTACCGGCTTCGTCAATGTCTTTAGAGTCGGCGGCTGAACCTTGCTTGCGTGCGTACTCTTCCCATCCGTCACGTTGCGCCTGGCTTAGGGTACTATGCCAACGCTTCGAGGCTTGTGCGAAGACAGCACGCAAAAGAGATTGTTGTTCACTACAGGGATTAGGGGCCTGAGACGGCTTACGTTGAAGACGTCCTACGCCCTTCCAAGAGCTGAAGGTCATAACCCCTAGCGAATCCCTGATGTCTTCGAGTATAGCACTAGTGATCAATCTCGGCATTAGTGGGGTTCCTCCGAAGGCTCTTCAATAACAATACATTTACGCACGGAATGAGAATATGAGCATTTAACATTACAGCACGGCTTCGGCGGATGGGGTAGCGAATGGTAGCAATGTCTAGCGGCCGGTTTGGCCTTCTTAGTACCGAAGATCAACCGGCAAGTCTTGCTCGGTATATGCTCGCACAACTTCATTACTGCTTGTCCTTCGGGTTCTTAAAAAAGCCTGTCTGCTTAGGCTTGTCTGTCTTGGGTTTCGAAACTGACTTATCTTTAGATACTTTACCTTTAGCCACGTTGATCACCCCCTTTGCTTAAAGTGACGAAATAATTGTTCTTGCTGATTGACTAAAAGGAAGAGTGCTTTGGTATTGCGTTTGATGATTGACCGTAGGTCGAGGTAAAAGAGTAGCGCGATCACGATAGGAAAGCCGGTTGCTTGGATGAACTCGATGATCTCAGACATGATTGAATTCCCCCTTCGACCACAAGAATACGACTTCTCAAAGAGGATGTCAAGTGAAATCTGAATTAATCACGAAATAATTTACGAAAAATTCGTTCACGAGTTTATCCCGAAAGTCCGGGTCAAAGACCGTTCAGGTACTGACCGTGACTGAGTGGTAAACGGAATGAGCATTATGAGGGAATAATTGAGATGACTAAAGGGTAACACTTATACAGTCTTCGTCCCTTCGCTAGTTCAAAATCAAGAGGCGTCTAGACACTAACCGTCAACAATGGAAAAGACCATAGGGTAGCACTTGTGCGTCCTTCGGCCCTTCATCAACTCAGGGTCGAAGACGGCACGGTTCTCGAACGCGTGTTACGTGGTTTTATCCCACGTAACACCAAATTTTTCTTTTGGCCCCTATGGGGCATAATGGGGAGACGGCCCGGTTCCCGATAGGGAACGGGGCGGTCCCCCTTCGGGTTGATTTAAGAATGGGTGGTGACTGCCCGGGTGATGAGGCTTCGGGTGGGTGGGAATAGTGGAGGTGTGAATTCAATTCCGTAGGGGTTTGGGGTTCCCTACGGAATATTTCCCATACTTTGTTTCCTCCCCCCTTGAAACTATATTAAGCATACCACTCACAACGAAGAAATAGGTGGACGACAAGGACACCGTAATTTCTGAGGCGTAGAGGGGTGATAAGAAGGAAGGGGGATAGGGGTGTGGGGCTCTGCCACACAACCTGTAAGGGGGAAGGAAACTTAAGGGGAAATTTCACACCGACACCGTCAAAATAATGCAGCCCGAAGGCGAACGGGAAATAAGCGTCCCAACTCGATAGGAGCGAAACCACGGAAACCTCAGAGCCCGGTGCTGCCGAATGCAGGAAAGAGGCGAAGGACGACTAGGGCAACCGGTCACTATCGCCAGGGTGCGGACGATAGGAACGAGGATCGAAACCACAAGCCAGCATAAGAGCCGGATTCCAAGGTGGGATGCCTAACTGGTAATCCCACCGACGAGGAGGAATCCGGGGAATAGGCAAACGAGTGAAGACACGCTCGGCCCGGGCCTGGCGATAGTGGACAGACCAAAGGTCACGCTCGCAAAGCGAACGATATTTGAAGAACAGATAAACGCCTGATATGAGTGCGAAGCTGAGAATACTTGTTATCATATTTTCTGTGCCTCCTTTCGACAGAACACAAGGAGGCAGAGAAAATGATATAGGAAGCTTCGCACGATATAGGCGTGCATCTAGGCGCATAGGAAGACGTCTGCACTTACGGTTTAGCCCTCAACATCACGACCGCCGGAAAATTAGCCGTTACCCTTCGCATCAACACGACCAGCGACAATCATCCTTAACCCTTCGACCTTACTCGATGACCGTTTCTGTGACCCTTAGACCTCAATTTTTCTCTACAAGCGGCATTTTTCCTAAAACCTCGGGATTTTTCTCGTTATGCGGCAGGAATTTTCCTATTATATGACAGAACTTTTCCTATCATACGGCAGAACTTTTCCTATTATACGACAGGACTTTTCCTATTATACAGCAGAACTTTTCCTATTATACGGCAGGACTTTTCCTATTACACGACAGAACTTTTCCTATTATACGGCAGGACTTTTCCTATTACACGACAGAACTTTTCCCATTATACGGCAGAACTTTTCCTATTATACGGCAGGACTTTTCCTATTACACGACAGAACTTTTCCTATTAGACGGCAGGACTTTTCCTATTATACGACAGGACTTTTCCTATTATACTGCAGGACTTTTCCTATTATACGGCAGAACTTTTCCATACACGACTGAACGGCCACACACCAAAAGCACCACACTAACAACACCACACATCAACTCCATACAACCTTACATAGCAAGCTAGGTCGGGCCACAACCTAAGCGACCCCTGCGTTGGTATTTTGCGGTCTATTTATTGACAGCAAACAATACCACCTACGCAGACAAACTAGATCAGGCGTTGGTCTAAGCGGTCATAGTGTTGGTATTTTGCGGCCTATTTATAGACGGCAAGTAATACCGCCTACGCAGACAAGCGAGGTCAGGCGTTGACATAGGCGGTACTAGAGTTGATATTGAATGGTCTATGTAGGGATATTGAACGGTGCTAGGATTAATATTGAATGGTCTATGTAGGGATATTGAACGGTACTAGGATTAATATTGAATGGTCTATGTAGGGATATTGAACGGTACTAGGGTTAATATTGAATGGGCTATGTAGGGATATTGAACGGTAATAGACCTGGTATAGAATTGTTGCATTAACAGAGGAACATGGTGGGAACCTTGAAGATTCAGTTGTCAATGACTAAAGCATCATTATATAGCATCTTTAAGAGTCTCCCAGGTGCCTACCGACGGCGTGGGTATAGCGTGTGTAAAAAGAAAGAGAAATTAAGGTTAATTCAGGCTAATTACGATGGTAACCAGAGGTTAGGAAGTAACCGGGTGTTCTAAGGAAGCGGATAAAATCGTGAATCGTCGACACGGCTACCGCGACATCAAACCCTTCGAGGTCCCTTGCATCTACATATAATTGAACCAGTTTATCGAGATCCATGGGTCACCATCCTTTCAAACTAGAGATTAGACGTAGAGGTATCTTGAGAAATTGCTTTACGATAAGGGAGCGGACTGATTTCAGAGTCACGTTGCCAAGGTGGAGCCAGCCCGGTTTTCCATTCTCCAGCATACCACTGTTCAACTTGCCAAGAGTAGAGAAATCCGATGACATGATAATGTGAGCCACACTCTGAGCACGTAACATGCTCAAACTCTTTGGCCTTCGGGTAGGTGCCGTACCATCTCATCGGACCCGTCCACTTATGCGTGCCCGGGAAGGGTCGACCTACGTACCAGGCCCAGCCGTGGATCTGCTTAATCTTATCTGAGTATCTTGACCAGACCCTGGCCTCTTTTAATCCTAAGGCCTTGCCCCACTCTCCCCACAGTAAACCCTTGTCGAGAAAAGGCTTGTACCCTGAACGCTGTATCCAGAGAAAGTTTAAGTGAGGCTGAAAGTTGAACTCTGGAGCGTCCCCGGTAGGGTGCGTAGCTTCGACTGCGAATCGAGCGCCAAATTTTTCCTTGAGTATCTTCCATGCTAACTTCCTCACTTTCTGCCACTCGGCACGTTCAAGAAATCTATCTCGTAGGTGCTCAGGTATAGTGAAAACCGTATAGATTACCGTAGGTAACCTGTAAGACATTCGCTTGCCCTGGGGTGGACTGACCAGGCGGTGAAAGACTCGGGCGGCCCGTCTGGCGGCTACGTGAGACCAACAATGGATACAATCCAGGGACATGCAGGCACTCGGCACGATTTTTCTGCCCTCGCGACCACACTTACACCCGATCACAATGAACTTTGGGTCGCACTTCGTGGGTTGATAAAGCGGTTCTGGCATGTATGCAGCCTCGAGGTTTGCTGTATGTACAAGGTAAAGGGGAGGCTGTCTGGGTTTTGCCTCACTGAAGGGGTCGGGCTGCTCAAGCCCACTTTGACCGGGGAGGGCAGGGGAGCTAACCCCTACCCCGCCTGTCGCCCGGTCGGGACCGAAGGGAGCGCTTCGGATGCCCTGGGGTGAGGGGCAAAGCCCCCCTGCCTCCAGTACAACTCCAGAGTGGTCAACTGGCGGATCGTACCCCGGGACATCCTCGTACATATGCGCTCCCTGTATTGTGTTGGTCTAAAAAGGAATATTCTCCTCGGGCTGCTGCGGTTCTTCCTGCGCGGGTGCGTCTGGTGCTGGTGGTTCTATCGGCTGTTTCGCCTGTTGAGCTTTAGCGGATTGCGGTAAGAATCGGACTAGGTTAGCGGTGACGACAAGGCGGCTACGCTTCTCACCCTCTTTGCTAGTCCACTTCTCTTGCTTGAGCTTGCCCTCGATGAGGACGCCTCGGCCTTTCTTCATATACTCGGCGGTATTCTCACCTTGCTTGCCCCAGACGATTATCGGGACGAAGAGGACCTGTTCGTTCTTCTGCCCCTTCTTATCAGTGAAAGTCGAGTTGACTGCAATACTGAAAGCACATACCGGCATTCCGCTAGGGGTGTATTTCAGTTCGGGATCCCGGGTTAAGTTTCCGGCAAGGATAGTTCTATTAAAGTCGGTCATGGTTTCCCCTCTCTAGTTGCACGCTTAGGTTAAAGGTAGTGCCCGGGTGCGTACGTTACCCCGGCACGTTAAAGTTACGGTGGACATGCTGGACACGGTTCTACATCGTAATCGGGAATGAACAGTTGACAAATGTTTGAAGGTGGACTCTTCTGGCCGTTAGTACTGACACAGTCAACCTGAAAAAGGTAGTGGCCTGGGTGGTCGTCTATGGGACCGGGTCGGCCTAGGGCTGCGTTGACTTCGTTAATGTTTATGCTTGCGTTGACCCCTGGAATAGTGGCTGCTACTTGTCTATGGATACCGGCGTCAGAAGAGGCAAGCCAAATGCGGTATCTGTCCGAAGCCTGGTAACCAACTGGTTTAGTCCACTGAAGAAAGGCTATGTTTCGATCTGGGGCCTGTACAGGGCAACATCGGCAAGTCAAAGCCGTCACGGGATTCGGTGGAGTGATGCCGTTGGGTGAATCATCTGACCACTGGCCGACGGCTTTAGCACCTGCAGAAAAAGCAAGGGCGTTGTTCAGCAAGTAGGCATTGAAGCCAGACATGACTTTGCGGTTGTCGGGGATAAGAACCCTGGAGCCGCGCTTGTCATAGTCCTTGCTATCAGAGGCGGAGCCTTGCGCGCGGGCGTATGATTCCCACCCGGCACGTTGAACGGTAGTCAGCGTATTACTCCACCTTTTGGAGGCGGTCGTAATACGTGTGCGAATCTCGGCCTGAGCTTCACTACAAGGATTGGACATCATG
>JAUXAC010000136.1 GCA_030615035.1 Dehalococcoidia bacterium | reverse complement strand
AAAAAGACCCCTGAGCACGGCTTGGTAATATTCTGCGGAAACGTCTCGGAAAAGGAGGGTGTCTCTGACCTGGAAATCTGGGCAGTGGAGCCCCCTGAGCCCGTAAAGGTCAGGTTGTACCGCTGCGACCAGGCCTTTGTTCTGGACCCCCTGAAGGAGATAGTCAGGGAGAGGGAGGTATACGGTCTGATAGTTATTGACAAATCCGATGCAGAAATAGGCGTCCTGAAGGGCAAGAAGGTCTCAAGCCTCAAGCACCTGGACAGTTTAGTCCCAGGCAAAACCGCTAAAGGAGGATGGAGTCAGGCTCGCTATGCACGTGTCAGGGAGGGCATACTCCACGACTTCCTGAAGAAGGTGGGGGAAATCGCCTCCAAGGAGTTCAAGGAGCTCAGGGACCTGAAGGGAGTGGTGCTGGGGGGGCCAGGCGCTGTAAAGGACGAGTTCATGAAGGGGGAATTCCTTGACTATGAAATCCAGAAGAAGGTCCTTGGGACCCTGGACACCTCCTACACAGGCATGCCAGGGCTTGAGGAACTCCTCAACCGTGCGGAGGAATTGCTTGCAGAGGCCTCCATAACCAGGGAGAAGAAGCTACTTGCCAGGTTCTTTGAGCAATTAAAGAAGGACTCAGGCCTTGCAGTTTATGGTTTCCATGAGACAATGGAGGCCCTGAAGAAGGGGGCAGTGGAGATGATACTGATTTCCGAGGCCTTTGACTGGATTAAGGTGGGCCTGGAATGCCCCAGCTGCAAATTCACCACAGGCAAGACCATCCGCAGGGACCAGCTGGAGGAGCAGAAGTGCCCCGAGTGCGACGCCAGGCTGGAACTCACAGAGGAAAAGGACATGACAGAGGACATCCTGAAAACCTCGGAACAAATGGGAACCGACACAGAGGTAATATCAATTGACACCAGGGAAGGCGAGCAGCTTAAGGAGCTGGGGGGAATCGCCGGAATCCTGAGGTATAAATTAGAATAGCAACACAACAAATGGGCTTTTAAAGTTTAAGGACCAATATTATTTTATGTCACAACTTGCACTGTATGTGCAGGAAATCCTCACCATTGAATTAAGGGAGCCTGCAATTTGTGCTTTGAGTACATGCGGGAAGCCGATTCCGGAAGGCCCTGCTGGTCACGTATCTGGTAAATATACCCATCCTAGGTGTGGAAATGCTCACATGGGGGAATTAGTATCTCAATGCTTGATTCATAGCCCTGAGGATTTACCTCCGCAGAATATGCTTGATGGGTTTGCAGGGCCCATTAATATAAAATATATCTGAACTTCTGATTACCTGAACTCCCCGAAAACCCATTTATCGTATTCAAAGACAAGCACAGGTATGGCTATCCCAATCAGGGCCCCTGCCAGGATATCATACCAGGTGTGCACGCCCAGCATGAGCCTGGAAATCCCCACCAGGGCAGGAACAATATACAGGAGCAGGAACCTTTTTTCCCTGATTATCACAAAAAAGGAGGTGAAGCCTGTGAATATGGCTGCTGCATGCCCTGAGGGGAAGGAGGCATCTTCAGGGCAGTAGGGGTTGCACCCCTCCCCGGGGCAGGGAGTGCATATCCTTTCCGTATCCAGTGTCGCCTTCATGGAAACAATCAAAAGGAAGCCTATGGCAAGGCTGGGAATCAGGATAATCAGGAAACTCTTCAGGCGCCTGGTCCTTTCTGACCCGGGCTTCGCGCACCTGAATAAAATATAGATTACAAACAGGATTCCGGCTATGCCTGCCCAGAGCGAGGGCGAGCCAATAAGACTAATTACATACCAGGGATTAGTATACATTTTAATCTATTGGGTTCGGGGGAATAAAAATCACTGCTTCTGGCATTTATTCGTTAGCTCATCCCGAATAATGGCCTTTAATTTAAAATCATAAACCCTTCTGAACTTTTTCATTGACCATTTCAGGAGTTTGGCACTTCTATGGTCATCCCTTGAAACACCCTCTGGCCCCAACCCTTGGA
>JAUXAC010000019.1 GCA_030615035.1 Dehalococcoidia bacterium | reverse complement strand
CCATTTCGCTCTTGTCGCAAATCAATCACTGGCACTGATTTACGACCCTGCCTTGAGTATCACATCCACCATTGTCTTGGACCCTGTATCGGTATCGTGAGCAAAGAGGAATATGCTGAGGTAATAAAGCAGGTAATCCTTTTCCTTGAGGGGAAGCAAGAAATGGTAGCCCAAGAGCTACAAAGTAAGATGGATAAAGCCGCTGAAGATTTGGACTTTGAAAAGGCTGTTTTACTTAGAGACCAAATCCAGGCTATAGATAGGGTTATTGAAGGGCAAAGAATCGCCACCACGGTAAGTGGCGAGCAGGATGTTATCGCCTTTGCTAGTGATAAAGACCAAGCCTATGTCCAGGTCTTTTTTATCCGCAGTGGTAAGCTGATTGGACGAGAGAGCTTTGTATTGCAGGGCGCTCGCTCTGAAGACCCAGAGCAAATTATGACCAATTTTATTAAGCAATTTTACGCCTCCGCCTCTCATATACCTCCGTTATTGCTACTCCAGTATCCGGTGGAAGACAGGACTATCATTGAGAGCTGGCTTCAAAGCAAAAGGGGGGCTAAAGTCCATATTCAAGTACCCCGCCGGGGCAATAAAAAACAACTGGTGGGGATTGTTGCCGAAAACGCTCAGCAAGGTCTAGAGCAACTTAAAATCAAACGGTTAGCTACCCCCAAAGCACTGGCGGCAGCTTTAGCTGAAATAAAAAGAGGGCTTCACCTTTCCCGCCTACCCTCCCGAATGGAAGGCTATGACATCTCCAACATACAAGGAACAGCGGCAGTAGGCAGTATGGTGGTCTTTGAAGAAGGGAAACCCAAGCCATCTCATTATAGACGCTTCAGAATCAAAACGGTGTCAGGTGCTGACGACTATGCTATGCTTCAGGAGGTAATTAAACGACGATTTAAGCGGAGTCTCAAGAGTGATGCCTCTACCCCAAATAGCTGGGCAATCCTACCTGACCTTGTCCTCATTGATGGCGGCAAAGGACAGCTCACTTCCGTACTGGCAGCAATGCATGAAGTCGGAGCCGATTCTGTGCCTACGGCTAGTTTAGCTAAGGAAAACGAGGAGATCTTCGTGCCACAAAAGACAAAGGCCATTATTCTACCCCGCAGTTCCCCAGGTCTTCAATTGCTACAGCGCCTTAGAGATGAGGCACATCGCTTTGCCCTAAGCTATCACCAGAAAATACGCAGGAGACAAACCTTTGCCTCAGCCCTTGATAGCATCCCTGGTATCGGACCCAGGCGTAAGCGTGCCCTACTCAAACAGTTTGGCTCAGTTCAAGCCATCAGGGAAGCCCCCATAGAAGAGCTAGCCACCGCAAGAGGCATGAGTAAGAATCTAGCCCAAAAAGTAAAGGAGTACCTGTAACCGACAATGCCAGCTAATTTACCACCACAATACTTTGAAGCCGAAAAGAACTTCCGATTGGCTAAAAGCCCCGAAGAAAAGATAGCCGCCCTGGAAGAAATGCTGGCTATTATGCCTAAGCACAAAGGGACAGACCACCTGCGTGCTGAGCTAAGAGGCAGAATCGCCAAGCTGACCCAGTTAGCTACCAAAAAATCTGGTGTTCATCGGGCATCCATGGCTATTGAGAAAGAGGGCGCCGCCCAAGTAGCCGTAATTGGTTTGCCCAATGCTGGTAAATCCCAGCTTGTGGCTAGTATTACTAATGCCTCCCCCGCTGTAGCCGAATACCCCTTTACCACACACAATGCCACCCCGGGGATGATGGAATTTGAGAACATTCAGATACAACTGATTGATACCCCACCCCTGGCACCCCCGTCTATTGAGTGGTGGCTCCGCCATATGCTTATACGGGCTGACGCATTACTGATTGTGGTGGACTTAAATGAGGCTCCATTAACCCAGATGGAAGGCATCACGGCACAACTAGAAAAAATAAGAATAGTAATCAATGAAAGAAAGGCTGAAGAGCCAGGCACTATCCTGTATCAGAAGAAGGCACTAATTATCGGCAGCAAGCTAGACCTGGATAATGCCAGTGAAAACTGCACAGCTTTGAAGAATAAATATGAAGAGCAATTACCGGTTATGGCTATCTCAGCCAAAGAAGGGATTGGCTTAGAAGAGCTAAAGCGTGCCATCTACCAGATGCTTGATATTATTCGGGTATATACCAAGACTCCAAGGCAAAAACCGGACTTTAACGACCCGATAATCCTTAAACGGGGGAGCACACTGGAGGATGCCGCTGCCGCCGTCCACAAGGATTTTGCTAGCAAGCTAAAATATGCCCGCATCTGGGGCTCAGGCAAGCACGATGGGCTAATGGCAAAAAGGAATCACATCCTCAAGGACGGTGATGTTATAGAGCTACACCTTTAGTAAGACATAGCTGGCACTTGACATTTGGCAGGAGCTGGCCGTTGATGCCGCTCTAAGCGGCGACGTGAAGGTGCTTTACCAGGCGCTCCTTGCGTGTCCCTATGTGCATGACCTGGATGTGGCCAGGGCCATCGTGGACAAGCTTTTACGGACCCACACCGAGTACATGCCCCAGTTCAAAAGGTAAGCAATTGCCTCCCGAGGGTGAGGTCGTGGTGCCCCCAGTATTGTAGACACGTCTGAATACGGTGATAGCCCCAGTATCCTCTCTTTTTAGGTAGAGAGCTTCGCCAGCGCAGATAGACGACGATTTTGGAGGCTGCGGTACACGGCTCGCATGTCGAGGATTACTACAGGTCTCCGAGATGAAGATTGACAAACAGGTGCCATGGACATATTATTGGTGACAAGAGCGATGAGAGTCAGGATGCCCCATCGCGAGTTGAAATGGGAAATCCCAAATTACTTAGTTTGTGTAAAAAGGAGGCAGTATGAGAACAATCAGTAAAATCGCGCCGGGCTGGTGGGATTACACAACACTGGATAGAGAGATACTGGATACCGCTGCCCGTCTTACTGCAGATGACCTGCTGGAATTGAGCCGCGAAGGTTTCACTGTGAAGATCTATGATACCATTGAAGACTTTTATCTCTCTGAAGCTCTGGAGTACATTACTGCCTGGAGACAAGCTACCGAGGATAAGCCTACTGGAGTGTGTGGTCCTTTAGGGCCTACAGAGCAGCTACCACTTGTAGCCAGACTGGTCAATGGACTTGAAATCAACCTTAAACACTGCCACTTCTGGGGTATGGATGAGTGGGTGGTTGATGGCAAGGAGGTGGGGCTCGATTTTCCTCTCAGCTTTGCCCGAGCGGACATGGAGCTCTGCTTTAACCGTATTCGTGATGACCTGCGCATGCCACCGGAGAACATTCATTTCCCAAAGGTCAATACAGAGGAGTATATAGAAAGCTGGAGCAAGGTTCGCTGTGTGATTATGCAAGGCGGTCAGGGTGAAGTAAAGCACTGGGCCTTCAATGACCCACCCAGGCGTGAGGAGCAGTATGTGGATAATCCGCCTACTGCTGATGAATATCGTAAGTTGGGAACGCGTGTAGTCGACCTTCATCCACTGACATTAATACAGAATGCGCGTACATCAGAAGGTGGCATGGTACAGAATATCCCGAGCCAAGCAGTTACGGTTGGCCCACTGGAGACGTGGAGGGCGGAGAAGGTTTCGATTTGGCACCCGGGGCATCACGATAACCCTTTTGGCATGCGTCTCACTACCCTTATGATAGCAAAAAAGATTACCGACACCTCCGTGCCGATGTCCCTACTGGCTGATCATCCGAACGTGCAATTCAACTTCTTGCGCAGTGGAATCGGGACATGTGTGCTATGATCTGTTCAGCGGTGTAGGTTTTCTTTGCCATTTATCCCCCCTTTTTAAGTCCTTATACTAACATTGCAACTGGACCAGTTTTCGGGGGGCAGGGCACTATGGGTCGAATCTGATTGTACTCCTTCTGCCATCTCTCAATCAATATCTTTGCTTCAGTTAACGTGGTGAATATCTCCCGGTTGAGCAGTTCATCCCTCAGCTTGCCATTAAACGACTCTATGCAGCGTAACAGGTGTAACCATAACCCTCAAAGCTAAAATATGCCCGCATCTGGGGCTCAGGAAAGCACGATGGCATAATGGCAAAAAGGAATCACATCCTTGAGGACGGCGATGTTATAGAATTACACCTTTGAAATACTGAACAATTCGTCGTATTGTTCAATGGGCAATCCTATTACCAAATGATATTCTTAGTTTGAGTGATAATCTTTGATTAACGCTCAGAACCTGATTTTGAAGCTGTACACCCTATTGGCAGACATATTTTCCGATTTTGTAGATTTTTTATTAGGTCGAGCGCATGAGTTAATTCACTTTTTCAATGCTGTATAATTAAGAGGGAGAATAGCCTATATTTTGCTTCGTAGCGTCGCTATGCTTTTCAAAATACTAAAACGTGTAATAAGCTGACCGCTTAGGGGAAAACCAAAAGGAGAAGTGCAAATGGTGAACACAGGTAACAGAAAAGAACAGCAGCTGGATGTAGATGTGCTGGTCGCAGGAGGTGGCCCTGCAGGTTTGGGGGCAGCGTTGGGTGCGCGGCGAATAGGGGTTCGCACATTGCTGGTCGAGCGTATGGGCTTTCTCGGAGGTGTGGGTGCCATTGGCCTGGGGATGGCCATCAACCAGATGCGACCAGACGGAAAACCTCGCAGCAAGATCCATGAGTCTTTGATTGGGCAACTCCAGAGGTTTGGGGGTTCAGCGTTGCGAATTGAAGACCACGCCCTAATGACCAACACGGAGTATCTCAAACTGTCGGCCTTCATGGTGCTCGAAGAGTCTGGCTGTGACTATCGGCTGCACAGCTTCGTCAGCGATACCATCGTTGAGAGGGATGCCGTCACGGGGGTTGTGATAAGCAGCAAGGTGGGACCACTGCATGTCAACGCGAAACGAGTGGTGGACGCAACCGGTGACGGCGACGTGTGCTTTTTCGCCGGGTGTCCGATGGAAAAGGGGCGAGAAGGTGACGGATTCCTCTCGCCCATGACTTCGCTCTTCGTTATCGGCGGTGTAGACCAGGCCGAAGTCATGGAGTATCAGGGGCACTGGGGTCACCTCTATGAGGTTGAAACGAGATTTACCAGTCTCTTGGAAGAAGGCAAGCGCGCTGGGTACGAGGTACCCGAGCTAATAGTGATGACCCCTACTGTGTACCCCGGTTGTGTGTTCGTCAACCACGCCGGGACCAGGTCGCATGGCGTGTTGGATGGAACAGATCCTGGAGACCTGACCAAGGCTGAACGCATCATGCGCCAGCAGGCCGTGGATATGGTACGTCTTCTGAGGGACCGGAAAGTACCCGGCTTTGCCAATGCCTACCTTCAGCAGGTGTCTGCATGGGCAGGGGTCCGGGAGACGAGGCGTATCGTTGGAGAATACGTCCTGACTGAAGAAGACGCCATGACAGCAGCCAGATTCACTGATGCCATAGCCCGCAGGTTCGGTTCCTTGGATATTGGTTTCGTCCGCGGGGAGAAGATGACTCCACATGACGTGCCTTACCGAGCTCTAATTCCCAAAAAGATCGACAACATCCTGGCCTCGGGCCGCCATATCTCCACCACCCACGCGGGCGTGTCGTGTGGAAAAAGTATGGGCAACTGTATGGCGACGGGCCATGCTGCGGGAGTCGCTGCCGCTCTGTCCATTCGTGAAGGGGTTACACCTCGAGATTTGAACGTCAGACTGGTGCAGGAAAGACTTGTCGAGGATGGCGTACCTTTAGAGATATGAAGGTGTTTTCAGCTACTATTCCTGCTTAGATGGCATCTATAAAGCTTCAATTTTATTCATAATTGCGATCTTGATAATGTCTTCTTTTATCCTATATTTCAATCCGCTAATCACCCGAGGTTTTTGGCAGAGGGCCGTAAGAATCTGCGGTAGTATAAAAGTAGGTTATACAGCATTTGGCTTTGGAAGTAGAAAAAGTAGCGCAGTCAATGAATTTAGAAGAGCTAGGCAGCGAAATTAAAGGTATAATCGAAAGGATATTGACTACACTGCGACTTCGATAGACATTCTAGCGAAGCGGGTCGAAAAGACCAACCGTTTTGCTTTTTCTAGTACTAATGCTTTCATAAACCTGCTGGGGATATGTCCACGCCACGATTCCCTAAGACGGTGATGTTGAATCTCACCTTACTATCACCGATTTTCACAGTGTGTCTACCACCAGCAACCAGATATTCCACCGCCACCTTTTCGTCATTTACTGGTACAGTGAATGATGATTTGCCTTCTCCTTTAATTGGGGCAATACGCAGTTCAATCTCCTCAACCTTCAATTCGTTAACATATTGCATGACGGGACCCACAGGAATTATCGCACCTTCACGGACATAAAGCGGAAGCGTTTCAATATCTGCTTCGATATCTATCCAGCGTCTCCCCTCCAGTTGCTCACCAGTCCACCAATCAGTCCATGTTCCTTCCGGAAGATAAACAGCACGTTTGTTGCTGGGATCAGTAATTGGAGCAACCAGAATAGAATCCCCAAAAAGGTATTCGTCACTGATATTCCAGACCGTTGGGTCATTCTGATAATCGACCACAAGTGCTCTCGCCATAGGTAGTGACTGCTCAACGCAGCTGAATGCTGAACCATAGATGTATGGCATTAACTGGTAGCGAAGATTGATGTAATTACGGCAAATCCTCAGGACCTCAGGCTCAAACTTATATAGTTCGCGGTCCCCAAAACCGTGAATCCGACTATGCGATAGGAACGTACCCATCTGCATCCAGCGGATAAGGAGATTACCGCCTGTTTGACCCAAAAACCCGCCAATATCCTGACTCCAGAATTGAAATCCACTGAGTCCGAACGAAAGCCCACCTTCGAGTTGTGGAACCATATTAGCCCAATTAGGACTGCTATCACCTCCCCATTGCAACGGATAACGCTGGCATCCCGCCCAGGCGGAACGCCCCCAAACAACGATATCACCTGTCTCTTCTTTGGTAACTTCGGCAACAGCACGGTTATAGAGGAGGGGATAAAGGTTATGCATCTGGTACCCCGGCGTGCCATCGTAGTAAATGCCGTCAACAGGGGCATCTTCACCAAAATCAGTTTTTATTACCTTCGCGCCCAGTTTGAATAACTTCCGCAACCATTTCTGGTAAACCTGTACTGCTTTAGGATTAGTAAAGTCGATACAACTAATGCGGGTCCCGGGGGGAAAAAAGTTGAAACCGCATCTTATATCATAGAGACCGCCTTCTTTGTTTTTTACGAACCCATCGACAGCCTTGAGTTCATCAAATAGCTGTGAACCCTCCGCAATATACGGCAATTGCCATAGCGAGATATTAAAGCCCATTTTCGCCAGTTCGGTCATGTAAGCCTCGGGATCTGGAAAACGAACTTTATCAAATTCAAGGTCACAGAGCCATTCCTTTTTGAACCAGTGGGTATCAAGGTGGATAATATCACAGGGAATCTTATTCTCCCGCAACTTCTGGGCGATATCCAGCGTTTCCTCGGCTGATTTATAAGATATCTTGCTCTGCCAGTAACCAAACGTCCATTTGGGCGGGACCACTCCTTTCCCGGTGATATCCGTGTATCGGGATAAGAGCTGCTTTATATCGCCGAGGATGACGTAGTAGTCTAAAAAGTCATCTTCTGTGGCAATCTGTATATCAGCAGTGCTCATGCTCCCTACCCAGAATGTTATCCGGCTCGAATGATTAAAGAAAACCCCGTACCCCTTCGTGCTCACAAAAAATGGGATATTCTTGTAAGAGCGCGGGGTGGTAACCCCATGTGCCTCGGTCATATTCAGGTCAATAGTCTGCCCCACTTTATTGAGTGGCATAAATTTTTCACCAAGGCCAAAGATTGCTTCATGCGGATGAAGATCAAATTTCTCTACAGAAATAGGGGAGCCGTCATGTTGACTACGGCAGACCCCGGTCTCAAAAGAGTCCCACGCAACGAATGAGTTACGTTCCGGGCCACTAATGCCACAGATTTTTTCGCCGCCGTGGTTCTGGATCTCTATACGTAAACATGCCAAATCGATTTTGATTTGCGCCGCGGCTGTACTGATTTGAGCAGACTCATCATTAAAAGAAACCTGGCATGATTTCGGTCCGTCGAGTGCGCCAACAACCATAGGTGTGCTATTGACCAACTCCGCCTCCCCTTCGGTATAACGAAATCGTATGATTGTATCACTGAGGGCATCAATACGCAGACGCCCCCCTATAGACGTCCCTTCTTCCACCAACGTTGCCACTCTAGCCATGCCACTGTCGGTGGAACTTATAGCCTTTCTGCGCTTAGATACAGCGTGGGTCTTCAGCAGCAGGCTATTATCTTTAGTATCAAGCACTTCACATAGGCTTACAGCGTTACAGACAACTTCTTCTGATTCGAGCAGACGAGTTCTTAGCATCGTCTTATCCATTCCTCCTTACCTTCTTGAGATGGGAATTAACCAGGATTTACCCACTTTGATTCGCAATGCGAGAATCCTTATGCTTCATCGCTCGTGGTGCCTATCGTATATTCATAACACTGCACTGTCAAGCTCCTTGATCTCCACTGGCTTCTGGCTCTACGTGAGGTGGAGTAACCTGTCTCCTTAGACCCTCTCAAGATATTGAACAATGCCCCCTTTTGTTTACAGGGTGTGGCATCTACGGCACAGTGACGCTACATAGATATTTCTTTTATGACAGATTGATTGACAAGCGAATGCAGCCGAATTAAGATGTCAGTGGATTTTGATTCAAGGTGGATTTCGCTGGTAATGCATCGACGCAGACTGACACTTGGACTAGACCTGAGCACACAAAGCCTATCCTCAGTGGTGATTGATATTGATTCCGGCGAGAAAGTCCTTGAGCACTCGCTCGACTACCTCAACGATAGGAGGTTAGCCGGTTTTGGTATTGAGGCAGAATCATATATTGTGCCCCCAAGAGTGGAGGGGGAGGCAGATCAGCCCCCGCTGATGTTCTTTGCCTCGCTTGATGCCATGTTTGCCGACCTGAAAGAAGCCGGGGTGAGCATGGAAGAAATCGTCGTCTGCAATTTCTCAGCGCAACAACACGGCCACACTTACCTCAACAAAGATGCCCCATTTTTGTTCGCGTGTTTGAAGCAGCCGGGCTCTGGGGAGAACAGCCTGACCACTTTGTTGAAAGGTTGCCTAGCCTATCACCTTGCTCCTATCTGGATGACGTCCAATACTACCGGACAGGCTGATTTCATCAGGAAGCACGTTGGTGGCATGGAACGGCTAATCCAAATATCCGGTTCCAACGCACCGCTCAGGTTCACTGGCATAATAATAAGAAGAGTAGCCGAGCAATTTCCACATGCCTACGAACAGACTCACACAATCCAGTTGCTAAGTAGCCTTATGTCGGCAGTCCTGACCGGCAACTCAAAGGTGCCGCTGGATTTTGGCAATGCTTGCGGCATGTCACTTATGGACTATCGGAAAAGAAATTGGTCTAACCCGATGGTCCAAGCGGTATCCAAAGGACTTCCTGGTGGTCAGTCCGCCTTGATGAGTAAGCTGCCGTCCATTGTCCCCCCCGACACTACAGTGGGAAACATTGCCACATACTTCGTTGAGAGGTACGGCTTTAGCCCGGATTGTAAGATAATAGTCGGTTCAGGAGACAATCCTCAGTCAAAGGTGTTGGTATCTGGTGATCTCTTGAGTTTGGGTAGCAGCTTCGTAAACATGGTCTCCACTGATGGCGAAACGCTGGACATGAATGGCTTTGCCAATGCCATGTATGACGGTGTGGGTAGGCCATTCATGTTTGGCTGCCGGACGAACGGAGCCCTGGTCTGGGACCAGTTGCGGGCCAGTTACGGTCTAGCTAAAGGCAAGTATGCACCAGCCGAAGCAGCACTACAGAAGTCGCCAGTGGCACACTATATGGTACTCTGGCAGCCCAGAAACGAGTCTTTTCCACCCGCTGGCAGTTTTGGCATGATGCGGGTCAGCCATGAAACCCCTAACCTTGGAACCGATTACGCCGGCATCATCGAATCGAGCTTGTCCTCCGTGTATCTCCACTCGAAGAACTTTACCAGCGAGACTTCCGAGCCCATGTATGTGACCGGCGGGCCTACTAGTAGCTCCGGAATTATGCGACGCATTGCTGCTATATGGAACCGACCGCTATTCCCAATTGAGCGGGGAGGTGCAGCGCTGGGGGCAGCAGTGGCCGGAGCCTGGGCTTTCAAGAAGTCCATTGGTGAAGAAATTGATATCGAAGATTTCAGTCTCAGACAACTGAAGCGGATGAGACCTGTCCACCCGAGACCTGAAGATGTGGTAGCTTACCACGGCCCAGCGGGGTACTTAGAGAAGTTGGCATCGGTTGAGTCCACAGTAATCAGAACTCATCTACTCGAATAAGACTTCGACAACCTAGAGTCAAAGAAGGAGTGGTAACTGGTAGGAGTGCCAACAGATTTTAAATCTGCCCTATGCTGATTTTGTCCCTAGATGCGGTGAGGCGCAGCAGGTTGGAGAAATCCTAGCTTCTGAGTGCCTCGGGGTTAACACAGTTTGGTGGTGTCTTGCCTCGTAACCCGGCGAGAAGATTCTCAGCAGTCATAAAAGCCATCTCTTTTCGGGTGGTGAAGCTGGCACTGGCAATGTGAGGAGTAATAATGACATTGTCCAGGGTGAGTAGCGGGTCATCAGGGGATATCGGTTCAACTTCAGTAACATCTAGTCCCGCACTAAAAATCTGCCCGGACTTGAGTGCTTCATAGAGAGCCTTCTGGTCAACCACAGGGCCGCGGGAGGTGTTAATAAAGACGGCGGTTGGTTTCATCAGAGCAAACTCAGCTGCCCCAATCAGGTGGCGAGTTTGGGGCAACAACGGTACGTGGACACTGATAAAATCAGCGCTAGAAAGTAGTTTGGCTAACTCGGGGATGTATTCCACTCCGAGTTGTCTTTCTTCTTCCTCGCTTCGTCTTATTACGTCATAATAGAGCACCTTCATATTGAAGCCTCTGCCTCGCCTGGCTACCTCAGCACCGATGCGGCCCAGGCCGACGAGGCCCAGAGTGGCATCATGAATATCCTGACCTAACAATATCTTGGGTCCCCAGGTCTTCCACCGCCCCTTTCTGGTGTAGTTATCAGCTTCAACCACACACCTGGCGGCGGCCATAAGCAGGGTAAAGGCAAGGTCAGCGGTTGTCCCAGTGAGCACCCCCGGGGTATTGGAGACGACGATATGGCGCTTCGTTGCTTCGGCGATATTGATATTATCGTAGCCGACGGCCAGGTTGCTCACTACCTTGAGTCCGGGCGCTGTATCCATAAGATTGGCATCAATCCGGTCGCTCAGCATGGTTAACAGCCCCTCAGCGTCTCTGGCTTTTTCCAGAAGCACTTCATATGGTGGCGGTAGTTCCTCGGGCCACACCTCCATCTCAGTGACCTGGGCAATCTTGTCCAGTGCTTCTTGAGCTATAACACGAGTAATAAAGACTCTCGGTTTTGTCATCTTTTCTCCTCAAGACTGTTATTTGCCGGCTCTTCTGAGAACGAAGCTATACTGAAGCAAGTAGTTTTCGCATACCTTCTGCTTGCTGTTGACACCATTGGTATATGGTACGTATATCCCAGCCAATACAGAAGTGGCGAACCCCCATATCAATATATGGTTTTGCCTGTTCAAAGCTACCCATCTCCACCCTAGGGGCTACGCCCTTCTTCAGCGCCATTTCTATCATGTCTTGATGCGCCTTTTGCACCTCCGGACTCCGCCCTTGTCCTGGCTTACCAATGCTTATTGAGTAGTCACTAGGGCCGAACTGGACCATATCTACGCCTTTGACAGACAGTATCTCTTCCAGGTTCTCTATGGCACCCTTTTTCTCTATCATAATGGCAATGACGACATCGTTCATCGCTTTAACCCATGCTTCTGAGCCTGCCTCTAGCCCGTAGCCAACATTTCGCCGCATGCTGGAACCGTGGATACCGCCAGCCTCAGGTGTCTCGGACCTGACGAAACGAATACATTCTCTGACCTCTTCTGCAGAACGGCAGTCGGTAAAGAGCACATTCTGAATACCGGCGTCTATTGCCCTGGTGGCAATAAATCCTCTTGTCTGCTCCTCTACCTTCATCATTGAGGACATGTTGGGGAATAGCTCAATAGCTCGGCCGAAATTGTCCAGTTGTTCCAGACTGAAGGGGGAATATTCACCGACATATTCAATATAGTCAAAGGCACCAGAGTGGCCGATTACTTCCACAATTCCGGGCCAAGGGGCTATGACATGGGTACCCAGGGTTGGTTTACCTTGGTTTAAGAGTTCCCTGAGTTGATTTCCTTTCATCTTTATCCTCCCTTTTTCCTGGAATTTATCGTTTTCTACTCCTTAACTCCTATCGACTACTAGCCATTGCTCCTTTTAACCAGACCACGCTGCTTTTATCTCTTCAACTGTTTTTGCCGCACGCAATGCTTTAGCCCGCTTCTCCTCTGCTTTGACAAGAGCATCAATATTGTTACAGACATCGGCTAGTCTATCTGCTGGGAACTTGCAGGCACCATTCTCATCCATGTGAATTACATCGCCAGGGGCGACATCCATCCCGGCAACTGAAACAGGCACATTTATTGCGCTGATTGAGAAGTTCCCATGTCCGGGTGTGACGCCACTCATAAGGTACTGGAATTTTAATGGGCGTATTTCGTCTACATCCCGCGATGGGCCATTTGTTACAACACCTACAGCTCCGCAGGCTTTGAACATTGTTGTCATTTGTCCCCCACTCTGTGCTGCTTTAGGCAGTATTTCTGGGGGAAAGTCTCCCTTGATTACGACGATTGATGGCTTCTTCGATTTTCCTAAAGCTTCTATCAAATCTCCCCATGTCAATCGGTTAAAATTCGGGTCAGCCAGTGAGAATACCACTGTAACTGCGTAACCTACTAATCTACCTAGCTCTGGGAATATACAGTGAACTGATTGGTCGGTATACCAATTTGACCGCCAGGGGTCGTAAAGACCCAGGCAAAGGGGGTTACTCGGATAGGTAGCTACAACATTTGCAATGGATGGTGTGTTAAATCCTTTCAACTTTTCAAGCATTTCCTTTTCTGACAATTCTGCCATTTTAATCCTCCTTTACCAGATTAACTTTAGGCTTAACTGTTTTATTTACCACATTCTTGGGCCACCGGCCGCTGAGAACCCTGGCTGCCTCCTGCCCCACGCTTGTCCTTAACCGCTTAAAAGCGACATCAGAGTAGCTGGCGGAATGAGGGGTGACTACAACATTGTCCATCTTGAGTAGGGGATTGTCTGGGCCAACAGGCTCTTTTTCAAAGACATCCAGACCAGCGCCAGCGAGCCACTTTTCCTGTAGAGCCTTAATGAGAGCTGGCTCATCGACTACTGAACCTCGAGATGTGTTGATGAAATAGGCGGTTGGTTTCATCTGTTTAAATTCCTTTTCCCTAATTAGGTGCCAGGTTTCCTTGCTTAGAAGGGTGTGAACAGCAACAAAGTCCGACTCTTTGAGTAGCTCAGGCAGGCTTACCAGGGTTATCCCAGACTCTTCGGCTAGGGATTTATCCACATAAGGGTCATAGCCTAATATCTTTAATCCAAAGCACTGTGCCTTCTTACCCGTCATTCGCCCAATGTTGCCGCAGCCTATTATTCCCAAAGTTTGCCCATAAATTGACCCCATTGGCGCCTGAGCTCGCTTGCCTTCAATCCAGCGACTCTGTTTTGTGTAATTATTCAGAAAAACCAGCTTTTTAGCACAGGCAAGAAGCAGAGCAATGGCATGGTTAGACACTTCCTCCCAACAGAAATCGGGGACATTGACGACAATGATACCATTGTCGGTAGCTGCGTCGACATCAATTGTATCAAAACCAACGCCGTAGCGGACGATTACCTTGCATTTCGGTAATGCCTCCATAACCTTCCGCGTAATTTTAGCTGTCTCTGTTATTATGGCATCGGCATCCTTAGCTGCCTCAATTATCTCACTATCAGTGGTGCAATCAGCCCCCACTAACTCAGCATTTACCTTAGCCAGCTCCTCGGCCTCCTCCGCCATAACGCCCTGGCTACCTATTCTATCCACCCGTACCACTTTAAATTGTCTTTTCATCAACTTTTCTCTTTTCCCAATTTATTTTTGCTGTTATTATAAACGGATGTGAGAAGAGGTGTCAATATTACGAATTACCTTTAATAAAATAGAAAACGAGCAACTGGTGAGAGTCTAGGGAAGCCGTGAGGAAAGAGGAAATTTGGAAGGAAATCACCAAGGCAAGCTGGCTATAATACCTTGGCTATTTCTCTAGCCTAATTAAGATTAACCTTAAGGCTCGCTCAGCGGCATCGGCGATTAACTTCTCCGCATTAGCCATGGATTTCCTTAAGCTGATAGGGCCGGGTACGATGCTTAAAGCGCCATCAATGCCATGCCGGGAGAATTCTTTACTATCTCCATCTACCGCACCGGCGATGGCTACCACTGGAATATGAAGGGCCTTTGCTTTTGCGGCAACACCAGCTACTGTTTTACCGAAAAGCGTTTGTGTATCTATTCTACCTTCACCGGTAAAGACAAGAGACGCCTCTTTGAGGTAGTCTGTAAGTCCTACCACCTCGCTGACGATTTCTATCCCCGACATTAGCTTAGCCCCCAGGAAGGTTACTAGCCCAGCCCCAAGTCCCCCGGCTGCCCCCGCCCCGGGTATGTCCATAACATCAATACCCAAATCCCTTTTGATTACCTCGGCATAGTTGGCTAGGGCTTCATCTAGCTGTTGGCACATCTCCTCCGTGGCTCCCTTTTGCGGGCCATAAACTCTTGAGGCTCCCTGCTCACCACAGAGCGGGTTGGTTACATCACTCGCCGTAATAACCTCACACTCGGCTAGGCGGCGATCCAGTCCAGAGATGTCTATCCGGCTTAACTTGGCTAGTGCTACCCCACCCCAGGGAAGCTCCTTGCCCCTCTCATCCAATAACCTTACCCCAAGGGCCTGTGCCATGCCAGCACCACCGTCGTTGGTGGCGCTGCCGCCGATACCGATAATCAGCCTGCGGCAGCCAGCATGAAGAGCGGCCCGAATCAGCTCCCCTGTGCCGTATGTGGTAGTAACTAATGGGTTTAGTTTCTCTGGTGGCACCAAGGTAATCCCCGATGCTGCTGCCATCTCCACTACAGCACTAACTCTGTCACCCAAAATTCCCCATTTGGCTGTTACTTTCTCCCCTAGAGGTCCCGTTACCTCAGTGGCTACAATTTGACCGTGGCTACCATAGGTTAAAGCCTCCACCGTCCCTTCTCCACCATCGGCCATGGGTACCATGATGGTCTCAGCATCAGCCACAACGCGCTTAATCCCCTTGGCTATGGCTTGGGCCACTTCCTGCGCACTAAGGCTTCCCTTAAAACCCTGTGGGGCAATTACTATTTTTATTTTTTGTTTTCCTCTTCAGATATTAGTAAGTTATTCTAGTTCAGGTGACTCTTTAGGATACCTACTAGTGATAGTATATTATCGGTATGAGAGAGGATTACTGCTAGGTTTGCTAAACTTTACTGAGAGCCTCGCGTTTTCTCCAGAGCTATCTTTGCTCCCTGCATCAGAAAAGTATCGTCATCACCCACAGTGTTGAGCGTAAAGCCCTTCTCTATAGCCCATTGGATGTTTTCTTGAACTGCATATATGCCAGCTGGCTTCCCCCATTTCTTGGCTGCCGCTACCACTTTGTCAAAGGCATCTATATATTGGGGATTGTCCCACTGTGGGCCGTGGAATCCGAAGCTGAGGGACAGGTCCAGAGGGCCGATATAGCAGGCGTCTATTCCTTTCACTGACAGAATACCGTCTATGTTACTAACCGCCTTCCTGGTTTCTATCTGGACTACTACGAGGATCTCATTATTGGCTGTTTTAATGTAATCCGGGTCAAAGAGTCCAGCTCTCCTTGGTGAGCATCCTCGGAGGCCTTCAGGTGGATACTTACAGGCACGTACGGCGTATTCCGCTTCCTCCTTGGTGTTGACCCATGGGACAACGACACCGTGGGCACCTATATCAAGGACACGCTTGATAATGACCATATCGTTCCATTGTGGCCTTATGAGGGGAGTGCAGTTGCTCCCATTCATGGCTTGCAGCATCTGCTGCATAGTCTCGAGGCTCGTGGGCGCGTGCTCACCGTCTATCAAGAGCCAATCGAACCCAAGCCGGGAGAGCCTTTCGGTCACATCTGGGTGACCGAGGCAAATAAAGGTTCCAATAACAGCCTCACCTTTCTGCAGTTTCTCTTTGAGTAAATTCTTCAATGTTCGACACCTCCTTTTTGTGATTATGATAGACCTATTATACAACATCCGTCGCTGCGATGGATAGTTATCTTAAAACGGAAACGAGGCGAACCGGGAAGCATTGCAGGCTAGGAAAGAGTAGAACCGAACGCTGAGGGCTTGATGAAGAAAGCTGAGTTACTCAAAGTGCTCATTACTGAGTTGTGCTAATGTCACTGACGACGCACTTTTTCGACTAAAGGTCGTATTCAATACCCAGTTCTTTGGCTAGCTCCTGAAGTGAAGTTGTTGCCTGTCAGCACTTTACTCTGTATCAGCGATAAATAAAATGCATTATTACCACTAAGGTTAAATAGCCTTAATCAGTTATCATATACTAAAAATCCTAACTACCACACAATCTTCAGGGTAGGGACGGTGTTATGATTGAAGTTCTTTAATATCTTTGTAGAAAGCCAGTGATTTCGGGTTGGCCAATGCGGCTATATTGAGAACCGGCTCATTGTGAATTATGTTTCTGACCGCCAATTCAACCTTTTTACCGTTTATTGTATAAGGAATGTCGCCAACAGCTATTACTTTGGCCGGGACATGACGCGGTGAAAGATTCTGCCTGATGGTAGTTTTTATCTTCTTAATCAGGTTTTCGGTTAGCTCTACATCCTCTGTTAACTTCACAAACAGGATAACCCGTACATCATTATTCCAATTCTGTGCTACTGTAATGCTATCTTTTATTTCACTCAGACCCTCTACTACCCGATAAATCTCAGCTGTACCTATCCTTACTCCCGCGGGGTTAAGCGTTGTATCAGAGCGTCCGTGAATAATTACTCCCCCAGTTTCGGTGATTTCAATATAGTCTCCGTGACGCCAGACATTTGGGTAGACATTAAAATATGCGTCGTGATATTTCTGATTATTTTCATCGTTCCAAAAATATAGGGGCATTGAAGGGTAAGGGGTAGTGCAAACTAGCTCACCCTTTTGATTGAATACTGGCTTTCCCTTCGGGTTTAAGGCTTGTATATTCATACCCAAGCCCTGGCACTGAAGCTCTTCGGTATAGACAGGACCAATGGGATTAGCTGAGAAAAAGCAACCATTGATGTCAGTACCTCCCCCGATATTGGCTAGAAGCACGTCTTTCTTAATATCGTGATAGACAAATTCAAAACTAGTCGCAGGAAGGGGGGCACCGGTAGAGAGAACCGTTTCCAAACTGGTTAGGTCGTATTCTTTTATTGGCTTTACGCCGGTCTTTTCAAGTTTAGCAAAATACCCTGGGTTAGCGCCGAAAATCGTAATCTTCTCATCTTGAGTCAGCTTAAAGAGAGCACCCGGGTCAGGATAAAATGGTGAGCCATCAAAAAGAACAACTGTTGCCCCCAAGGCTAAAGAGCTGACCAACCAGTTCCACATCATCCAACCACAGGTGGTGAAGTAAAAGATAGTATCTTCTCGCTTAACATTGGTATGAAGCTTCAATTCCTTTAGATGGCCGATTAGAACGCCTGCAGCTCCTTGAACCATACCTTTGGGCAAACCGGTGGTCCCTGAGGAATACATGATGTATAAAGGATGATCAGCCGGGACTTGCTCAAATGGGATTTCAAGCCCGGTTTCCTTAGACAAGAAATCCCCATAACCAATCGAGTTAGGAACATGGCTTATATCTGATTTTTTTTTCGTATAAGGGACAACCACTACTTTCTTAATGGAGGGGAGGTCTTCCATTATATCGGCAACACGTTCCAAGGAATCAAAGACCTTACCGTTGTAAAAATAGCCATTGGCGGTGAATAGAACCTTCGGTTTTATCTGCCCAAAACGGTCTAGAGCCCCTTTGATGCCAAAGTCTAGGGAACAGGAGGACCAAGTGGCGCCAATACTAGTAGTTGCCAGCATGGTGGAGACCGTCTCTATCATGTTAGGCATGAATCCAACCACCCGGTCACCTACCTTAACACCCAACTCCCGTAAGGATTTAGCCAAGCGTGCCACTTGGTCGTAGAGCTCGGCATAGGTCACCCTGACTGCCTCTTGACTTTCACTCTTGAATATGAGAGCAGTTTGATTATCGCGGTACCGAAGCAGATTTTCGGCATAATTGAGGCGGGCACCTTGAAACCACTTGGTGTCCATCATCCATTCACCGGAGGTCATAATAGTATCGTAGGGTTTTGAAGCCTTAATCTCACTGAAATCCCACATGGAAGCCCAGAAATCTGAAAGGTTATTTATGGACCACATATGCAGTTCGTTATAGGAATCAATTTTCTGTCCATAACGTTTATTAACGAAATCTATGAATCTGGCCATATTAGTGTTCCTTATTCGTCCTGCTGATGGCTCCCAAATAGGCGCCTTCATAACGCTCTCTCCTTTAGTCAACTTACTCAAGCTTACTCTTTATATCAGTTTTGCTCTTTAAAAGTCTACTTTATCCAGCCCCATCGGTAGGGTCAACTCTGAAGCTCTTCCTAGCGAACTCGCCTACTCCTTCTATTGTTTCTGAAGTTGCCCTAGATTTTAGCTCCTTCTACCTATTTCTCTTCTTTGCCCCAGTTCTGCATCATTTCCTTGATTCGCTGGGCAAGCTTGGGGTTGGTGCGCAGGCGGTCAATAAAGATGGGGCAGCCTTCCAGCAGTGAGCTCTGGGCAGCGGTTGCCATACTGGATAGGAGGTTCTGCAGGCCAAGGTCAGCCTGCCCGGAGATGCCCATCCCTGGCGCTGATGACTCTAGCTGGCGGCGAATATCTTCAGCAGTGAACCTCATTGGCATTACACAGGATTTATACCACGGGCACTCCTTGCACTGGACTAT
>JAUXAC010000223.1 GCA_030615035.1 Dehalococcoidia bacterium | reverse complement strand
GGGTCATAGACTAGCCAAGCGATTGCTAAATCTTGTCTCCTACTGGTATCATTCCGACCCCAGATATGGACTAAGCCTCTCTTGTCATAGGGAACACTGCTAACCGGGATTGACTTCCTGGTTTCGTTATACTCAAGCTCTTTTTTGTTTATCGTCCCCTTGTATTCCTCTGTTATGGTTATCACATCCTCATAGACATCGGTAATAGCCTCTGGTACTATTACTCCCTTGATTTTAGCATACAAGCTGTAGGGGCTATCCTTAGGGTCAATAGCTGAAGTAATGATTATATTGACAGTTTCTTCATACTCGGTGAATTCACCTGACTCAGGAACAGTCATTGTTTTTGACCCATGGATTATCTCGTCAAAGTAGAGCAAGAGCTGGTTGCCTATGGCAGCGTAAAGCGTTCTGGACTCTCCTGGCCCCTGATACTCAAAGCGGACTTTGACATGGCAGGTATCCCCAATCTTCAGGGTGTCTTCAAAGTCGGTAATGATAAGGCTGCGGAACTCCCCTTTAGCAGGAACGCCGAGAATGGTTATCACATTGGCCAAGTCCTCAGTGAAAATATCGGGTCCAGGAATAGCCATTATCTTGACATAGAGACCATATTCCGTGCCGGGGTCTATTTTTGAGGTTATGGCAATGTCTATACTGTCCTCAAAGGACTCCCAGTCAGCGCTGGCTGGCACGGTGAATGCCTTCTCAGCATTGAGTCTTTCATCATGGGGGTCCCACCACCTTTCTTGCCATATAGCGGCATGATATTCGCCACTAACCCCAACTCCCCTATGGTCAAATCCGACATTCACCCGGCACCTGTCGCCTACCTCCAGTTCCAGCACCCCACCGGCCTCTACCGGTGTACCGCCATTTTTGCTGTAGGAGAGTATCCTGAAGTTCCTGAAGCCTACCTCCTCAGGCGGGACCTCCCCAGCAACAATAAAGGTTGTTTCCTCACTGGTCACCGGAGGGAACGGGGGTATTATTGTTTTATCAATGGA
>JAUXAC010000188.1 GCA_030615035.1 Dehalococcoidia bacterium | reverse complement strand
GCCCAGATTATGTCATAGCCACATTTCCACCAACCGAGGACGGCGAGAGAGCAGCTAAGAAGATGGCACTGAAGTTAGTCGATATAGCCCAGGGAAGAGTTGATGGAAGTTAAAATTACCATTCAGAGCAAACAGCTATCTAAGGAGGAACTCCTGCTCTTAATTCAGGCCATCCGTGATTGTGAGCAAAAGTCGTTCCCCGATAAGGAGATATTTATCTGGGTTGACGCCCCGGAGTTAATCAGGGAGGAAATGACTCAAATCCTGACTAGTATAAAGCCGCCCTTCGAGCACGGACCCTTTCGTATAGACCTGAAGCATCTAGACCTGCCACCTTAGGGAGCGAGCCATTGGCCGGGAGAAACCCAGGGAAATAGAGCGAGCCATGAGACTGTTAAAGGAGGAATAAACATTTGCATTCACCGGTTGAAGACATGGCTGAGCGCATGGAGAAGTAGAAAACAAGTATCAGCCAGGGAGCAAAAGAGGCGAGAATATGTACCAACTGTGGAGAAGCCATACAAGACCAGGCTCGAGCGGATACGGGAAAAGTTCCCCAGCTTCCGCTTCATCAACACTCAGCTCGGGGGACTCAACATGCCCAAGCGTCAGCCATGCCCGCTATGCGGCAGGGGGTCAAAGAGAAGGGAGAAAACCATGGGGGGAGCAAACTATTATTGCCCCAGCCATGGTCTTTTCTTTGTGAGAGCGTAGAGGAGGTGATTAGCGGGGTAGAGCAGGGGTTAGCTCGCAAGGTTCATGACCTTGAGGTCGCTGGTTCGAATCCAGCCCCCGCTACCAATTGATTTGGAGAAGTAGTGGAGATTTATGTTGGGAAAGACCAAGGGCGATGGCCTAGAGGGACAAGGGTCAGAAAGGTAAATACTGAACCTGGGGACACTCATCAAGATGGCGCACTGGGTACGATAGTCGGCGCTTTGGGTCCCGCGACTGCCAGCCAGCGGGCTGAGCTCATCATTGAATTGGCTAAAAAGGGCATAGATGGAGATGTGGAGTACTTCTACTGGGTTGAGTGGGATGATATGCCTGGCATCCCAGTAGGCATTGCCGATTATCGCATTGAACCAGTAGGAATAACAAGGAGGGGAAGGTAATGAGATGAAGGAGATACACGTCACATTTGCTGGTATAGAGAAAGCCCCGGATGATCAGTTCTCGATAATCTACATTCCTGAGAACCGGCAAATTCTACTACCGGGCAAGAGGTACAAAATCGTCATAGACGGGTTAAGCTACGACGAGAGCAAACCAAAAAGCCAGGAAACTAAGCAGTAGATGAATACTGCGAAAGAAGGTTAAGGTTATGGCGGATGCAAAGTCAACATTTGATAAAATCGCGGAATCTGGAATCTTCCTTATCCTCGG
>JAUXAC010000218.1 GCA_030615035.1 Dehalococcoidia bacterium | reverse complement strand
CACATACCAGATGGCTTTGGTTACTGGGTAGCTGGTTTCACTGATGGTGAAGGGTGTTTCTCTATCAACATATCCAAGCGAAATTATGGACCCAAAGACCCTTATGGACACAAGCCAGACAAAGTTTACATGAGTTGGGCTCCCTACTTTCAGTTGACTCAAAGGGCTGACGCTATAAATAAAGAGCTCCTTGACCTTATTAAAAATACCTTAGACGTTGGTACAGTTTATCCTAGTAGGTCTAGGGGTAATAAGGCGCCCCAGTTTCGATTTGTGGTGCGAAGGGTTGAGGATCTATGCCTAGTGATAATTCCACTGTTTCAAAAGTATCCCCTCAGAAGTAATAAGCGACTGGAATTTGAAGTTTGGACAAAGGGAGTTCAAGCCTTATATAAAGAAAGGCAAAAGCGTCATAGCAAATACAACGAGAGAGGCAAAGAAGGATATCAAATTTGCTTGCGAACAAAACAGGAATTAGCTAAACTTAGAATATATACACCAGAGCTTTTTAATCATGCCTGAAGAAATACAGCTAGAGAAAATAGAATACTACAGACAACGAAGGCCACCCACGCTGGCTCAATATCTCTACCGGAGAGCTGTCCAGGAGAAGATGGCCGAGATAAAAGGCAAGGTCGGCGTGACTGTCAATCCGGATACCGGAATACCTATCCCGGTATCAGCCCTGGCTGCCAAAGAGGTGCTGAAGGGGCTCACCGCGGAGCAAATTTTAGCTGAAAATCCATCTTGGAAGGAGGACTACGAGGAATATGTCAGAGAGTGGTACCCAGGAAAGAAAGATATACCTATTAGACGAGGATGAATGTGTTCCGTGCGATGAGCTAAAAGAGGCGCTCAAAGAGGAAATAGCCTCGGGCAAGGTTGAGGTGCTTAAGATTACCTCAGATCAAGCCCTGGAGCTCTTGGAGGAGGCAGGTGTTGGAGACAAGGTAGAGTTCCCGTCGGCACTGGTTAAGGATAATAAAGGGGTCCGATACTGCGAGATTTACCACAGCAAGGATATCACCCTATCCAAGTGTGGGGACGAAATAATCGCTATCCGTGAACTTCAAGAAGAGCCT
>JAUXAC010000165.1 GCA_030615035.1 Dehalococcoidia bacterium | reverse complement strand
ATATGCAGCAAATCTTCGATGACTGGAAGCGCACCGGGAAACGGCTAGAAGCTTGCCGGATCTTTGAGTTTGAGACAGAGGTCCCTTTATCACAGGAAGTAATAGCAAAGCTCAAGGCTCTCAAGAAAGATTGGATGGATGCTGTAGAGCTAGAGGAGGTAAAGGAGTTTCCTGGCACCTGGAAGTGCCATATTTGTAGCGAGGAGCGTCCGGACGACAAGATATCGGTACTGACTAAGCCCCTCATCATCAATGGCCAAGTGGTTCCGGGCGGCGGGCAGAATATTAGATACTGCAATGACCAGCCGACTTGTATAGAGGGAGCCAAAGAGTTCAGTTTCTTCAAGGCAGGCAAGGAGGGCTGATGATGGAGCTAGAGAAAGCAAAAGCCATAGCTGAGAAGCTGAAAGGACTGTTAGGGTTTTCTTGTGAGAGGATCGTAATAGCTGGGTCAATTCGGCGCCAAAAGCCTGAAGTACACGATATCGAGCTGCTCTGTATTCCCAGGGTTGTTGACGGTGTGGACCGGCTGGACAGGGAGATAGGTTCTCTTTTCGTCCAAGCGATATTGGGATATCGACTGAATAAGCTGGGGAGAAGAGCATATGGTAAGTGGAACAAACTGCTTGTTCACCTTGAAAGCGGCATTGGGGTGGACGTATTCTCAACGACGGAGGACCGATGGCCAGTGGCGCTCTTTGTCAGGACCGGTGGCAAGAAAACCAATAAGTTGATCGCCTCTCGGGCATTGGCACGAGGATTAATGTTTAGAGCCTATGGTAGGGGATTCATCCGAGCTGATGGCAGCGAGATAATTTGCCGAAGTGAGGCTGATGTGTTCAGAGCTGTCGGCTTGCGCTACTTATCGCCGGAGGAAAGGAGGTAACACTTGCCCGGGCTGAGGATTGGGAAGTAGCTTTCCCTCCGTGCCGAAGTGAGTTACCACGAGGACAAAAGGTTTGTAGAGAGTAGAGACAAGTAGGCTCGGGCAGGGGCTCTGTGAGAAAACCACAGGACGAGAGCGAATGTGGGAGAGCAGTGTGGGAGATGTCGGACTGCTCACTATAAAGGAGAGGGGAGGGAGCTCCAAGAAGGGAGGTTTTAGGATGCAGAGAGGGTCAGTAATAATAACTGAGGAAAAGGAAGAGCCTAAGACACAAACTTCTTCTGATGGTGCTATTAGTAGAGGTGGTAGGAGAGCCCCGCCACGCACTCCATTCCGTAGAAGGAAGGTTGGGGACAAAGTACGAGTCGGTAATAAGCCCGGGATAATTAAAAAGATACGCACCAATGGGCATGAAAGCTACCTTATCGCTATTCGTGGAAGGGCACAGTGGTTTTCTGAATTTGATGTAAGATAAAAAAGAATGGACGACCCGAAGCCAGAGATAAAATAAATAAAGAAAAGGAGAACCAAAAATGAATCTCAAGACCATGGTGGAAAAAATCCATCAGAGCAGACCCTTCACCCCTTACAGCCTGCACATGATCTTCTATCCCATGCCCATGCTCATACTGGGAGCATACTTCGCCTCGACCGTCAACTGGTTCCTGCTCGGCCTTCTCATTATCGGCTACTGGATAGGGCTAGAGGTGGGAGTGCATAACCTTGACCTAGCCCCTGGCTGGAGA
>JAUXAC010000159.1 GCA_030615035.1 Dehalococcoidia bacterium | reverse complement strand
TGCTTTGCCAGGGAAACCATGGGGACCTCCCCGACCTCAATGAAAAGCCCCTGCAAGGCAAGCTTCCCTTCCCTGACCTTCTCCCTTTTCGTTTTGTTGCTCTTCTTCAGGGTAACAGACTCCAGGAACTGCTTTCCCTCCGCTTTCACAGGCACAACCCCGTATATTATCTCTATCCTGGGGTTTTTCTCCGCCCTCTCAAGCAGGACAGGGTCGCACCTGAGCCTGTCCCTCCTGTACATTATGAAGACCTTCCTGGCATGCCCTGCCAGTGCCAGGGCAGCCATAGCAGCTGAGTTGGCTCCGCCAACAACCCCTACTGTCTTGCCCTTGAAGAAGGGTGCATCGCATGTATAGCAATAGGAGACCCCCTTGCCCAGGAAGTCCTGCTCCCCTGGTATATTGAGCTTCCTCTTCTCTGTCCCCACTGCCATTACAAGGGTCTTTGACAGGAAGCTTTTAGCCTTATCGGTTTTTACCTCAAATCCCCCCTTTGTTTTTTCCAGGCCAACCACCTCCATCCCGGTCATAATCTTTACCCCTAATTTTTCCACCATCCCCCTGAATCTCTTTGCAAGCTCCAGCCCCGGTATGGGAGGGAAGCCCAGGTAGTTCTCCACAAGATGGGCCTCGTTCATCATGCCGCCCACTTCCTTCCCTATGATAAGCGTCTTCAGGCTGTAACGGGCTGCATAGACCCCTGCCCCCAGGCCAGCGGGCCCTGCCCCGATAATAATCAGGTCGTATTTCTGCATACCTTATATTAGGATTTGCTTTAATATATTTCATGGGCAGGGGAATCTACATCCTAGTGATAGGGCTGGCAAAAAGCCGGAAAATCAGGATAGGCAAGCTCGGAGTCCTGGAGTTTTCAAAAGGCCTCTATGCCTATGCGGGCTCTGCCCAGAACAATCTGGAGAAGCGGATAGAGAGGCACAGGAGCCGGAAGGAAAATAGAAAGAAGCTTTTCTGGCACATTGACTACCTTCTGGAGAAGGGCAGGATATTGGAAGTCTATACCAAGCCGGCATCCAAAGAGCAGGAATGCGAAACAGCAAAATCCCTTGAAAGGAAATTTAAATCAATATCAAAATTCGGGTGCTCAGACTGCAATTGCAGAAGTCATCTCTTCTTCCTGGACTGATAAAGATGCACATCGGTCTGGGGAAAGGGTATTACAATCCCTGCCCTGTCAAAGGCCTTCTTGATACCCTTTATGAAGGCATGTATTGCCTTGAATTTGTTCCCATAGGTAATTGTCCTCATTATTACCTTGAAGTTTATGCTGGAGTCCCCGAACTCCCTGAACCGGAGCTTGGGCTCGAACCCCTCAACCCCTCCGTTCTTCTTCAGCACATCCTTCGCAACCCTTAAAGCTATCTTCTCAACCTTCTCCAGGTCAGAGCCATAGGAGACCCCGCATTCAATGGTGAAGCCCACCTGCCTGTTAGGGACATTGTAGTTTATTATCTTGCTCTCAGCGAGCTTGGAATTGGGGAGTATCAGGAGGTTGTTGGTATAGGTCCTTATCCTGGTGGACCTCCAGCCTATGTCCACCACCGTTCCCTTGTCCCCTGAGTCCAGCTCTATGTAATCCCCTATCTTTATGGGCCTGTCCAGGACGATATAGGCGCCGGAAAAGAAATTGCTTAATGTCCCCTGGAGGGCCAGCGCT
>JAUXAC010000071.1 GCA_030615035.1 Dehalococcoidia bacterium | reverse complement strand
TCTACGAAGGTAAGATTGAAGTTGACACCGAGACCAAGATACGGGCTAGAGGTGAAGTGAAAACCAAGACCAAACTTCTGGCTAATCTGGCACAGCCTGAGGTAGTTGACCGTGTGGCTACCCGTGATGTTGATGGTATCGGTCTTCTCCGTGCCGAGTTTATGGTTGCCGAGATTGGTGAGCATCCCAGCTATATGATTGAGCAGGGTCGCGGTAACGAGTTCGTAGAGAAGCTTTCTACCGAACTGATGAAATTTGCTAAAGCCTTCTACCCACGCCAGGTTGTTTATCGCACCAACGACTTCAAATCAAACGAATACAAAGCGCTCAAGGGTGGCGAGAAGTACGAAGAGGAAGAAGAGAACCCAATGCTTGGCTACCGCGGCGCATCACGGTATATCACCGATATCGCAACGTTCAAACTGGAACTGGCCGCTATTAAGAAGGTCAGGGAAAAGTACGATAATCTCTGGGTGATGATTCCATTCGTCCGGACGATACCTGAGCTGGAACAAACCATAAAAATCATGGAGCAGGAAGGGTTGAAGCGGTCTGATAAATTCAAGATATGGATGATGGTTGAGGTTCCGTCTAATGTCATTCTGCTGGAGAAATTCCTGGCGGTAGGCATTGACGGCGTTTCTATCGGTTCAAATGACCTTACTCAGCTTATTCTGGGAGTCGATCGTGACAGTTCCAAGTTAGCCGCCACATTCGACGAGCGTAATGAGGCGGTGATGATGTCGATTGAGAATGTGGTCAAGGGCTGCAAGGCGATGGGCGTTACCTGCTCCATCTGTGGTCAGGCTCCTTCTGTCTATCCTGAGATTACCCAAAAACTGGTAGAATGGGGGATTACTTCAGTCTCTGTTAGCCCCGATATGATTGATGTTACCCGAGACATCATCGCTGCGGCAGAGGCCAAACTGGGTACTAAGTGATTGGACGATTAAATATTCGCCAGGCAGCAGAAGAGAAAGAAGAAAGGCTTTCTCGTTATGCGGTAAAAAGTAGGTCGTCGCAAGGGAGACTCAGGCCGGAGGAACCCTGCCCCGTACGCACCGCCTTCCAGCGTGACCGAGACCGTATTATTCACTGTAATGCCTTCCGCCGTCTGAAGCATAAGACCCAGGTTTTCATTGCTCCCTTGGGTGACCACTATGTAACCCGGCTTACCCACACCCTGGAGGTGTCTCAAATAGCTCGCACTATAGCTCGAGCCCTTAACCTTAATGAGGATTTGACTGAGGCAATTAGCTTAGGTCATGACTTAGGCCATACCCCCTTCGGGCATGTCGGTGAGGAGGTCTTAAATGAACTATATCATGGGGGGTTCAGGCATAATGAACAGAGCCTGCGAGTTGTTGACCTCTTAGAAAATGATGGGCAGGGGCTTAATCTTACCTGGGAGGTGAGGGACGGTATCCTGAATCACTCCAAGACGAGGGTAGATATATTGGGACAGGGTTGGGGAAAAGTAAACACCCTGGAGGGTGAGGTGTGTAAGCTGGCTGATACTGTTGCCTGGATTAACCATGATATTGGCGATGCTATAAGAGCTGATATCATTACTGAAAACGATTTACCAATCTCAGCCATTACTATATTAGGTCGTTTTCACTCACAACGCATCAATACTATGGTCTGTGATATTATTGATTACTCCTGGGCAGTAAGTGATTATAATACTGTAGACAACCCTGCTATAGGTATGGGATCTCAAGTTCTAGAGGCAACCAATAACCTTCGCGAATTTCTCTTTGACCGAGTCTATAATGTGCGCTCAGCCCAGGAGGAAGCAGAAAAGGCAAGGGGGGTGGTTCGCCTATTATATAAATACTTCACTGAGCATGAAGATAAGCTGCCATCTGAGTATCGTTTTTACAGTGATGAGATAGAACAGAGGGTGGTTGACTATATCGCCGGTATGACTGACCAGTATGCCTTGAGGATGGCTGAGGAGTTGTCATTGACTAAAGGTGAGGTTAAATAACAAATTATTACGGGAAGTCTGAAGGGGCGAAGCCCCTTCAGAACCTATCCTTCCCCCTCTCCCTCTCCTTTGAAGGAGAGGGAGAGGGGGAAGAGGTAGTACCTGAAACAGATTAGCATTACCAATGAATTAAAACAGACAGGTAAGACTATGAAATACAAGATAGTACCCTTTACACAGAATTATCTCGAACCGGCGGTTAATCTGTTTATCAACAGCTACAGAGATGAGCAAGAAAAGAATCCGTTGCTTCCATCTAGAGCCATAAACGAACCGGAATGGATTCTCAATACTCTTAAATCGCTCGTGACAAATCCCGGAGTGGTCATTTGTAAAGGAAACCAGGTAATTGCTTATATGGTTACAGGATTTCTGTTTCCCTTTAAAGGACAAAATGCGGTGTTGGTTCCGGAATACTGTCACGGTTCTGTATTGACGGACAGGAAAGAAGTATATCAAAGGATGTATATGTATCTTGCAGATGAATGGGCTAAGAACCGCAGGCATCTACATATTGTCGGGCATTTTGCCCATGATTTTATACTGCAAGAAACTCTTTATCAATTAGGTTTCGGGGCTATTCTGGTAGAACGAGTCCGGGATTTTTCAGCAGTTAATAAAATAAACGAAGTCAAAATAACCGAAGAAAAGGATTTCAAAAAACTCATCGATATTGATATTGAACACTCGCGTTATTACCCTAATGCCCCGATATTCATATGGAAACATACTGAAAGGAAAGCCGTAATTTCTGGTTTAGAATCACATTCAAATAATGGAGATGCGTTTTTCGTCTACTATGAACAAAATAAACCATTTGCATACATTATTGTCGGTACTTCAACAATAGGTGCAGAGGGATTTCTTCTTCAAAAAACCAATACTGCCCAGATTAAAGCAGCCTATGCACAGCCACATGTGCAGGGAAAGGGGATTGGTAAAGCTCTTTTACAGCGTGCCGTTCAATGGTCTCAGGAACATGGATACGAACGGTTATTTGTAGAACATGAGACGTCCAATTATTACGGGGGTAATTTCTGGTGTAAACACTTCAACCCATATGTCTATTTTTCACTAAGATACATTGACAACACCATTGATTACTAATATAACTTAACAGAGAACTATGAGCATTATAGACGAGGTAAAACAGAGGACAGACATCATTGAGGTTGTCAGCCAGTACGCCACTTTAAAAAAAGCTGGACGAACCTTTAGAGCATTATGCCCATTCCACAGTGAAAAGCACCCATCGTTCTTTGTCTATCCTGAGCAGCAGAGCTGGCACTGTTTTGGTGCCTGTAATACCGGCGGTGATGTCTTCTCCTTCATGATGAAAAAGGAGGGTATTGACTTCGGGGAGACATTGCGTCTTCTTGCCGAAAGGGCAGGGATTACCGTCCCATCAAGATTTGAGCCGGAAACCGGAGAAAAGGAGCGATTATATCAGGTTAACCAGGCAGCCACTCAATATTTCCACAATTTACTGCTCAACTCTGCGGCAGCAGAAAAGGCGCAAAGTTACCTGACCAGCCGAGGTTTAACTCCGAAAACT
>JAUXAC010000116.1 GCA_030615035.1 Dehalococcoidia bacterium | reverse complement strand
GGATGTGGCCTTCCAGATGCTCCAGTTCATGTTTGAGCCGGATGACAGGAAAATCCGGAAAATCAGGGATGACTACAAATCAGGAAAGCTCCTGACCGGCGAGCTCAAGCAGATAGCCATAGAAAAAATCACCAGATTCCTTCAGGATCACCAGAAGAAAAGGGAAAAGGCCAGGAAGCTCGTGCCGAAATTCCTCAAATAGCAGCTTTTTATACTATTTCTCAAATAATTCATAATGCGGGGGTTCCCGAGCGGCCAAAGGGACAGGACTTAAGTTCGCTTAAGTATTGAGCCCGAAAGGGCTGTGATATAAGAAATCCTGTGGCTTAGTGCCTTCAAGAGTTCGAATCTCTTCCCCCGCATTCTCCCCAAAAGAAAAGGGCCGCTGTCGAGAATTGAACTCGAATCTAAGGCTATTTGCCAGGTCCATTAAAGGACCGACCACAAGCCTCCGTACTTACCATTATACTACAGCGGCCATGCTGTTATTTTAACCTCTTAATTATCCCTGATATTTTTAAGCTTGATTCCTTCCCGGTCTTCATGTCTCTCAAAGTTAGCTTCCCGGACTTCGCCTCCCTGGGGCCCAGAAATATCGCATAGGGGATTCCCATGGAATTCACATACTCCAGCTGCTTCCTGATATTCCTTCCCATCAAATCCGTCTGGCTTGGGATTCCCGCCTTCCTCAGCTCCTGCACGGCCTTAAGCGCCTTCTTTCTGAGCTTCTCATTCACAGGGACCACAAAAACCCTGGTATTGGTTTCGGAAAGCTTGAACATCTTTTTGTCCTGCATTATGGAGAATATCCTCTCAATCCCGAAGGATATGCCTACAGCAGGTGTCTGGCCTCCCCCGAAAAGCCCTATGAGTTTGTCATACCTCCCCCCGCCTGCAACAGAGCCCAGGTTCTCAAAGCCCTTGATAAAGACCTCAAATATGGGACCCGTATAGTAATCAAGCCCCCTTATCAGGGAATAATCTGTCTTTATATATTTGGTTATCCCATAGCCCTTCCCCATTTTTGAAATCTCCCTGAGTTCATTCAGGCCCTCCCCAATAAGCTTGCTTTTCAAGCTTCCAGGCCCCTTCTCCAGGGCATTCAAAAGCTTCCCTGCCTTAGCTCCTGCTGCCTTTTTCAGCTCCTTCTCAAACTCCTTCCTTCCCAGTTTCTCGAACTTGTCCAGGGCCCTGAACACCCCTGCCTGGTTCTTTATCCCCAGGGCCTCCACAATCCCACTCAGGATTTTCCTGTTATTAATCCTTATCACAAAGTCCCTGAAGCCCAGTTCCCTGAGACACTCTACTGATAAGGCCAGTATCTCAGCCTCGCACTCCATCCCTGAGGAGCCCACAATATCAGAGTCAGCCTGCCAGAACTCCCGAAAACGCCCGGCCTGGGGCCTGTCATACCTCCATACAGGTCCTATCTGATACCTCTTGAAGGGCTTGGGAATCTGGGGATTATTCGCAACCACCCTGGCCCCGGAGACAGTAAACTCAAACCTGAGGCCCAGTTCCCTCTTGGACTTGTCCCTGAAATAGTAAATCTCATCCTTTATCTCATCCCCACCTCCGCCCTTTGCACTCAGAAGCTTCCAGTCCTCAAATGCAGGGGTCTCCAGGGGGTCAAAGCCATAGCTTCCAAACACCCTTCTGAAGACTGAGAAAATCCATTCCCTCTTTATCATGTCCCTTGGGAGAAAATCCCTGGTCCCCCTTGGAGTCTTGAATTTAACCATTGCTTTATTCTTGGTAGAGCTTTTAGAAATAGTTTTAGGGCTATTAGGATTACCAGCTTCACTGCAGATGAACTGAATCGCCCTTCATCTTTACCACAAGAATAAATGGAAAGGGGGTATTTAAAGCTTTTGTGGGATGGAATTACCTGCCCCTGGCAGCCATATAAATCCTCTGCAAAGCGGATATATTGGTCAGGACAGCCAGGATGACCAGGATCCAGGTCAGGTATATCCTGCCGTAGGAAGCAAGCAGTATGCCTATGAACAGGATTATCAGCCTTTCCGCCCTCTCCAGAAGGCCTCCTTTCAATTCCTTCTCAACCAGGCCCTTCTCCTTTGCCGCTGCCTTCACGTATGTGGTCATTAGCGAGCCGAAGAAGTACAGGAATATCCAGGCCTGCACAGGGAAAATCCAGTGGGGCAGGCTTGCAAAGAGCAGGCCGAATATTATTATGCCCTCTATATAGCGGTCCACAATGGTATCCAGGTATGCCCCGAGCTTTGTGACCTGGCCTGTCACCCTTGCCACCGAGCCGTCCACAAGGTCCAGGAA
>JAUXAC010000025.1 GCA_030615035.1 Dehalococcoidia bacterium | reverse complement strand
CCTTCCCTTTCCACGATGGTGCGTCCACAAGCCCGCAGGGATTGCGGCTTAAATAACCTTGTCTGACAGCGTATTTGAGAGCTTGGCTTAATAGCCGGTGATGTTTGGCTACCGTCCGAGGTGATACCTTTTCGATAGCCTCGCCGTAATAGCCCTGAATCACCTGGGGGTGAAGGTGCTTTAGCTGAATATGCCCCAGGGCGGGTATTAAGTGAGTCTCTATAATGGACTGGTAGCCGTCCAGGGTACGCTGAGAGCAGTTAGTTTTAACATACCCTTCAAGCCAATCATGAAGGTGCTCTCCCACTGTGAGCCGTCCGGGTGGGCTGTAGATGCCCCTCTCCAAGCTGACCAACAGCTCATTCAATCTCTTTTGTGCATCGGACTTGCGACCGTGCACTGTCTCGTAGACCCGGCGCCGCTCACCGTTAGGCCCGGTGCCAGTGTCGAGAGTAATTTGCCAGGAGCGCTCTCCCTTTTTCCTAATATGTCCTCTCATTTTTGTCTCCTTTCCTTTCTTCGATTTTTAAGATTATACTCGGCCTATGTTCTGTCACGCAGGACACAGGTCACACCGGGTGCGAAGTATCATAGGGGTCAACCTAACCGGGTTCAGCATCTGGCGGAGCTCCTCGGTTGCCTTTTGCATTATATGAACTTCGCTGTGTAACTGCTTAACCATATCTCCTTTTGACAAGTTATTAACCACCTGATTGCATATGAGGATTACCTTTTCGGCTAGACTCTTATCATTGAATATAAGGAACGTTTCATCTTTTACTCTCACTATGCCCTGACCATCGCTGCGAGATGGCATACGAACCAAATCTTGCCCCAGCTTATCTTCGACAACACCTTGCCATACAGCGTTAAGCACTGCCTTCGCCATCTCGTCGCCTGGGTTGTGTCCTGTCCGTTCCTCCTCCTTAATCCTCTGCAAGAAGTTCGTCTCTCGTTCCTGCTTGAGAAAATTGTTTACCCCCACGCTGAGTTCCTTCCGAAGCTTGGGGAGACTTTTGACACAGTTGTCCCTGGCCTTTTTCCATTCCTTTAGGGCTTCCCATCGTACCCCTTCACCACGAGTGTGGTCCTGAAGGCACTTAAAAAGCAGCTCGTTCTCGAGGAAGTTGAATTGCATATCTCTTTTGTGCTCCTGGGACATTAGATAATACTCCCTAGTTTCGGATGGTATATAGGTCCAACGCAGAAGGAGATCCTGATGCCACAGCCCGGAAAAGAACTGCTCAGCATTTCTGTCCATCAAGTTGGGCGAGGATGGCACACTCAATGCCGCGACTACGGATCCAGCTAACGTGATGAGGGAGCTCATGTGTTCAAGAAATGCTTTTGCGGCCACATCTCTGCGGGCTTCCCTGAGTACCTCCGGGGATTGGCTGTGCTCCCACTTTTCGTAGGCCCGCTTCGCAGTTCGTCGGTTAATCCCTGTCTCATGCTGGATTTTTAACCAGCTAGTACCACTTTTTTTTAGCTTTATCACTTTGTCCAGTTCCTCAGGTGCCAATTCTATTTTTTTCACAGTGTATCACCTCCATAGCTGTCATCGGACAATTGGTCAATATGTGCCAATTCTATTTTCCCCCACGGTGTGCCACCCTCTATAGCTGTCATTGGTCAATTGGTCTTTATTGTGCCAATATGCTAGTTGCTATTGACAGATGGTTGAACATACCTTATTATACAAGTGATTGAACAAGTTTGTCAAGGGGGGTTCATGGTTGAGGTAAGAGATTCTTACAAGAAACGATACAGAATGCGCGCACTTGGGGAGGGTGGTCTGAACATCGTTGTATCAATCCCCAGGATGGTTATCGAGAGAGAGGCTGAAAAGCGCGGACTAACCATCAAAGAATTCTTGGAGCAATTCAAAGCCGTTGCTGAATTTGATAGCTTCGATGGGGTGCTCTATACCTTTGAGGAAATCAAAAAACAGGAAGAGCCTGCCTTATAAAGCTTAAGAGGAGAGCGAAGTGGAAAACGACAATGATTCTTTGGTGTTAACCCCCAAGCAAGTAGGAAAGCTACTGTCGTTGTCCAGGGGGGTTTTGTACTCCGCTCTTCGCCAGGGAATCATACCTTGCGTTAAGATTTCCCCCAGAAAATATTTAATTCCTAAGCACCGCTTTCTAGAGTGGCTGAACGGGGGAGGCGGTGATAATCTGCACCCTGGCAGATAGAAATCTTTGGAGGCAAGAGTAGCATGAAGCTGCGCTTACTTATTTTATTAAAGATGCGAAAAAACACCAAAGCCCAACTTCGCTGGCTGGGCTTTAGCAAGGGGATCTAAGGAGTGGACACTCAAGCGACTCTAACACCAATGATGCTCTTCCGTCAAGTTTGCTCTCCCTCTTGCGTAAATACAACTATTACCCAAGTAATTTAATCCGAGGAAAGCATGACCCTACCGGGACCTGAAGATGGGCATCTCCGTATGCCGAACTGGTTGGTGGAAAGGTTGGCCAAGCTACGTCTGAATGGGACACAGTGGCAGATCCTTTGGGCTGTCTGGCGCCGTACACTTTGCTGGCAGCAGCCCGGGCAGTGGGGAAATCGCCCCTGGCCCATCGGCACCTCGGAATTGGCCGATGCCTGCGGTATCAACATGCAACAGGTCAAGCGAGAAATGGGTAGCCTCGTAAAGATGAATATTATCCTCCGCGACAGTACCCCCGGCGGCCGAGGACACAAGCCCACTACAGCCTTTAACCTTGACCCCTCCACCTGGAATGTACCCGTAAACAGTAGCGAAATAGTTACCCTTAATGAAAGGGTAACGGATGAGATACCCATTACAGAGCAAAAGGGTAGCGGAATAGTTACCCCAACAATGGAAGAGGTTGAACAAAAGGGTAGCGGATTAGTACCCCCTTCAGTAGCGGATTCGCTACCCTTTACGGACAGATCCGCTACCCTTTACGTGCCTAACTCAAAGCTGCTAAAGAAACACATAAAGAAACCTATAAAGAAACAGGGGGGATCACCAACACCAGATGAGTTAAAAATCCTAAATATTCTGAGGGAGCTTAAAGGTTGGCGATATGATGAAACGGATGACCTAGCTTGGTTAAGAGACTTCAGACAGGAATTTCCTGACTTTGTTCTTGCCGAGTTAAGGGCTGCCCGGGATTACTACTCTGGGAGGGCACCGCCAAAGCACAAGGGCGGTTGGAAGAACCGGTTTCGGAACTGGATGCGAAGCAAGGCGGAGTTTGAGCGGAAGGAGAAGCCGGGTCCCCGCGGCAAGTCGTTTGCGCAATATATGAGAGAGCAAGAGGAATAATAGATTTTCGCCACGCCCTCATGGCGAAAAACCGTCTTTGTCTTTCTAAAAGCAGAAATAGGAGGGAAGCTAAATGGAACAAAAACTACCACCGCATGATATTGATGCCGAAGAGGGAGTCATTGGCTCGTGTCTGATTGATGCTCAAGCGTTCATCCAGGGGGTATCAATAATAAGCACCGGTGACTTCTACTGCGAACCAGCAAGATGGTGCTGGGAGGCAATGAGGAGGCTTGCCGATAGGGATGAGGCTATTGATCAGATTACAGTTGCCAATGAGCTTAACAATATGGAAAAACTTGAGGATGTTGGTGGCGCAGCCTATCTCAGCCACCTGATATCCACAGTCCCTACTTCTCTGGATGTTGAACACTATGCACGGATAGTGGCTCGCTGTTCGCAGGCGAGGAAACTCATTGATTGTGCTGGGCGCATAGCTGTAATGGGCTATACCGCCGGGGCTAATATAGGCACTGTGCTAAGGAAGGCTCAGGAGCTGCTGCTGGCGATGAGCGGGGATACGGTCAAACCTCTAGTCTATACCCCCCGTGACATAGCTGACTATGGAATGGAGCGCTACGCTCACCTCCAGCAAAAAGGGGATGAGACAGCTATCCCTTATGGCTTTCGGGATCTTGATACCCTGACTGGTGGAGCGCATAGAGGGGACTTAATCTTACTTGGGGGGCGACCAAGAATGGGGAAAAGCGCACTGGGCCAAGCCTGGGCCAACAACATAGCTCGGCACCACCGTGTCCTTTACTGTTCCCTGGAGATGACCCTGGCCCAGTTCATCGACCGCGATGTGGTGGCTGCCATTAAACAGCCAATGCCAGTTATCGCCAGGGGGCAATATGACGAAGAGGTTTACTATGAGATTGTGGACCTGCTCGGGCCAATGTCGGAGAGAAACCTCTACTTCCTCAAGTGCGAGGGAACACCCGTCACCACCGGCGACATCCGAGCTGCAGTAGCTAGGCTCAAGCTAGAGACGGGAGTGGACGTTGTTTTTATCGATTACCTTGGGCTACTGGCTGACGAGTATGGGCGCACCCAGAACGAAAGGATAGGCTACATCTCCAGGCGTCTGAAGGGGATAGCTAGGGCATTTGATGTGGCGGTGATTGCGGTTAGCCAGCTATCGCGGGCTGTGGAGAAGGAGAGGTACAACAAGAGGCCGAGGTTGGCTGACCTTAGGGATAGTGGGTCTCTAGAGCAGGACGCCGATATCGTCATGTTTCTCTACCGGGATGATGCCTATTATACCCAGGAAGAGTGGGAGGAGGAGTTTAACAAGGCGGGGAACAGATGGAAACCTAAAGCGGAACGCAAACCCTACCCCAAGGGGGTAGCTGAGCTGGGCGTTGAGAAGCAGAGGCAGCGGGAATCCGCTGTTGTGCTGAAGTTGAACTGGAATGGCAGGCTGATGCAGTTTACCGATTACCAGCCATCGGTGGAGCCGCAACTAGCTTTAGCGGAGGAAGGGACCAACGAATGAGGTTACAACTGAGGTTACAAACCGTGAAGGAGGCAATTGATGAAGAAGCCCCCCAAATTTGACATTGTTCGGGATAGCAAAGCTATCCAAGATGGCGGCTTTTTCTGCCAGGCTTGCCTCGTGGGTAAGGACAAGACAGCAATAAGTCCAGACCCACGGTATTGCCAAGACTGTTACGATGTTCTTCGCGAGATAAATGGGAACAGAAAATAAGCAGCAGAGTTTAACAATGACAACCAGAACTTACGAGGAAGCAGTTGAAAGACGGCTAAACGGGCTCAAAGAGGAACTAGAGTCGGGGTGTCTTGACCCCGAACTATACGATGTCTTGATTGAGCTGAACAGTACGGGGTATTTCACTTGGCAGAGTTGCGCCGGCCATACAAGAAGGGATGGATCCCACGGGTATATTGCGTTTGCGAGTCCTCCATATAAGAAGCACAGCGGAGAAGTGGAGAGCCTACTCTGGGTACTGGCCAAGCATGGCCTAGAAGGCTTAAGGCTTAGGATAAATGACGGGCACCACACAGTGGCAACATTCGCACCTATCGGCAATCAGTATACTCCTGGTGACAGGCTTCTTGTCAAAGACCCTTATGACTGTGATGAAGCGGGCCAGATTCCGCCGTTACCGGATAAATGTCCAACTTGTGGCGGATCTGATTTTTGGCTTAACGGTGAATTTTATAATGATAAAGACACCATAGAATGGATGTGCAAACAATGCCAGCCAAAGCCCTTCAATGCTGGCATGGCTTGCATGACACCCGAAATCGCAAAAAGGCGGAAGGAGCTTCCGAAGCTGAAGCTGTGGGAAGTTGAAGACGAGGGGAAGAAAATGCCTTTCCGGATACGCGCCGAAAATGAGAGTAGTATTTACGAACACTTGGGGAAGGACCCATATGAGAATGATGATGACTGGCTCTTTATTACGCGGATTGAATAGGAACCTTATTTTTGAGAGGAGCAAATGAGGCTGCCCTTTTAAGGTAAAGAATAATAGGAAGTGTAGCTAAAGGAGGATATAAGATGGCAGATAAAGTGCTAAAACGAACGATGTTTGAAACCTCTAGGGTGCTGGAGTATTTCACCGAAAGGGAGCTCAGCTACCAAACAGGGCACAGCAAAGAGCATTGGCCCCTAGTCATATTAAAGGAACTGATGGACAATGCCCTGGATGCTTGTGAGAATGCATCGCTAGCTCCTGAGATAAAAGTTGAGTTACATAATGAAGGGCAGTTCTTCTCAATAGCGGTAGAAGATAATGGTCCTGGGATTCAGCCCGAGGTAGTAGCCAGGATATTGAATTTCCTAACCCGAACCTCGGATAAAGAAGCTTATGTTTCCCCAACGCGGGGCGCCCAGGGCAATGCCCTGAAAACAGTATTCGCCATTCCATACGTTCTCAGCACCCAGAATCCCCAAGAGGGCATCTGTGAGGTGGAGAGTAGCGGTATCAAACATACCATTAAGGTAAGGCTAGACATGATAAAGCAAGAGCCCAAAATAGAGCATGAGCAAGTAAAAATTGTAAAAAACTCGGGGTGCCGAGTTTCTGTCCGGCTGGATAATACCTGTATTCCCCATAGTTTCGATAAAGGGCAGTTTTTACAAATCCTATCTGATTATCACCTTTTTAACCCTCACCTTACTCTCACCCTTACAACCAACTCAATAGAGAGGGGTCCAGACAGGCTTGTTGGTGCATCGGCAGCGGGCGCAAACTATGAACCCACCTATATTGATGTTGAGAGGCACTACGAGGCAAGTAACCCTAACTGGCAGAAGTGGAAGCCCAATGACTTTACTAGCCCCCTGTGGTATGGCCCTGATGACTTGAAGAAGTTAATCCTCTCCCATGTGGCACTAGCACAGGATGGGGGCAGAGACCTGACCCTGAGGGAGTTTGTATCTCAATTTAGAGGAATAACCTCGACAACTAAACAAAAGGCAGTGACCTCTACCTTGCCCGAGGTGAAGAGGCTATCAGATTTTGTGAGTGATGGTGACGCTGATTCTTCCCTCATCGGGAGGCTGCTTTTGAACATGAAGTCGCTGGCTAAGCCTGTCCCTCCTCAGAATTTGGGCATTATTGGCGAAGAACACTTTAAGAAGTGCTTTGGGGGAAAGGATGTCAAATATAGTAAGAAGATGGGGGCTAAGGACGATATCCCATTTGTGGTTGAGGTGGCTTATGTCCCAGATGAAGACTTGGGGAATCCTAAGTTTCACTTCGGCCTTAATTTTGCTCCCGCAGCTAGTGACCCACTGCAAGGTGACAGATTAGTACATGAGACTAAGAAAGAGGACTTTGAGGGACAGGGGATAAAGGGATTAGCTGGTCGGTATAAAGTCAGCTATGCGGATAAGATTCACATTGTCTGCCACATGACCTACCCCCGCTTCAGGTTTAAGGATAGGGGTAAAACCATATTGGAGGTTGGGAATGAGTAACAATATTCTTGATGCAGTAGCTGACTCCCTCAGCGAGGTCCTGAAAGGGCACTATACTGAAAAGAAGCGGGCTGAGCGTGAGAGGACGGTTAGAGCAAGGCCAACCCCCGTTCGCACATACGAATGGAGTGTAAAAGACGCTGTATTTAAGGTAATGAAACAGGCAGCAAGTAAGGCCTCAGCCAACTTCACCCTTCCTTATTCAGTAAGGCAGCTCTACTATCAGGTGCGACCATTGATTCAGGAATACACTTATAAGGAGCTAAACTATGCTTACTTTACCCCGCCACTGGTAACCGATTATGAAGAGATTTATGGCCCGCTGGAAGGGCTTATCTATGAGCCGAGGGGACACCTCATTGAACCGCATAGAGATATTAAGGTGCCCCTGGGAACTGTGGATGTCGCCGGGTACGAGATACCTGACTACGAGTATGACAAAATCCTTTACATCGAGAAGGAGGGCTTCCGCCAGATATTTGATGCTGTCAAGCTAGGCCAGAGATACGATATGGCACTGATGACGGCCAAAGGCTTTGCTACCAGGGCAGCCAAGCAATTGCTCGACCATGCTACAACGAAGGATATTACCATTCTGGCGGCCCACGATGCCGACATTTCTGGCTATGAGATCGCCCGGACGCTAGAGAGTGAAACCAGAACCACTCGAGGCATGTATATTGATGTTATCGACATCGGTCTTACTGTCAAGGAAGCCCTGGATATGGGATTGCAGGCAGAGGCCGTGGTTATTCAGAAGCAACCATCCTACTTGCTTTTGTCGAGGCTTACTCCAGAGGAGAAGACATTCTTACTCGGAGAGCGGGATTATTATCACAGAGGATGGAAGGGCAAGCGGGTTGAGCTTAATGCTATGCCAACTGACCAGCTGATTTCATGGCTAGAGGGTAGGTTAAAAGTACTTGGCTTGCAAACGAAGGTGTTGCCTCCTGAGGATGTGGTTAAGAATGAGCTAGAGGCTACCATAGACTCAAAATTGGAGGAGGATATCAAACGCCTGGTGAAAGAAGCTATTGAGGAGCTGCTCGGTGATTCCATTGCTTATATTGAGATGGAGGTTCGACGAAAGGTAGGTGTACCAGGGAGTGGTGGTTATTACGATGAATTGAAGCAATTCTTAGACGGATGCCCGCCTGAATACTGGAGAGATTGGATTTCCAATAAGGCTACTCGGCTAGAGGGAGCTCACATTAAGGATAACAAGTCCTTGGTTAGTGACTTCTTGTCTCAGCATTTGAATAAAGGTAACAAAAACGATGATAACAACCGCACTGTCTAAATCCTGGCTGCTGTTTGGCTTCTTCGACAGGAGCTGCCCGCGGTGCATAAGAGGTTTTTTGCTGTGGGATGGCCTGATGAATGAGGCAGTATGCCTGAATTGTGGGCATCGATGTTATCAGCTGAAAAATAAGCGGCAAAAAAGAGAAAAGGTAAGATGACACAAGTAACCCCGATACGCGACTTAAAAGGATACCTTGAGCCGGAGCAGGTGGAGAGGCTAATTTTTGTTGCTACCAACCTTAGGGATAAGCTCCTAGTGAGAATCCCGTGGCGTAGTGGCATCAGAGTTAGTGAGCTTATTGGAATAAGGGTGCCAGATATCGACTTTGATAACCGAGCTATCGTCATCAAGGTGCAAAAGATGCGAAAGAGGGATGGCAAGGTGGTTGAAAGGAGACGGATAGTTCCTATTGACCAGGGTACCCTGGACATGGTGAGGGAGTACTTGGAGTGGCGAAAGCAGTTTCCCTACCAGGGGGATTTACTCTTCCCCATAACTCGGCAGCGGGTTGACCAAATCTTCTGGACGCTAGGAAGGCGGGCAGGCATACAGGAGATAGGCGACCCGGCTGTTTCTCAACATAGAAAACTCCACCCTCATCACCTAAGACATTCATTTGCCATCCACTGTGTCAAACACGGCATGACGATAGAGAGACTACAGAAGATTCTCGGGCACTCAAGCCCCACGACCACTTCTGTCTATCTCCAGTTTTCGGTGGCTGACTTGCACGAGGATTATGATAAGATTTGGGGAGAAGATGAAACAAAAGAAGCCAAGGATTAGGAAAGCAAGAAAGGAGCCAACCCGGGAGCGGAAGCCCAGGAATCCTCCGCAAATAACTGGCTTCTGGGGGCGCGGAGCTAGTCTGTATCGCCCTGGCATTTTTAGTAAAGAGTATTTTATGGAGCATGGTGGTGAGGCCTGTGCTGCCGATGTCTTTTATGCCCTGCGTGAAAACCTTGAGGGCATAAACCGTGAACGCATCGAGACTGGTGAAAAACCTATAAGAGGATGCACCTATAACTCTTATGGCAAATACTGGCATTGGTTCAAGCTACTTGGCTTGATCGAACCGGCAGACAGGCGAGAGCCGGCCATTTACGACTTCCTGGAAGAACGAGTGTTTTACCGATTGACTAGCAAGGGTGAAGCTGAGGTGAGGGCCTGGGAGGACCCCGTGAGGGCAGCGCACCCGGAGTTCGGCTAAACAAGACCTTCACTATTGACATACAGTCCCCCTAGTGGTATAAAGGGGCTGGTAGTCAAAGCAGGGCGAAAGCCCTAGGACACCGGCGGAGGCACTTTTTTTGTGCCCCCGGAAGGGTTATGTCGGTGTCGCTTTGGCTACCAAGCAAAGAGGTGCCCGCCCTGAAGGGGGCTTCTCATTGGTTCCCTTGGGGCGGCACAGAAAGGGGACAAACAATGAAACTATATGACATGGAAAAGAGTGAATGGAGACAAACTGATTTCAAGAGAGGAGAATGCTGGAGGTCGAAACAAGTTTACAAATGTGGTATATGTGGTTGTGAATCAAACGAGTTCCATATGGGAGGCTGGCCTGGGATAGAGCCAAAGCTATGTTGTCCCGGAAGTAGTGCAAAACAGGACTTGCACAATCTGCTACAGGAGAAAGTGGTGAACAGTCGCAACCAGAAGCACCCTGGGAGGTATATAGAAGACCTGCTGGAGGAGATTGAAGAACTCAGGCACCAGTTCAAAGACGTTCCTCCCAATGTGAAAGGCATAGAAGGAGAATGGGAGAGCATACACGGTCGCTTCTGGTAGGAGAGGCTCCAGAGATGGCATCTGCTGCTCCTCTCTTTTAGAGCAGGCAACTACGAGGCCTATTTGCTGAAAATCTACAACGGTCTGGCTGTGTTAGGCTGCGGTATAGCTCAATACTTAAAAGCAAAGGGGTGAGTTATGGCTGAAAAAGAGAAACAACTAAAGGTCGGGGACCGGGTGACCCTTTTTGGTAAAACAGGCACAGTAGTGTGGCATAGCAAGTCTGGAACTGTGGCCGTAAAGTGGGAGAAAAAGAATAAGGGGTGAGTTGTGGCACTTATAGACAAGTATGGAGGTAAGTCAATTCGCATAGGTCTTATTGCCAAGTATGTAGGCAAGAAGCCTAAAAAGAAGGGGTGAGCTGTGAGTTTGACTTGGGGTGATGTCGGGGCTTTCTTCGCTGTGCTGGTGGTGGGTAGCTTTATAGCGGGCGCTGTTGCTACTTGGCTAGAGCAGCGGAAGTGGGATAAAAAGAAAAGGGAGTGAGCTATGCCTAGGCTGACTAAAGATAGGTCTGATAAAATGGCAAAGCTGGCTAAGCTGCTTCGGGAGATGAGTGATGATGGGCTGAAGCAGGTCTTGGAGTTTACTGAGTTACTGGTTAAGCATTGTAAAAAGGGTAAGGACTGAGGCTGAGGAATATCAAGGCTGGTGGGCTGACCTGCTAAACTCTAACTGATATTCCTAACGTCGGCGAAGTGCAAGGGGTCGGGTTGGTGATTTTCGGCAGATTTGCCGTTTTTCACATCATTCAGGTCATTGCTTAGTATTTTCGGCAGGAATGCCGTTTTTGCTAATGGCCGGACAGCTTCGTGGTTAGCCCTATCTGGCTAGGCACGAATTAGCGATAGGCCAGAGCTTCGGGATTTTATGGCGCGCCACAATCCAATTTTAAGCGGTTAAAAAGCCCTTTGAATAGTATAGCACCTATGGTTTTAGGTTTGTTTTCCCAGGGCTTGGTGCCAAGGGTTGCCAGCAAGCTGGAATGATTGCCAGCTCCTTTGCGTATAATACGCTATCTCTTAAATACTCGACGGAAACGTCGCCAGCCCACTCCCGTATTCTCCAGCGCACACCATTCTCGGAATTGATCAGGAGTTTGAATTTCTAGCACTGCCCCGACTCTTCGGGCACTGACGTAACGAGGGAGAAGCCCCTGAAAGTGGTCTATCTGACGAGTTTGAACATCTAAAGTAAACTCTACCACTAGCTTGTCCCCCCTCTCTTTTAATGTTGCTCGCTTCGACTGGTTTAGCAACCCCTGCCATTCCTCACGCCCCTGGTCATACCGTTGCTCCAGAGGTATGTCCCGACAGAAGAACCCCGGAGGTTCTCGATGAGCAAATTTATAGAGGTCAGTCATAGCCAAGCGTGCTACAAACAGCTCATCATCAATAACATCATGCGAGTGTTCGTTCCAGAGCTGGAGATATTGGTAGGAAAACCACTTGAAAATCGAATTTCTGCTGCTTGTTACCTCCGTGATTAGATCCCGCTCCTCCGCCGTCCCAGTGTAGTGAACAGATACATTAATTAGCTTGGTGCGTGCTCTAGCCCAATCATCCAAGCGGGCTGAGTTGGAGGTTACAACTATTTGCATCACAGGGTGGCTACTCTCCCACGAGGGCCCCCAATAGTTTTTGAGGAGATTTGGGAGGTAGCCGCTCCGTGGAATGGTTACATCGTCGAATAACAGAGGAAAAATGCTCTCAGTTGCCGCGCTATTCTGTATCCTAGATTTCGTAAATTGGTCATTGGAGAGTGCTCCTATGTCATAACCCGTGAGCAGGTGATAGGCATAGTTGAGCAAGGTGGTTTTGCCATTGGAGCCTCCCCCATACAAGTATAAGAACTTCGGCCCCCGCTCATCCCTGGGCCACCGTATCCGTCGGGCTATCTGATATTGGTGAGCGAAGGGAGAGGCCAGTATATAAAGTAGCGCCTCGAACAGGCTAGCCTTAGTGACATCTGGAGCATTTGAATGTCCCATTTCGACAGTTTGGCAATACTTCTCCAGGGCTACTAGATCACTACCCACTGTCTCTGGGTCAGTAGGTGCTTCAGACATAAGTTCGCGCCGGCCATTATTACTTAACCAAATCCCCTCTTGAGAAAGGTGCATCAATGGCAGGCCAGTGCGCTTTTGCACTAGATCAAGAAACTGCAGAGGAGGGACTTTGACCTCCCCTCTCGGTCCACTGAAGAGTTCAGGCAGGCTTCTTTTAATTACCTTCCGGCTCTCAGGTGACTGTGGTAGCGTTATAGTTAACAGCTCTGTATCCGGTGTTTGGAAGGCACTCCTAAACGCCTCTTTTATGATAGATTGAGCTTCTCGCTCAACTTGTCCCTCAGCGGGTTCCTCTCCTTGAATCCATAACTGCACCATTAACCGCTTCTCATCTTCCGTTTTCCCTTCACAGAGTTGCACCAGGTTATCTAAGAAAAGGGTACACAGGTTTTTGTGTTTCGCATAGTCCTCCTCCATCTGGTGTAGGAGAGGATCGTCACTGGAGCTGAAGTCCATATAACATGCATAGTTCACCTGACCACCGCTATTGGCCATATTTGTAAAATTAGGGCTCCCTACTACCGCCCTAGTGACACCATCTTCCCTGTTCAGAAGGTAGAACTTGCTATGTATCAACCGCTTAGGAATCCAAATCTGAAACGCACCAGCCTGCATTAAGTTCATCAAACGCAGGATCGGCTCTACTCCCTTAGAAGCCAAGCCCCTCCGATAGTCATCCTCAATGTGCTGTTTGTCCCCAGCTATCCACTCGACTTCGCTATATCCCTTCTGCTCCACGAACTCTAGGAGAAGATCAAGTGAATGTGCATACGATACAGCTCGTAATCGGGTGAACCCTACGAACAGTCCCTCAAAGTCTTTCTGCTTTGTTAGCATTATCGTTTTTAGCTGGAGTGGCCATAGCCCTAGTTGGGGTGTCCCCAACCTCCGTCTTGTGCCCTCAGGGTGTCGCTTCATGTTTAATCCTCACCCAGTATCTCAATGAGGAAGTCAGCGAAATGCCCCATCATCTTGACTTGTGGCTCATTAAGTTGCTTCTCCTTATCTATCAACTGGGCCAGTGGCTCACTCAGTTTCTCTCGAGGCCGTTTCGTTCGATAACCGGCAAGGACAAGGAGGCGGTCCTCTAATGCCTGCCTCTGCCTCCCGTTGCTGCTAAAACCCCGGGCCAGCTTCGTCACTGTTTCTGCCGAAGCATGCCAGCCTTTTATAATGGTGTGAATAGTGCTGTGGCTTAAGCCGGTCTTTGTCCCTGCCTGCCTCAGTGACAGGTGCTGCTCTTCACACTTCTCCTTCAACCACTGACTTAATTCGCCTTGCTTTTCCATTGTACTTTGCTCCTGTGCCCTCAGGGCGTCGCGTCATTGTCCTTTCTACTTAAAGCCTTCTATGCCTCAAGACCCTCAAGGAACTTAGTCAAAGCGACCGCAACCGCAGACTCAAGTGCACGCTGAAAGGTTTCCTTCTTCCGCTTGCTTCTCCAGGAACCACCCTTGTCTGTAACGGTATGAACGAACCGGTCAACAAGGTCTGCTTCTACCTGTACACTCAAAATGTTTTCTGGTGGCG
>JAUXAC010000147.1 GCA_030615035.1 Dehalococcoidia bacterium | reverse complement strand
GTAAGCCAGCGGTACACGGTAGCATGGCTAACACCTATGTCGGCCGCCAGTTGGCTAGGTAGCCGTCCCCGCCGTCGCATCACCTCTCTTAGGAAGTCTATTAGCTCTTTCCTCAATCTCCTCCTCCCCCCACCAGCCTATCCCATCGGTCACGCTCAATCCAAATCAGGGGTAAGCCCCAGTTTTTCTGCGCATACTGCGTCAGCTCGTATGGCTGTAGTTCCCGTTCTTCGCCGCCTGCCTCTTTATACAGCCGCTCCAATCCCGTATCGGTATAGTCAAGGATTACTTCGCCCTTGGGGCTGAGCCCTTTAACCTCTATTAGTCCCTCAGAGATTGCCCAAGGAACGCCAAAGGGGATACTCTCCACTTTGGTAACAACGGCTGGGGCAGCTGGCACCGGTATGGTTATTGTCACCACCGGTAGAGGGTTATCGGGGATTTCTAAGTCTATCTGGAATATATATTCCATTGGCCCTGCTGATGGAGTTTTTCTTACCCTACAGTCCCCAGTCTGATGATTAACAATCAGGAAAATTGTCTGCTTCATTTTTCACTCTCCTTTGGCTGCTTAATCTTCTTTACCAAGTCATAGGCTTTCTGGATTCTCTTGAACCTCCCCTCAGCCGCCTTTTTCTCCTCGGGCTTTGTAAATCTATCAGGATGGGCATATTGCACCTTAACTTTATATAGTCTATCAATCTCCTCCCAAGTAGCTTCAGGTTCAACGCCGAGGATGGCACAGGCTTCGTCGAAGGATTCCCTCCCACCCCTCTCTGTAGTAACTAGCTCACCGCCCATAAATGCTGTCCCCTTCACTAAGCCGCTAACCCCCCTGGCTTCCCAGCGAAACATATAATCGATAACCTGATGACAAACCCTTAAATTCATCGCCTTTGTTGGCTGGTAATAAGAGCCGATTTCTGTCCAGCTCTTGTTCCTAAAATAGCGCACAGTATAACCGGGTCCCTTTTCTACCGGTATCGGTTCCCAGTCCTCTATTCCCCATTTAGAAAATAGCCGGCGCAAGTCAGCCAATGTCTGGCTAACTGTCTTGCTTGTTTTGATAAATGACGGCTCAACCATATTTACCCCCTTTCCTCTGGCGCTTGGTAAGGCAGCCCCAGTGTCTCATATATTGATTCCTCACTATCGCCGGCTATCCTCTGATCCTTCTCATTAAACAGCCCATTACCATTAGCTGCCAGGTGCCAGCCCTTTCTCTTGGCCAGCGTAGCCAAGCGGATATTATTCTCCTTAGAACCGGTGCGAATAAGAAGTAGTGTCGCCCAGGTTAGTTCATCCGCAAAATATAAATCCACCTGGACGCCGTAGTAGTTAATTCGCTTCAGCTTTTCGCCAGCTGCTACAGACGGCCCCAAGCTCATAATCTCGTATGTCAGATTCCAGAGGTCAGAGGGGATAAGGACAAAATCAATATCGTTCACGGTTGACTTTCTCCTTCTGACGCTACCTGCCACCTCTATTCGTTGGCAGTATGGGGAAAGCCGTTTAATCACTCCTTCAGCTATAGCTTTGGCCTTCTCAAGCTCCATCATTTAACCTCCCACTATTCTCAACAGGTTAGGAACAAGTATTGCTGCCAGGATGGCCAGAATAGCGAGCACAATTAAGACTTCAATGAAGGTGATACCCTTTCCCCCTGCTCTCCCAAAGCCACACCACCTTCTTAATAGGAAAGCTACAGCTACTGCAATAGCTACACCACCACCAAGCGAGAGGGCTGCCCTCACCAAAAGGTTAGGGGCTAGGACAAAAGTGACCAGGGCTGCCCAGCCAGTGGCAGAAATAAGTATGATTCCGAGCAGTGTACCTGCACCTTTTGGCTTTATCATTCTTTTACCTCCTTCGGTATTTACTTGTTGACGATTGTG
>JAUXAC010000087.1 GCA_030615035.1 Dehalococcoidia bacterium | reverse complement strand
TGAGCGCTATAAAACGGACAAGTTCAATGCCCTTGTCCTGCTCTGGCCCGGGGAGGAACACGCGGAGTGGCTGGATAAATTCCCGGGCGCAAGGGATGATGTCCTGAGATGGAGGAAGCTGATTATCAGGAAGACATTCGGTGAAGACTATGGAACCGCCCGGGAGCTGATTAACAGGGCGTTTTCGCCTGACTTTGAGTCTGCAACAAACCTCAGGCTGCTGTATGACCCGGAGTACTGGGGAAGGGGCTGCGGCTTCCGGGACGATGTGACCGGGGTGTGTGTGCCCAACAACTTCATAAATGACCTGGCGGCTGAAAACGGCTACAGCCCGGACACCATTGAGAGAGCGAGCCTTCAGGGGAATGAAATGGCAGAGGATTCGGGCAGGTTCCTGGACTACCTGAGCCACAGCAGACAGGATGTCTTTGACGACCCTGAGTCCAGGAGGGCCGCAGGGATTGCGTTCCATATCAACAGGGGCGGGCTGAGGGACAGCTTCCTGTCCCCCTCCAGGAAAGACCGGCTGATTGGCGAGGCCCTTGATGAGGCTGCTGAAGCCAGGGAGACATACACCAACAACCTGATTCTGGTAAGGCAGCATCATGCCGTTTCCCTGCTCCAGTTAAGGGGGTACAGGGATTTGGTGAAGGAGCTGGGTTATTAGGGGATGGGGCGCAGTGTGTTGGTATAATCTTGTCTCTTCAATATAACCTTGACAAGAGATCTGCGTCTCCAATTATATTGCCGCAGAGACGTCTCAGCGTTCTTTACAATGTGAGACGCTGACATCTCTGCATCCAGTGCTTTACAATTTTATATATATTAATTTGTAAATTAGTCGCAGCATAGCGTTATAACAGTGTTATATTTCCCTGAAACCGCCAAAGAGCCCCTCTTTCTGACCCTGAATCAGGCCTGCCCTGGCATATCCGGCAGGGGCTTAAGGCTAAACCACTACTCCAGTCTTCCCCAGCTCGCTGATTAGTTCCTCATTCCCCTTGTACTGTATTACCCTGAAACCCATCTTCCTGGGCACGGAAAGGTATTTCTCCCTGTCGTCAATGAACACGCATTCCTCCGGCATGAGGCCCAGTCTGCTGGCAGCAAGCCGGAATACTTCTTCCTGGGGCTTGGTTAATCCAACCTCGCAGGACAGTATGCAGACGTCAAAAGGCCTGAAAAGGTTCCTTTCCCTGTTTATCTGTGCATGCAGGTCAGGCACATTTGAAATTATTCCCAATTTATAGCCCTTTTCTTTCAGCTTTCTTACAATCTCCAGTATCCCCTCATTCACTGACATGACCTCAAGGTAGGACCTTTTCCATAACTGAATAATCCTGTCCGCGCCCATCCCGAGGCCGAATCTCTCATCCACCATCCCTGCAAACTCCCTTACAGAAAGCCTTCCCCGTATCATCCTGTCATGGTAGCCCAGCTGGAACTCCCTGAAGGCCTTTTTGTCAATGCCCAGGGCCCCGGCCAGCCCCTGGAGTATCTCCTCTATCCTGTTAGTAAGCAAAACGCCTCCCATGTCAAAGATTACTGCCCTGATTTCCTTTGCCATGGTTTAAAATTGTGGCCGGGGTTGATAAAGGTTAGGAGTGTGGCTGTTGGGAAAAGGGAAATAATATCCAATGTGACGCAGAATAGTATAACTATCCAAACGATATCTTTTTATAACTTATCGATAACAAAATACTATTCATATCATGTTCACAACTAACAAATAAAATAAATTCCGTAATTCCTGCAGTTTGCCCAAACCACAAATTGTAGTTCAACATATCCGTAAGGTATAGCAAAGGCCAGGACCGCAATAGCAGAATGCCCAAACTGCTAAAAAAAGAAAAACAGGGCATTTAAGGCTCGAAAACGGCCCTTTCTCTAGGTTAGCTTTAGCTATCCAAAACAGGCTGAAAACAGCCATATTCTACTGTCTTGAGTATGTCTTTTGAGGCTAAAATGCTGTCTCAGGATTATCTTATGAATGCTGGCAGACGAAACTGGCCGTAATTGCAATTATGGGGTGGGACGATTACAGGAGTGTCCATAGGGACGATTGAAATACTGTCCCACTCCATTCCAAATATTCTATGGCGGACGACATAGAGGCTGTCCTTAGGGACGTAGATCCCCATGTCCGCCATCTTTTGGCTGCTCTGCGACAACCTAACTGTTCGCAAGAACGAGCGATAGCTTGCGGGGCAGCTGGCAATTATTTTGATATCGTTGGCGGACGATTGAAGTAATGTCCTTCGGGACGTATGCTGTGATGTCTGCCATTAACCACTGCCCTGCGAATCCGTGACTGTTCGCAAGAACGAAAAAGGAGATGCAGGGCAGTGTTTGAAATTAAAGGGTGGGACGATGATGCGTATGTTTTGTTAAAACGACTGCGTAGATGTCCCAGTCCTTTCTTACCTCGCTAATAGTGTCCTTCGGGACGAAACATTAACGTGACCCCATGGGGTCGAAAATTGAAAGGGGATTTGAAATGAAACAGAAAAAAAGAAGAGTAATTGGTATCAAGCATCGTGTGAAGATAACAGCAGATAAGGAAGAGCGGCCGACACTGGTCGCAATAAAGGACGGGTCAAATGTGATTTGCCATAAATTGGCAACGGAGAATGATGAACTGGACTTCCTGCTTAGGCGCTTCCCGACAAGCCACAGGGACCCCAAGGACGGCGATGACAAGTCCAAAATCCTTTCCCATCATCTCAACTGGCGCAAGCTCAAGGATGGTGAAAACCCGGATGCATTCCCAGAGGACTTCGTGCTGGAAATGAAGAAGAAGAAGGGAATGCATGTTGCTCAGGTTCCTGTAGCCTTTGACGGCCTTAAGAAGGGCGACACCGTGCTCATGACATTCGGGGGCTCCGGGGACCGGCTGGCCTTTGCGCTCTCAAGGCGCGGCGACAATATCGGGGCCCATGTTCTCCGGGTTCCGCCCAATGAGCTCAAGGAA
>JAUXAC010000184.1 GCA_030615035.1 Dehalococcoidia bacterium | reverse complement strand
CCAAAACCCTGAAGGAAGCCAAGCAAGCGGAGAAGAGCTTTCTCAAGAACCTGTCCACTTGGTCAATCATAAACCACAAGAGCCTATACGACAGAGGTATGACTAATGTTGAGGTCGTCTGGAGAGAGAAGACGACCCGAGCAGGTCTGTATAACCAGAAGCGAGCAGAGCTAGAGCCTGCCGATACCCAGCAGGTACTAATTGCTTGAAAGGGGGTGTGAGGGGTGTTAATCAGCAGGGGGAATACGAAGGTGGGAAAACTGCCAAGTTTCTCGCTACCGGTGCTGTCCACCTGCCCTGGCAAGACACCGTTTTGTGACCGTTTCTGCTACGGGCTGAGAGGACGCTTTGTATCAGAACGGATAAAGCAGATAAACGAACAGCGTTACGAGGCTTCATTGAGAGATGACTTCGTAGACAGGATAACATTGGAGATACTGAAGGCAGATGTAGCTGGCTTTCGCCTCCATGTCGTTGGGGACTTCTACGCTGTTGCCTATATTGATAAGTGGATAGAGATAGCAAGAAGGCTGCCCGCTGTCGCCTTCTTCGGCTCCACCAGGTCGTGGAGAAGCGTCTATCTCAGAGACCGGTTAGAGGCGTTTCGTGACTTGCCCAATGTATTTATGAGGGCAAGCGTGGACAATACCCATCGGGATATGCCAGGCAAGGGCTGGCGACTCTGGAGTGTAGAAGGAAAGGGTGTCCCCTGCCCTCACGATAGTGGCTTGGTGACCAGCTGCGGGAGCTGTAAGAGATGCTGGACGATAAAGGACTTTGATATGAGCTTGAATTTAAGATGGGGGAGCAGGAGTGAATACCTGACCCCTAACCTAATCACATAGAAAGGAGGTGAGAGATGCCTATCAAGTGGAGCGCGGTCAAGGTTGTTGAGGCGATGGAGAAGGTGAAAATACAGGCTGACCAGGTAATTGAGCCACTCAAGCTAGCCAAGGTAGCCGTAGAACAGGCACAGAAGATTGACCACCTTCCCGAGTATATGAAACAGCACTTGAGAGCCTTGGCTGGGGAGATTGAAAGGGTCACCGGCGGCAAGGACTGGCACGGAGATGAAGCCCCAGGCAACATTCACCGGTCAGTGGAGCGTGTCCTTGACGATATCCCCGAAGATGCTATCGACCGTGAAGAAATGCGGACCAAAGACGGGCGACAGCAAACACTAATCCAGTAGAAAGGGGAAAGGATGGTAACTTACAAAGATTGTCCTCACTACCACGGCATCCCAGATGGGGTAGGTGAGTGCGATGAAAACGAGATGAGGAAGTGCCGAGAAGAGCTGGTACAGCCCTCTCTAGGGAGGAGGTGAAATTGAGACAAAATCATAACTGGAATGATGAAGAACGGGATGTGATAAGGCGCTACTACAGCCATACCCGCAAGTCACGGCAATATATAGCCACTATGCTCGGGGTAACCG
>JAUXAC010000090.1 GCA_030615035.1 Dehalococcoidia bacterium | reverse complement strand
GAAGAATTTGCCTTCCACCCAGACAGTAAGGATCCGACTCGTATTGTTTTTAACGTTTCCTGTAACATTGGTACTCCACTTTTGAGAATAATCCGACCACCACTCATCCCAAGAGTAACCCAGCATCTCAACCTCTGCGGGCGTTGTGGCGCTAACCTCATTGGACGGGCTCGATTCCCCCCCTTCACCATAGGCCGTAACTTTGTACCAATAAGTTGTTTCAGGACTCAAAGGCAAATCGCTGTACGAAGTGGCCTCGGGATCCAGGACGGCTATTTTGCTGTAACTACTGGCTTTCCTATACACATTGAACCCTTCCTTTCTCTCGGCGACGTACTTCCACACCAGGTCAATTTGTTCGCAGGAGATCACCGTGGCGGTCAAATCGAAAGGAGCGTCTGGTGGCGGTGGCGGTGCAATGTGCTTTTTCTTGTCGCACGGGCATCCTCCCAAAGCCATTGCCAGAGCCACTAACAACAACAGTAAGTATTTTTTTCTCATCTTTTCTCACCTCACTTTCCTTGTAGTTCAGTTATCTTCTCATCTAGGGGAAAGGTTCCATCCCTACTTTTTGCCCTTCAGTTCCTTCTCTATCTTCCTTATTCGCCTCCATATCAGCAGTAACGCAACGCCACACAGGATTAGGGCTGCGTAGGCTATGTTTAATGCTATGTATATGTACATTGTTGCCTCCTACTTTAATTGCTCCCAAGTTCCTAACTCAATGAAAGGGAGAGTGGCTACTTCGCCAACTGCCAAGTTTATTTTCTCCCTGTCATAATTGACTTCTAATTTTCCTTCAAGAGGGATACTCTCTGTAATATCACTTTCTACAACAACTGCTCCATTTATCACAGGATTGCCAGCTCCTATCTCCAAAGTTCCAATGACCCAAAGTATTCCATCGAAAGTGCCACCAGTTATTGTCAGGTCGCCATTTACGACAAGGATACCATCGCCATGCCACCCCATAGAAGTAATTCGGGAGCCTACTCCGTCAGGGTCATCAATCCAAGTGATACCTGTAACATCTTCCGGATCTCTAACAAATGTGGAATAATATGTATTTCCACCGGCACCGCTGTTCGCCAAATCTTTCACTTGGCTCTTTTTCATTTTGAAAACATATTCAAAATAGTCTTCGTAGGGAGGATATTCAGAAGCTGTAAAACAGTTTAAATATGCAGTTCCGGGAATACATGGAGGCGATATACTTATCCCCCCCTCATCCTCCGGGGGTTCTATTATGTAGTTTCCTTTTGGGTCAACGGCTTCGGCAATTATCGCGCTATGCTCTAGGTCGCCCGTTATTGTAGCAGTTCCTCTTATTCTTACCTCTCCACTTGTTTCTAGTGCTGCTTTGATTTCAGCACCAGTAGGTGGTTTTATTACTACAACTTGGACAATCTGGGATATTTCCTTGACGGTCCCGGTTGACCTTATCCTTCGCTTGCTGTCATTGTCAGGGTCTAATGGGTCGCCATCCTCATCGGTCTCATAAATATCAGCCATGTAGATTCCATTCCCCAATGAAGTCTCATCTATGGAAGCAAGATCCCAATTATCTCCCAGCTTAAATCGAGCATCTTCCACCCCGCCTTCAGCCAAATAGAACGCTTGGTTTTTGTGAACCTCCCTCATCGCCAGACGGTACTCCATTACGGTTGAATTGAGAAACGCCAGCCCAGTTATGGTAACAGCGAACATGAAAATGATGACAATGGCTAGTATCGCTCCGCTTTCGTTATTTTTCCTTCTCACCTTTCTCACCTCCTTCCTATCTCTTAACTTTCAACCTCGCTATATTCCCTCCCGGCGTGCCTTTGCGTGGTCGCTTCAATGACCCATAGCCACACGCCGGGCATTCGTAGTCCCTTTTTGAAAAGGGCTCTAATACCGCATAGCCGACCCAGCCACACCCAGGACAGCGGACAGCGATAATCATTGTTTTTTATCTCCCTTGTTCGTGATTCTCGGTATAGCCCTCTCTTCTCAGCAAGTCGAAGATCGCTGACCTCATCAAAGCGGTGACACTAAGCCTCTTGATCTTGGCTGCCCTCTCCAGTAGTTTCCAGTCCCTTTCGGTGAACCTCAGCAACTTCTGCTTTGTCAGCCTGTCTTCCGGCTTCTTGGGAAAAGCGATCTTCCTTCTCGCCTTTTTTTCCTTGGCCATTCCACCCTCCTTTCGATATAGCTATTGTTACTATTATATAACAAAAACATCTTATGTCAAGCCTTCAGCTTCCCTTCCGGCCTCCCTTCCTGTTTTTCTTATCGCAGAGGTCCAAAACAAGCCAGCGGTACATCTCCTCATCACATTGGCAGATACCGCTCTTAGGTCGCCAAATCCCATCCTTCCCCTTGGATATCCTCATATACCCAGGCAGACTGAAGGGAATGCTCTTCCCGCAATTTCCGCAAATTGTTGGATTTGTTGGACTTTTTCTTCTTTTCCTTGTCATTTTTTCATCTCCATCTTCCAGACTTTGTTGACCTTCTCCAATAAAGTAGGACAAAGCGAGACCCAATGAGGTCCGAACAGGGCAAATCCGGTGCAGACCGCAAGGGTGACAGGATCACCCAGTATAAACCCCGCCCTCATCCCGGTCAAGCCGGTGAGGGTGGCTGTGTTCCCATCCCTGCTTATGTCTTTGCAGCCCAGCCTCTCCAGCCAGGCTATAAGACCATCTAAATTTTTGTTCCTCTGAGCCTCTATGATCTTCTCGACGATTGTTCCTTCAGGAACCATCTTTTTCTCCTTTCAAAAATAATAGGGGAGCTTTCTCGCTGATCAGGCGGTACTCACTCCCCCCGGGGGTGTTCTTGCTCCCCTTTGTAGTTATAATGCCTTAAATGTTATCTCTTTCCCTCCCTCCGCTTGCCTAGTACACAAGCAAGTCTTTTTCCAGGCTAACGCTCCAATCGC
>JAUXAC010000189.1 GCA_030615035.1 Dehalococcoidia bacterium | reverse complement strand
TACACATTATCCGGGTTGGGCTTGCCTTCTCTAGTCTTAGAATGTCGGCTGCAATCTCAAACTTATTCCGCCTACTGCTCACCATATCAATTAGCCACAGGTCTGGGAAACTCCCAGCACATAGAAAAGAAAAGCGCCCCCGAGCCACCCCATCAAAAAAACATAAAGTCCAAAAGCGACATTTCCACGATTTTATTGATTCTTCACCCCTTATACATTCATCTCCGCCACACCCTAAATAAAATGAGCACCAACAGTACTATCACCGTCGCTATCAATCCCGTACATTTCAGGAAGCCCCACAATTCAACATCTATCACACTCACCTAGCCTTTTTTGTCTTTTTAATTCCATAAAGGGGATTCAGCCCCTCAGGCTTGCTGTGAGCTCCGTGAACTCCTCCATTGGAATTGCCGTCCAAGTTTCCGTTTGCCCACCCCGCCTTACCAATTGAGACAAGACCGAACTTATGGCCACTTTCTCATCGGGTGCCTCGTATATAAACATCATGTCGTAAGGTCCCAACAGGGCATATGCGCCAATGGTTTTGATTCCCAGCTGCTCAGCTATCTTATGGACTTCCTTATGCGCCTCTTCGAAGTCAGGCATCCTTTTCATCCCTTCCGCTGGCGTCTTCACTAGTGTTACATAAATAGGCATCAATCACCTCCTTTCTTATTTACTGTCCGGTGGCTAGACAGGTTACTGTTCTGGTAATGCCAGCAATAGGATGGATTTTACCAGTAACTAAGTCACCAACATCGTTCAAGTTTTCCCCTTCTATTACAACAATAACATCATAGGGTCCAGTTACTATATCGACTGATTTCACTCCTTTTAGCTGCCTGAGGGAGGCAACAACCTCCTTATTTCTGCCTACCGCTGTTTCGATTAGAACAAAAGCCTTTGCCATTGAATCCACCTCCTATCCCGGTTCCCGAAGCCAGCTAGCAAATAACTGACTAGACTTACTTCCTCCTTCTTGTGCACCCGGCAGGGCACTGACCCCGATTACAGCCCAGACGCCACACGGGACGGGAAAGGAGTTTGGGGGAAGTGAAACCCCAGCCTTGGATTCCCGAGTGCCCTGCCAGCCAGCTTTACCCTCTCGGGCAAGTGGCATCCCACCCATATTACCAAAAGGGGTCGGGGGTTCGAATCCCCGACCCTATTTTTGTATTTACTGTCCGGTGGCTAAGCAGGTTACTGTTCTGATAATGCCAGCAAGAGGCTGGATTTTACCAGTGACTAAGTCACCAACATCGTTCAAGTTTCCCCCTTCTATTACGGCAATAATATCATAGGGCCCAGTTACTGTGTCAGCTGATTTCACTCCTTCTAGCTGACTGAGGGCAGCAACAATCTCCTTATTTCTGC